>NZ_JQMO01000003.1:4506539-4806975 GCF_000744785.1 Kitasatospora azatica KCTC 9699 | reverse complement strand
CCGCAGCGGTCTGCGGGAAGCGCTGCTGCACCATCTCGGCGACCTGCCGGCCCGCCGAGCCGCTGGGCAGCGCGGCCGCTCCGGTGCTGCGCATCTGGGCGCTCAGGAAGGGGGCGCCGGCGGCCATCAGCAGCGCCACGCAGACCAGCGCGACCGGCACCGCCCGGCGCTGCACCAGGCGCACGGTGCAGGCGAAGAAGCCCTCGTCGGGCTCGCGGTGCTTGGGCGGCTTGATCCGGTGCCCGGCGAAGCCGAGCAGCGCGGGCACCAGGGTGAGCGCGGCGAGCACCGCGATCACCACCACGCTGACCCCGGCGGCCGCGACGGCCCGGAAGACCGGGCTGGTGAAGACGAAGAGCCCACTCAGCGCGACCGCCACGGTCAGCCCGGAGAAGGCCACGGTGCGGCCGGCGGTGGCGGTGGTGCGTTCGATGGCGGCGGCGATCTCCGCGCCGCGGCCGCGTTCCTCCCGGAACCGGTTGACCATCAGCAGCGCGTAGTCGATCGACAGCCCCAGGCCCAGCACGGTGGCGATCGGCAGGACCGAGGTGTCCAGGTCCATGATCCGGCTGAACCCGAACATGGCCAGCAGCGCGCCACCGACCGAGGCGACCGCGCCGATCACCGGCAGGCTGGCCGCCGCGAGCCCGCCGAAGACCAGCACCATCACCACCAGGGTGAGCGGCAGCGTGACGATCTCGCCGAAGGTGGTGTCGGACTGGGTCTGCGCCTTGACCTCCTGCTGGACCACCAGGTCCCCGCCGACGGTCACCTGGGTGCCGGGCGCGTGCAGGGCCGCGAGGCGCTGGCCGACCGCGTCCTGCTGCTTGCTGGTGGCCCCGTCGGCCATCCGCACCGAGACCAGGCTCGCGTTGCCGTCGGCCGACCGCAGCGCGCTCGCCCCGGCGCCGCCCTGGTAGGCGTCGGCCACCGAGAGCACGCCGGGCAGCTTGGCGACGTCCTGGGCGGTGCCGGTGACGGCGTCGCGCACCGCGGAGGTGTCCACCGGCTCGCCGCTGACCACGGCGGTGATGCTGCCCGCCGAGGGGTCGGCGGCGGCGACCACGGCGGTGCCCTTGGCGGATTCGGCGCCCCCGGAGGCGGTGTGGGCGACCGAGCCCTCGAAGACCCGGCCCCCGATCAGCACGCCCAGCGCGAGGACGGTCACCCAGAACGCCAGCACCCAGCGCCGGTGGCGACGGCAGGCCCGCCCGAGGGCGGCGAGCCGGCCGGGAGCGGCGGCGGGGGTGGTGGGAGGAGCGGCAAGGAGGCGCATCAAGCGGTGTCTGCCTAGCGTTCGGGACGGGGAGAGCCCGTCGGGCAACTCATCCCAAGCTAGGTGTTCTGTCCTAAAAGACCCATAAAAACGCAGTGAGCCCCTGGTCACAAAGCTTTCCGCAGTTGAACAGGGACGATCCGCACACGAACACGGAGTGCGCGCGCCGCAACCGGCAGCAAACACCACCGGAAACGCGACAGGAGTTGTCACCGGAAACGCCACAGGAAACGCCACAGGTCCCCACCCGGAGACCGGGTGGGGACCTGTGTTCCAGCTCAGTGCCTCACAGCACTACGCGTTTCAGCTCTGGCCGCCGGCCAGCTTCTCGCGCAGGGCAGCCAGCGCCTCGTCCGAGGCGAGAGCGCCGGAGCCCTCGTCGCTGGAGGACGAGTAGGAGCCACCGGCAGCGGCGGCAACAGCGTCGCCACCCTCGGCAGCGGCCTCGGCGTCGGCCTCGCGGCTCTTGATGACCTGGGCCTGGTGCTGCTCGAAGCGGGCCTGCGCCTCGGCGTACTGGCGCTCCCACTCCTCACGCTGCTTCTCGAAGCCGGGCAGCCAGTCGTTCGCCTCGGGGTCGAAGCCCTCCGGGTAGATGTAGTTGCCCGCGTCGTCGTAGGAGGCAGCCATGCCGTACAGGGTCGGGTCGAACTCGACCTCGGCCGGGTTGGCACCCAGGGCCTCGTTGGCCTGCTTCAGCGAGAGGCTGATGCGGCGACGCTCGAGGTCGATGTCGATGACCTTGACGAAGATCTCGTCGCCGACCTGGACGACCTGCTCCGGGATCTCGACGTGGCGCTCGGCCAGCTCGGAGATGTGGACCAGGCCCTCGATGCCCTCGTCCACGCGGACGAACGCACCGAACGGAACCAGCTTGGTGACCTTACCCGGGACGACCTGACCGATCTGGTGGGTCCGGGCGAACTGCTGCCACGGGTCCTCCTGGGTCGCCTTCAGCGACAGGGAGACGCGCTCGCGGTCCATGTCAACGTCGAGAACCTCGACGGTGACCTCCTGGCCGACCTCGACAACCTCGGACGGGTGGTCGATGTGCTTCCAGGACAGCTCGGAGACGTGGACGAGACCGTCGACGCCGCCCAGGTCCACGAAGGCACCGAAGTTGACGATCGAGGAGACGACGCCGGAGCGCACCTGGCCCTTCTGCAGGGTGGTGAGGAAGGTCTGGCGGACCTCGCTCTGGGTCTGCTCCAGCCAGGCACGGCGGGACAGGACCACGTTGTTGCGGTTCTTGTCCAGCTCGATGATCTTGGCCTCGAGCTCCTTGCCCACGTAGGGCTGCAGGTCGCGCACGCGGCGCATCTCGACCAGCGAGGCCGGGAGGAAGCCGCGGAGGCCGATGTCGAGGATGAGACCACCCTTGACGACCTCGATGACGGTACCGGTGACGATCCCGTCCTCTTCCTTGATCTTCTCGATCGTGCCCCAGGCGCGCTCGTACTGCGCGCGCTTCTTGGACAGGATCAGACGACCCTCCTTGTCCTCCTTCTGGAGAACCAGGGCCTCGATCTCGTCGCCGACCTTGACGACCTCGTGCGGGTCGACGTCGTGCTTGATCGAGAGCTCGCGGGAGGGGATGACACCCTCGGTCTTGTAACCGATGTCGAGGAGCACCTCGTCACGGTCGACCTTCACGATGATGCCCTCAACGATGTCGCCATCGTTGAAGTACTTGATGGTCTCGTCGATCGCCGCGAGGAACGCTTCCGCGTCGCCGATGTCGTTGACCGCGACCTGCGGGGTGGTGCTGACAGAGGTGTCGGTGGGGCTCGTCATTAGGAAAAGGGCTCCGGTACGGACATGAAGTCGTAGGTAATGCCACGCGGGGGCCCGTATTCGCTACCACCGAAAAGCCCTGGAGGTCTTCGACAGATGCGAGCGCGACCTGCTCCGTCCGAGGCGCGCAGGCCCGCAGCGCAACTTGTAGCATACGGGGACAGCCAGGCACGGTCAACGTCGAAGCTGACGAGACCGTCCAGGCCGGTATGGATCAGGCCATATCCTCCAACTGCGCACCTCACGCGGCCTTCCGGCCGACGTGCGGAGTGGCAGCCTCAGGGGCCCTTCTCCCCGGATGCCACCGCCTGATCCCGACCCCCAGGGGCCGGTCCCACGCAGCGGCGCTTTCCGCACCCCATACCCTACGCGAGGCGCATGATGACGTTGGACACCACCCCCGGCAAGGCCGACCGCGAGGAGGCGGAGGACCTCGCCCTGCGCCGCCCGGCCGAGGCCGCCGAGAGCAGCCGGGCCAACCGGCTGTGGTGGGACCGCAACGCCGACGAGTACCAGGACGAGCACGGTGCCTTCCTCGGTGACGACCGGTTCGTCTGGTGCCCCGAGGGCCTGGACGAGGCCGACGCCCGGCTGCTCGGCGAGGTCCGCGGCCTGGACGTGCTGGAGATCGGCGCCGGCGCCGCCCAGTGCTCGCGCTGGCTGACCGCCCAGGGCGCCCGCCCGGTCGCGCTCGACCTCTCCTACCGCCAGCTGCAGCACGCCCGCCGGATCGACCTCTCCCGCGACCAGCGGCCGCTCCCCCTGGTGCAGGCGGACGCGGCCGTGCTGCCGTTCGCCGACGGCTCCTTCGACCTGGCCTGCTCCGCCTACGGGGCGGTCCCGTTCAGCGCGGACACCGCCCGGCTGATGCGCGAGGTGCACCGGGTGCTGCGCCCGGGTGCGCGCTGGGTCTTCTCCACCACCCACCCGATCCGCTGGGCGTTCCCGGACGAGCCGGGCGAGGAGGGGCTGACCGCGAGCGGCAGCTACTTCGACCGCACGCCGTACGTGGAGCAGGACGAGCAGGGGCGGGCCAGCTACGTGGAGCACCACCGCACCCTCGGCGACCGGGTCCGGGAGCTGGTCGCGGCCGGATTCACCCTGCTGGACCTGGTCGAGCCGGAGTGGCCGGCCGGGCTGACCTCGGAGTGGGGCGGCTGGAGTCCGCTGCGCGGGCGGCACATTCCCGGGACCGCGATCTTCGTGGCCCAGCGGGGCTGAATACTTGCCGCTGTGACTGTCCAGCTGCCCGTCCACTCCGCCGAGCTGCCCGTCCGCTCCGCGCTGCCCGCGCTCACCACCGCGCTCGACTCGGCCGGGGTCGCCGTGCTCTCGGCCCCGCCCGGCACCGGCAAGACCACCCTGGTCCCGCTGGCGTTGGCCGGGCTGCTGGAGGCCGGCGCCCCGGTGCGCCGGGTGCTGGTCGCCGAGCCGCGGCGGCTGGCGGTGCGGGCGGCGGCGCGGCGGATGGCCTGGCTGCTCGGCGAGCAGCCAGGCGGTCGGGTGGGGCACACGGTGCGCGGGGAGCGGGTGGTCGGGCCGGCCACCGTGGTCGAGGTGGTCACCACCGGTGTGCTGCTCCAGCGACTCCAGCGCGATCCCGAACTGCCGGGCGTGGACGTGGTGCTGCTGGACGAGTGCCACGAGCGGCACCTGGACGCCGACACCGCGCTGGCCTTCCTGCTGGACGTGCGCGCCGCGCTGCGGCCCGAGCTGCGGGTGCTGGTCGCCTCGGCGACCTCGGACACCGCGGCCTGGGCCGAACTGCTGGGCGGCGCCGAGGTGGTGGAAGCGCACGGAGTCGCGCACCCCGTCGAGATCCGCTGGGCGCCGCCGCCGCGCGCCGCGCGCCCCCCGCGGGGGACCAGGACCGACCCGGCGCTGCTGGCCCATGTCGCGGCGGTGGTCCGGCAGGCGCTGGCGGAGCATCAGGGGGACGTGCTCTGCTTCCTGCCCGGCGTCGGCGAGATCGCCCGGGTCGCGGGGCAGCTGGCCGGGGTGGACGCGGAGGTCCTGCAACTGCACGGGCGGGCGCCGGCCGCCGTGCAGGACGCCGCGCTGACGGTCGGTCAGCGGCGCCGGGTGATCCTGGCGACCTCGGTGGCGGAGTCCTCGCTGACCGTGCCCGGTGTGCGGATCGTGGTGGACAGCGGGCTCACCCGGGAACCGCGCACCGACCACGCGCGCGGGCTGGCCGCGCTGGTCACCGTGCGCTCCTCGCTGGCCGCCGGACGCCAGCGGGCCGGGCGGGCCGGCCGCGAGGCGCCGGGTGTCGCGTACCGCTGCTGGGCCGAGGTCGAGGACGCCCGGGCGCCGCGCTTCGCCGCCCCGGAGATCGCGCTCGCCGACCTGGCGCCGTTCGCACTGCAGGCCGCCTGCTGGGGCGACCCGGACGCCGGCTCGCTGGCCCCGCTCGACCCGCCGCCCGCCGGGGCGATGGCCGCCGCGCGGGCGGTGCTGGTCGCGCTGGGCGCGGTGCAGCCCGCCGACGGCCGGGTCACCGAGCGCGGGCGCCGGCTCGCCCGCACCGGCCTGCACCCGCGCCTGGCCCGGGCCCTGCTGGACGGCGCGCCGCTGGTGGGGGCCCGGCGGGCGGCCGAGCTGGTGGCGCTGCTCTCCGAGGAGCCGCCGCGCGAACTCGGTGACGACCTGTCAGCGGTCTGGCGCGCGGTCCGGGGTACCCGCGACCCGTACGCCGCGCGCTGGCGCGACGAGACCCGCCGGCTGCGCGCGCACGTGGACGACGCGCGTGTGGATGGGGCCCGCGTGGGTGGGGCCCGTGTGGATGGGGGGCAGGCTCCCGACACCGGGGTGCCGGACGCGGCGGCAGCCGGCCTGCTGGTCGCCCTCGCCCACCCCGAACGGGTGGCCCGGGCCCGTGGCGACGCCTTCCTGATGGCCTCGGGCACCGCCGCGCAGGCCGCCACCGGCTCCGCTCTGGCCAGCGCAACCTGGCTGGCCGTCGCGGTGGCCGACCGCCCGGCCGGCGCGCCCTCGGCCCGGATCCAGCGCGCCGCGATCACCGACGAGAGCACCGCCCGCCGCGCCGCCGCCCACCTGCTCACCGAACGGGACGAGGTCCGCTGGGCCACCCCGCCGGGCAGCCGTCGCGGCGAGCTGACGGCCCGTCGGCTCACCGCGCTGGGCGCCCTGGAACTCGACACCGAGCCGCTGACCGCCCCCGACCCCGCGCTGGTCCGGGCCGCGCTGCTGGACGGTCTGGCCCGCGAGGGCGTCACCGAGCTGCTCCGCTGGCCGGAGGGCGCGGCCTCGCTCCGTGCCCGTCTGGCCTTCCTGCACCACGCGATCGGCGCGCCCTGGCCGCAGGTCGGCGACGCGGCCCTGCTTGCCGCCGCCGAGCAGTGGCTGGAGCCGGAGCTCTCCCGGGCCCGCCGCCGGGCCGACCTGGACCGGATCGACACCACCGCCGCCCTGCAGCGCCTGCTGCCCTGGGCCACCGGCGAGGCGGGCCGGCTGGACGAGCTCGCCCCCGAGCGGATCACCGTGCCCAGCGGCTCCCGGATCCGGGTCGACTACACGGGCGAGCGCCCGGTGCTGGCCGTCAAACTCCAGGAGCTCTTCGGCTGGGCCGCCGCCCCCGCCCTGGCCGGCGGCCGCGTCCCGCTCACCGTCCACCTGCTCTCCCCGGCCGGACGCCCCGCCGCCGTCACCGGCGACCTGGCCGGCTTCTGGCGCGGGGGCTACCGGGCCGTCCGCGCCGAGCTGCGCGGCCGCTACCCCCGCCACCCCTGGCCCGAGGACCCCACCACCGCCGAGCCGACCAGACGGGCCAACCCGCGCAAGTGACGGAGGTGGTCAGCTCTCCAGGCGGCTGAAGCCGACCTCGAAGCGTTCGACGGAGAGGATGGTGGTGCGCTCCCGTTCGGCGCTCTGCTTGCGGATCTTGGTGGCGTCCTGCTCGCTGGCACGCATCGCAGCCTCGTCCTCCCAGAGGGTGAGGGTCAGGGTCTTGCCGGAGGCGCGGTCGGCCAGGAAGTACACGCCGCGAAAGCCGGGAAGCTCCCGCACCTGCTTGATCGGCAGTTCGCTGCCGGCGGCGAGGTCGATCTCGGCCTCGATCGGCTCACCCTGGTAGGTGCTCAAGCGTGCGTACATCGCTCTCATCTCCTTGCACGGCGGCAGCGGCCCTACCTCAGTTGTACCGTCAGTGCGCGGCGGCCTCCCAGTTGGCGCCGATGCCGACCGAGACGTCCAGCGGGGCGCGCAGGTCGTAGGCGCCGGCCATCTGGTCGCGGACGATCTTCTCGACCGGCCCGCGCTCGCCGGGGGCCAGCTCGAGGACGATTTCGTCGTGCACCTGGAGCAGCATCCGGGACTTCAGCCCGGCCTTGGTCAGCTCCTCCTCCACCCGGAGCATGGCGATCTTGACGATGTCGGCGGCCGAGCCCTGCACGGGGGCGTTGAGCGCCATCCGCTCGGCCATCTCTCGGCGCTGGCGGTTGTCGCTGGTCAGGTCGGGCAGGTAGCGGCGACGGCCGAGCAGGGTCTCGGTGTAGCCGGTGGCGCGGGCCTCCTCGACCACCCGGTGCAGGTAGTCGCGCACGCCGCCGAAGCGCTCGAAGTAGGTGTCCATCAGGCCCTGCGCCTCGGCCGGCTTGATGCCGAGCTGCTGGGACAGGCCGTAGGCGGACAGCCCGTAGGCCAGGCCGTAGGACATCGCCTTGATCTTGCGGCGCATCTCGGCGTCGACCGCGCCGGGCTCGACCGAGAAGACCGAGGAGGCGACGGTGGTGTGCAGGTCCTCGCCGCTGGCAAAGGCCTCGATCAGCGCCTCGTCCTCGGACAGGTGGGCCATGATCCGCAGTTCGATCTGCGAGTAGTCGGCGGTGAGCAGCGACTCGTACCCCTCGCCGACCACGAAGGCGCGGCGGATCAGCCGGCCCTCCTCGGTGCGCACGGGGATGTTCTGCAGGTTCGGGTCCTGCGAGGAGAGCCGGCCGGTGGCGGCGACCATCTGGTTGAAGGTGGTGTGGATCCGGCCCTGCGGCGAGACGGTCTTGAGCAGGCCCTCGACGGTGGTGCGCAGCTTCGCCTGGTCGCGGTGGCGCAGCAGGATGACCGGCAGCTCGTTGTCGGTCTGGGTGGCCAGCCAGGTCAGCGCGTCGGCGTCGGTGGTGTAGCCGGTCTTGATCTTCTTGGTCTTGGGCAGGTTGAGCTCGCCGAACAGGATCTCCTGCAGCTGCTTGGGCGAGCCGAGGTTGAACGGGTGTCCGGCGGCGGCGTGCGCCTCCTCCACCACGCGCTGGATCTCGGTGGCGAACTGCTTCTCCAGCGAGTCCAGCCACTCCCGGTCGGCGGCGATGCCGGTGCGCTCCATCCGGGCCAGCAGGGCGGCGATCGGCAGTTCCATGTCGTGCATCAGCTCGACCGCGCCGACCTCGGCGAGCCGGGTGTCGAAGAGCTCGGCGAGGTCCAGCACCGTGCGGGCCTGGACCATCAGCGCCTGGGCACCGGCGGCCGCGTCCTCCTCCGGTGCGTCGAAGGCGAGTTGGCCGCTCTCGGCGGCGGCGGCGGGGGTCAGCGAGCGGCTCAGGTACTCCTCGGCGAGCACCTCCAGGGTGAAGGTGCGCCGGCCGGGCTTCTCCAGGTAGGCGGCGAGCGCGGTGTCGGCGGCGACCCCGGCGACCGTCCAGCCCTGCTCGGCGAAGGCCCGGATCACCTGCTTGGCGATGTGCAGCGCCTTGGGCTGCTTCGGGTCGGCGAGGAAGGCGGCGAAGGCGCGCTCGTCCTGCTCGGCCAACTGGGCCGGGTCGAACCAGGCGGCGGAGTCGGCGGTGGCCAGCGCCACCTCCTGGACCGAGCCGCTGCCCAGCGCCCACTGGTACACCGAGGCGAGCGCGACGGTGCCGTGCGCGTGCTGCTCCAGCCAGGCGGCCAGGGTGCCGGGGTCGGTGAGCAGTTCGCCCTCGACCTCGACGCCGGGGGCGGCCACGGCCTGCTCGGCCGCGGCGGCGGCGCCGACGTCCAGGTTGAACAGGCGCTCGCGGAAGTTGGGGTTGCGGAACTCCAGCGACTCCATCAGCTGCCCGACGGCCTCGCGGTCGAACGGGACCCGGGCCAGGTCGTCGACGCCGAGCGGGAGTTCGACGTCGCGGACCAGCTCGGTGAGGACCCGGTTGCGCTTGACCGAGTCGAGGTGTTCGCGCAGCTTCTCGCCGATCTTGCCCTTGACCTCGTCGGCCCGGGCGACCAGCTCGTCGAAGGAGCCGAACTGGTTGACCCACTTGGCGGCGGTCTTCTCGCCGACGCCGGGGATGCCGGGCAGGTTGTCGGACGGGTCGCCGCGCAGCGCGGCCAGGTCCGGGTACTGACGGGGCGTCACCCCGTACTTCTCGGCGACCTTTTCGGGGGTGTAGCGGGTCAGCTCGGAGACGCCCTTGGTGGGGTAGAGCACGGTGGTGTGCTCGGTGACCAGCTGCAGCGAGTCCCGGTCGCCGGTGACGATCAGCACCTCGAAGCCGGCCGCCTCGGCGGCGGTGGCCAGGGTGGCGATGATGTCGTCTGCCTCGAAGCCCTCGAGCGCCATCCGCGGCACCTTCATCGCGTCCAGCAGCTCGCCGATCAGGCCGACCTGACTGCGGAACTCGTCCGGCGTCTTGGCCCGGTTGGCCTTGTAGTCGGGGAACTCCTCGGAGCGGAAGGTCTTGCGGGAGACGTCGAAGGCCACCGCGAGGTGGGTGGGGGCCTCGTCGCGCACGGTGTTGGAGACCATCGAGGCGAAGCCGTAGACCGCGTTGGTCGGCTGGCCGGTCTGGGTGTTGAAGTTCTCCACCGGGAGGGCGTAGAACGCCCGGTAGGCCAGGGAGTGCCCGTCGAGCAGCATCAGCCGGGGCCGGGCCGCAGCCCCGCCAGCACCGCTCGCGCCCTGCACCGTACTCTGCGTAGCCACGTCAACGTCCGTTCCTGCCGACTCCAACTGCCGCCCACGATCCTAGGCCGCGTGACTGACAACGCCGACCAGCCACGAGGCACCCCACCAGGGATACCGGCCCCGCCAGTCGTACGATCACGAAAGGGCCGCCCCCGCGGTCCACCCTCGACCGGCAGGAGAGACACGGATGACCGAGCTGCCCCCCACCGACCGCGCCCCCCTCAAGCTCGACGTACCGCAGGACGTGCTCGACCACTTCGCCAAGCTCGGAGTGGAGCCCAGCACCTTCTCCGGCGGCACGCTGGGCGACAAGCTGGGCATCCGGGTGGTGGAGGCGTCCGGCGACCGGGTGGTCGGCACCATGCCGGTGGAGGGCAACCAGCAGCCCTACGGTCTGCTGCACGGCGGGGCCTCGGCGGCGCTGGCCGAGACGCTCGGCTCGATAGGGGCGATGCTGCACGCCGGACCGGGCCGCTACGCGGTGGGCGTGGACCTCAACGTCACCCACCACCGCTCGGCCACCTCCGGCCTGGTGACCGGCGTGGCCACCGCCGTCTTCAAGGGCCGCACCGCCGCCACCTACGAGATCGCGGTCACCGACGACACCGGGCGCCGGCTGACCAGCTGCCGCCTCACCTGCGCGCTGCGCGACCTGTAGCCGCCCGCCCGCACCTTCGACGCCCCCTCGTTTGGCCACCGCCCCCGCTGGGCAGGTGCTCGCCAGCGAGGGGGCGTCGGCGTTTCCGGATCCGACTCATCCGTTTGTAACGCTGCGTAACATCCAAGCAATCTGCCCAACACGCCGCGCACACTTCGCGGAATGGCCCGCCAGCGCCACCCGGACTACGTGACGTCCGGAATTCGGACGCACGCGACCGGCCCAATCGTCCCGGACACTTATATCCGAACACCGGACGGATCGTCCATCACCTCTCCGTTTTAAGGCTCCCATCAGCCGCCGAGCGCCCCAGGCCTGGCAGAGCGCCGCCGAGCGAACCTCAAATCATCCAATATTTGAGACAAAGCATGCTGTGCTCATAACAGAAGAATCACAGCAACGGCACACCCCTGCCCCAGCCGCCTCAAGCGTTCTAGAGTCACGGCCAGTCACCGCGCCACCGGACCGGGCACAGCACTTAGGGCTGCCCCAGCGCGCGAACTGGCGACCGGCCGCCCCCGGCCCGCCGCCTTCACACCAGAAGGGGACCCTCGTGCGTCATCGTTCACTGCTCGTCCTGAGCATCGCCCTCACCGGAGCCCTCACCGTCACCGCCTGCGGCTCCCGCGGCGGCAGCAAGGCCGGCGACTCTTCCGGCGGAACCGTCGTCACCATCGCCGTCGACGCGCCGCTCTCCGGCCAGAACTCCGCCACCGGCCTGGGCATCCAGGGCGGCGTCCAGATCGCCGTGGACGACGCCAACAAGAACAAGACCGTCCCCGGCGTCACCTTCAAGGTCAAGGCCCTGGACGACCAGGCGCAGCCCGCCACCGGCCAGCAGAACGCCACCTCGCTGGTCGCCGACAGCTCCGTGCTCGGCGTCGTCGGCCCGCTCAACTCCGGCGTGGCAGCCTCGATGCAGCAGGTCTTCGCGACCGCCAACCTGGTCGAGATCTCGCCCTCCAACACCAACCCGAAGCTGACCCAGGGCCCGGACTGGGGCACCGGCAAGAAGGTCCGCGGCTTCAAGACCTACTTCCGCACCGCCACCACCGACGCCCTGCAGGGCGCCTTCGCGGCCCAGTACGCCACCGCCACCGCGGGCAAGAAGAAGGCCTTCGTCGTCGACGACAAGCAGACCTACGGCGCCGGCCTGGCCGCCATCTTCCAGGACTCCTTCACCAAGGACGGCGGCACCATCGCCGGCACCGACCACGTGTCGACCGGCGACAAGGACTTCTCCACCCTGGTCACCAAGATCAAGGACTCCGGCGCCGACCTGCTCTACTACGGCGGCCAGTACGACGAGTCCTCGCTGCTCTCCAAGCAGCTCAAGGCGGCCGGCTCCACCATCCCGCTGTTCGGCGGTGACGGCATGTTCTCCGACACCTACATCAGCACCGCCGGCCCCGCCAGCGAGGGCGACCTGGTCACCTCCGTCGGCGTCCCGATCGACACCCTGGACACCGCCAAGGACTTCATCGCCAAGTACAAGGCCGCCAACCTCCAGGGCGACTACGGCACCTACGGCGGCTACTCCTACGACGCCGCCACCGCCATCATCAAGGCCATCGGCAAGGTCGTCTCCGACAACAACGGCAAGCTGCCCACCGACGCCCGCGCCAAGATCGTCACCGCTGTGCAGAACTCCAACTTCGACGGCATCGCCGGCCACGTCTCCTTCGACGAGTTCGGCGACACCACCAACAAGCAGCTGACCGTGTACCAGGTCAAGAGCGGCAAGTGGGCCTCCGTCAAGACCGGCACCTTCACCGGCTGAACAGCCTGACCCCCGGGGCCGCGAGCGCACACCCCTGCGCCCGCGGCCCCGCGTCCCTCGCCCCCCATCCCACGAGACGCCCCGCTTCCACAGCGACCTCTCCACAGCGACATGGAGGCTTGCGGTGCACACCCTGCCGCAACAACTCGCCAACGGCCTGTTCCTAGGCTCGACATACGGGCTCATCGCCATCGGCTACACCATGGTCTACGGCATCGTGCAGCTCATCAACTTCGCCCACGGCGAGATCTTCATGACCGGAGGATTCGGCGCCCTCACCGTCTACCTCGTCCTGCCCGCCGGCACCACCCTGTGGATCGCACTGCCGTTGATGCTGATCGGCGGCGCCCTGATCGCCGTACTGATCGCCCTCGGCGCCGAACGATTCGCCTACCGGCCGCTGCGCACCGCCCCACGGCTCGCGCCGCTGATCGCCGCGATCGGCCTCTCGCTCGCCCTCCAGCAAGCCGTGCACAACCTCTACCCCAAGGCCACCAGCCCCCGGGTCTTCCCCCAGATCCCCAGCGGCCCCTGGCACTTCGCCGGCATCAGCATCCAGTCCGGCGACCTGTTCACCGTGCTCGCCGCCCCCCTGTGCATGATCATCCTGGCCTTCTTCGTCCAGAAGTCCCGCACCGGCCGCGCCATGCAGGCCACCGCCCAGGACCCGGACACCGCACAGCTGATGGGCATCGACACCAACCGCATCATCGCCACCGCCTTCGCCATCGGCGCCCTCTTCGCCGCCGTCGCCGCCGTCTGCTACGGCCTGCGCTACGGCCAGGTCAGCTTCGACATGGGCTTCCAGGCCGGCCTCAAGGCCTTCACCGCCGCCGTCCTCGGCGGCATCGGCAACATCTACGGCGCCATGCTCGGCGGCCTCGTGCTCGGCCTGGCCGAAGCACTCGCCACCGCCTACATCGCCGACGTGCCCGGCCTGCACCAACTCGGCGGCCAGGCCTGGGCTCCGGTCTGGGCCTTCGTGCTGCTCATCCTGGTCCTGCTGCTGCGGCCACAAGGACTACTCGGCGAACGCGTCGCGGACCGGGCCTGAGGGCGAAGGAGACCCAGAGATGACCATCACCGTCCCCATCATCACCGCCCGGGTGCGCAAGCAGGTCGGCGAGCTCCTCGAAACACTCGAAGGAAGCATCCCCACCGCCACCGCCCGCGCGATCACCGCCGCCGGAGCCGTCCTCACCATCGTCTCGGTCTTCCTCTCCTGGACCTGGACCTCCGACTTCCCCGGTGACCTCACCGTCGTCGGCTACCCCGCCGGCCTCCAA
The DNA here is from genome assembly GCF_000744785.1 of Kitasatospora azatica KCTC 9699. Taxonomy (NCBI): domain Bacteria; kingdom Bacillati; phylum Actinomycetota; class Actinomycetes; order Kitasatosporales; family Streptomycetaceae; genus Kitasatospora; species Kitasatospora azatica. Next base: position 4,793,289 of record NZ_JQMO01000003.1, on the reverse strand, counting down.
CTGCTCACCCTCACCGCCGGCCTGCTGCTGCTCCTGCAGACGCTCGCCGCCTACGGACTGCGCGGCCTCGGCTGGCTGGCTCCCACCGGCCACACCCAGCCACTGCGCTGGCTCGCCGTCAGCGCCTTCGCCGTCACCTGGTTCACCCTCGGCGCGATCAGCTACGAACTCGGCGGCCTCGCCAACCTCACCGTCGGCGGCTGGATCGCCGGCATCGCCGTGCTGCCCGCGCTCTACGGCACCCTGGCCCTGCCCGCCGACCGCCACCCGGCCACCAAGCCCGCGGCCACCGCGCTCTGGCAGGACCTGATCGTCATCGCCGCCATCGCCGCAGCCGGCCTCGGCATCTTCACCTACGGCATCGAGACCCCGTACGGCGAACTCTTCGCAGGCTTCCTGATCGTCATCGCGTTCAGCGCCGCCGCCTACCTGAAGTCCGGCCTCTTCGAGCGCGCCTCCGCGCTGCTCACCCGCCGACGCCCGTACGCGATGTCCGCCGCCTTCATCGCCGCCGCACTCTTCCCGCTCACCCAGAGCAACGACCAGTTCGCCAACCTCGGCGTCAACATCCTGATCTTCGCCACCGTCGCCCTCGGCCTCAACATCGTCGTCGGCCTCACCGGCCTGCTCGACCTCGGCTACGTCGCCTTCCTCGGCGTCGGCGCCTACACCGCCGCCCTGATCTCCGGCTCCCAGTTCTCCCCCTACCGCGACGCCCACGTCCCCTTCCTCGCCGCCGCCCTGATCGGCGCCGCGGTCTCGGTCGTGTTCGGCGTGCTGATCGGCGCACCCACCCTGCGGCTGCGCGGCGACTACCTGGCCATCGTCACCATCGGCTTCGGTGAGATCTTCCACATCGTGGTGAACAACCTCGACGGCGCCTCCGGACCGAAGGTCACCAACGGCCCCGACGGCATCGCCCAGATCCCCGACATCAGCTTCTTCGGCCTCAACCTCGGCGACGCCCACCAGATCGGCTCCTTCACCATCGGGCGCTTCGCCAACTACTTCTTCCTGATGCTGATCGTCACCCTGATCGTGGTCGCCGTCTTCAGCCGGGCCAGCAACTCCCGCATCGGCCGCGCCTGGATCGCCATCCGCGAGGACGAGACCGCCGCCGAAGCCATGGGCATCAACGGCTTCCGCACCAAGCTCACCGCCTTCGCCCTCGGCGCCGCACTGGCCGGCCTGGCCGGCACCGTCAGCGCCCACGTCACCTACAACGTGGTGCCGACCCCCTACGTCTTCGCCGGCTCCACCGCACCCAACTCCGCCTTCCTGCTCGCCGCCGTCGTCCTCGGCGGCATGGGCACCGTCAGCGGCCCGCTGCTCGGCGCCTCGCTGCTCTACCTGCTCCCCGAGAAGCTCACCTTCCTCAAGAACTACCAACTCCTCGCCTTCGGCGTCGCCCTGATCCTGCTGATGCGCTTCCGCCCCGAGGGCATCGTCGCCAACCGGCGCCGCCAACTCGAGTTCCACGAGGCCGACATCCCCGCGCAGGGCGACTCCGCCGACGCGACCAACCTCAGCAAGGCAGGGGCGTGACCCATGAGCACCACAACTGCGGCCCCCCTGCTGGACGTTCGCGGCGTCACCATGCGCTTCGGCGGCCTCACCGCCGTCAACAACGTCGACCTGACGGTCAGTGAAGGCGAGATCATCGGCCTGATCGGCCCCAACGGCGCCGGCAAGACCACCTTCTTCAACTGCCTCACCGGCCTCTACGTCCCCACCGAAGGCACCGTCAGCTACCGCGACAAGATCCTTCCGCCCAAACCCCACCTGGTCACCCAGGCCGGCATCGCCCGCACCTTCCAGAACATCCGGCTCTTCGCCAACATGACCGTCCTGGAGAACGTCCTGGTCGGCCGGCACAGCCGCACCAAGGAAGGCCTGCTGTCCGCCCTGGTCCGCGGCCCCGGCTACCGGCGCGCCGAAGCCGAGAGCCGCCAGAAGGCCATGGAACTCCTCGAGTTCACCGGCCTCGCCGACAAGGCCGAGCACCTGGCCCGCAACCTCCCCTACGGCGAACAGCGCAAGCTCGAGATCGCCCGCGCCCTGGCCAGCGAACCCGGACTCCTGCTGCTCGACGAACCCACCGCCGGCATGAACCCCCAGGAGACCCGGGCCGCCGAGGAACTCGTCTTCGCCATCCGCGACCGCGGCATCGCCATCCTGGTCATCGAGCACGACATGCGGTTCATCTTCAACCTGTGCGACCGCACCGCCGTCCTGGTCCAGGGCCAGAAGATCGTCGAGGGAGACCGGGAGACCGTCCAGAACGACGAACGCGTCATCACCGCCTACCTCGGCACCCCCCTTGAGCAGCCCACGGAGACGTCCGAATGACCACCGCACTCCTCGAAGTCCAGGACCTCCGCGTCGCCTACGGCAAGATCGAAGCCGTCAAGGGCATCAGCTTCACCGTCGCAGCCGGCGAAGTCACCACCCTCATCGGCACCAACGGCGCCGGCAAGACCACCACCCTGCGCACCCTCTCCGGACTGCTGCGCCCCACCCACGGCACCATCACCTTCGACGGCCAGCCGCTGGCCACCGTCCCCGCACACAAGATCGTCTCGCTCGGCCTGGCCCACTCCCCCGAGGGCCGGCACATCTTCCCGCGCATGACCATCGAGGAGAACCTCCTCCTCGGCGCCTTCCTGCGCCGCGACACCCCCGGCATCACCGAGGACATCGAACGCGCCTACACGCTCTTCCCGATCCTCGGCGAACGCCGCAAGCAGGCCGCCGGCACCCTGTCCGGCGGCGAACAGCAGATGCTCGCCATGGGCAGGGCCCTGATGTCCCGTCCGAAACTGCTGATGCTCGACGAGCCCTCCATGGGACTCTCGCCGATCATGATGCAGAAGATCATGGCGACCATCGTGGAACTCAAGGCCGCCGGGACCACCATCCTGCTCGTCGAGCAGAACGCCCAGGCCGCGCTCTCGCTCTCCGACCGCGGATACGTCATGCAGACCGGCAGCATCGTGCTGACGGGCACCGGCGCCGAGCTGCTGCAGGACGAGTCGGTCCGCAAGTCCTACCTCGGCGAGGACTGAGGGCCTTCGCAGAACGCAAGAGGGCCGGTCACGCATCCGCGTGACCGGCCCTCTGCGCTGTCCTGCCTGCTACCTACTGGTCCTCGGCCTTCTTGCGGTCCTGCGCCTCGCCCTCCTCGATCACAGCCTCCGCAACGGCCGCCATCGTCATCCGACGGTCCATCGAGGTCTTCTGGATCCAGCGGAACGCGGCAGGCTCGGTGAGCCCGAACTTCGTCTGCAGCACGCTCTTCGCCCGGTCCACCAGCTTGCGCGTCTCCAGCCGCTGGGTGAGATCCGCGATCTCCTCCTCCAGCGTCCGCATCTCCGTGTACCGCGACACCGCCATCTCGATCGCCGGCACCAGGTCGCTCTTCGAGAACGGCTTCACGATGTACGCCATCGCGCCCGCGTCCCGCGCCCGGTCCACCAGCTCCCGCTGCGAGAACGCGGTCAGCATCAGCACCGGCGCCAGGTGCGCCTCATGGATCCGCTCAGCCGCGGAGAGCCCGTCCAGGATCGGCATCTTGACGTCGAGGATCGCCAGATCGGGCTTCAGCTCCTCCACCAACCTCACCGCCGTCTCCCCGTCCCCGGCCTCACCGACCACGGTGTAGCCCTCCTCCTCGAGCATCTCCTTCAGGTCGAGCCGAATCAGGGCCTCGTCCTCGGCGATGACAATTCGGGTGATCTGGGGCGAGTCGGTCTCAAGCGCCTGGGGCTGCTCGTCGGCGGTGCTCACGTGACTCCTCGTTCCGGCGGGGGCTGCATGCACGAGAGTACCCAGACCCTGTATGTTTGAGTTAACTCGGAGGGGAGTCCACCTTCGATTGCTAGGCCCCGATAGCCCAATTGGCAGCAGGCGAAGGTCTCAAACACCTTACAGTGTGGGTTCGAGTCCCACTCGGGGCACTTTTCCTTCATTTCGAAGGCAGCCTGTACTGACCCAACGGCTGTCGACCATCGCACGTACGGGTGATTCCTCTCAATCCCCACTGCCGGTCGGCCGTTTCTCTGCGAATTTTCGTCGCATGTACGACCAGGCAACCCGAGCCCGCGCGATAGCCCTCCACCGCTCGGGCCTCACCTTCAGCGAAGTCAGCCGGGCCGCTGGAATCTCCCGCTTCTCGATCCGCGAGTGGGCCCTCGGCGCCACCCCCAGCCCCCGCATGACCGCCGAGTGCCCCCTGACACCCAGCGGCCTCGCCGCCGACCGGCCGTCTGCGGACTACAGCTACCTGCTCGGCCTCTACCTGGGCGACGGCTGTCTCAGCGAGGGCCGCAAGTCCGTCTACGCGCTGCGCATCGCGTGCGGCAATGCCTGGCCCGGGCTCATCGAGCTCTGTGCGCAGGCCATGCGCGCGGTGCCCGGTGCGGGCACCCGAAGCACGCGCACCGTCAACGGCACGGCCAAGCGCTACGAGTACCCCCGCTCCTTCCTCACCAACACGTCCACCGACATCATCGGCATCTTCACCCGCGCGCTTGACTCAGTCGGAGTGAGCTGGAAATCCGTGCGACGCACAAACGGCGTTACCAACATCTCCATCGCCCGCCGCGACTGCGTCGCCCTGCTCGACCGCCACATCGGCCCCAAGCACTAACCGCTACCCCTCCCCCTCCCCCGCCCCGTCCCGCACTCGCCGGTAGTGCCGGGCTGCCCGGGCCCGGTTCCCACAGCCGGCCGAGCACCATTCGCGCCTGGGGTGGTCCTTCACGAAGAACTGGATGCACCCTGGGCCCTGGCAGGCCCGCAGTTGCGCCCTTCGCGGCCCGGCCAGCAGGGAGATCGCGTCGCGCGCGATGGCCGCGAGCCGCGCTTCCTGGCCCGTCACCGTGCAGTGCTCGACCGGTGCCACATCGGCCGTCAGTTCCACCCATCCGGGCGCGGCTGCGGACGCCGCGTTGAGCACCGTGAGGTCCTCGGGCGCAGCGGCGGCTCCTTCGACGGTCGCCGTCAGCAGCGCGCGTAGTGCGCCCCGCAGGGGGGCGTCTCCAACGTGGTGGTCCTGAGCCTGCGCCAGACCGTTACCCCGCCCGCTCTGATGGGCCGGATGAACGCTGCTTTCCGCACCGTGCTGTTCGGTGGCGGATCGCTGGGCGGCCTGCTCGGCGGCGTGCTGGGCGACGCGGTCGGCCCGCGCGCGGCGCTCATCGCGGTGGCCGCCGGTTCGGCGCTGATGCTGGTGCCGCTGGCGCTGTCGCCGGTCAGCCGGCTGCGCGAGTTGCCGGCGGCCGTGCGGTGAGGTCGCGGCCGGTCAGGGCGTGGCCGTGCTGCGCGCCCGCCTGGCCCGTGGCGGCCGCCGTGGTGGGAGATCGGGATGTCAGGTGAGGAGAGCGTGAGCACTCCGGGGAGTTCCAACTGCTTTGCCTGGATTGTCCGTCTGCGCCGCTTGCCATGGCCCTGACCGAGACCTACCTTCTGGCCTCATGCCGCAGCCGCTCATTTCCGTCATCGTTCCCGCCTATGACCAGCACAGACAGCTCTCCGACTGCCTGGAGTCGATCCTCGACCAGTCGTTCGGGGGTTTCGAGGTGATCGTGGTCGCGGATCAGTCGCCGGACTGTCCGGCGGAGATCCCGCAGGCGGCTGCGGATCCGCGGGTGTCGGTGTTGCGGTTGAACGCCTCGGTGGGGGTCGGGCGGGCGCGGAACGCGGGGGCGGCGCGGGCCACCGGGCAGTACTTGCTCTTCCTGGACAGCGACCACCTGCTCACCCCTGGTGCGTTCCTGGCGATCCTGGACCGGTTGCGGGACTTCGACGAGGCCGAGCGGCCCGAGTTGCTGCTCTTCGGGCACACCCGGCTGCATGCGGGTCGGGTGTGGGCGGGGGCCGCGGAGGCGTTGCTGGCGCAGGCGGGGTCGGCGGTGTTCGGACCGTCGGAGCATCCGGAGTTGTTCGGGGCGCCGGCGCTGGCCTGGGACCGGTTGATCAGTCGTCGGCTCTGGTCGAGCGCCGAGCTGGCGTTCCCGGACGGGCGGTACGAGGAGGTGCCGCTGGTTCACCAGGCGCTGCTGGCGGCGCGGCGGATCGCGGTGCTGAACCAGGAGTTGGTGCAGTTGCGGCGGCGGCAGACGGTGCATCCGGCCGGTTCGCCGGGCGACAGCGAGTTCGACCTGTTCGACCAGTACGAGCGCAGTTTCGAGCTGCTGGCCGCGATGGGCGGGCCGGAGGCGGCGCGGCCTTTCCTGTTCGGGCGGATGATCCGGCACTACTTGTTCGTGCTGGATCTGGCGGGCTGTGTCAGTCGGGCTGAGCGTCCGCAGTTCTTCCACCGGGCGGCCGAGCACTACCGGCGGCGGCTGCCGGAGGGTTTCCGCCGCCCGGCCGGGCGTGAGGGCGTGAAGTTCTCGCTGCTCGCGGGCGGCGCGTACAGCGCGTTCGAGGTGGCGAAGCTGACCCAGATCGCGCGGACGGCGGTGACCGGTCGGGCCTCCTCCTGACGGGGCCCCGAGCAACGGCCAAGGGTCACCCGTCACCTCTCGTGCCCTTACAAGCGGCCGACGCCCGCCCCGGTTGCGGGGCGGGCGTCGGCCGCGTGCGCGTGGGTCAGTTGTCCAACTCCCCGTAGGTCAGTTGTCCAACTCCCCGACGTGGTGCACCCGCACCAGGTTGGTGGACCCGGCGAGGCCGGGGGGCGAGCCGGCGGTGATGATCACGATGTCGCCGCGCTCGCACCGGCCGAGGCTGAGCAGCTGCGCGTCCACCTGGGCGACCATCTCGTCGGTGGTCGGCACGAACGGGCCGAGGAAGGTCTCCACGCCCCAGGTGAGCGACAGTTGGCTGCGCACGGCCTGCTCGTAGGTGAAGGCGAGCACCGGGATGGGCGAGCGGTAGCGGGTCAGCCGCCGGGCGGTGTCGCCGGACTGGGTGAAGGCGATCAGGTACTTCGCGTTGAGGAAGTCGCCGATCTCGGCGGCCGCGCGGGCCACCGCGCCGCCCTGGGTGCGCGGCTTGTTGCGGATGGTCAGCGGCGGCAGTCCGGCGTCCAGCACCTCGGCCTCCACCGCCTCGATGATCCGGCCCATGGTCTTGACGGTCTCGACCGGGTACTTGCCGACCGAGGTCTCGCCGGAGAGCATCACCGCGTCGGTGCCGTCCAGCACGGCGTTGGCCACGTCGGAGGCCTCGGCGCGGGTCGGCCGGGAGGCGTTGATCATCGAGTCGAGCATCTGGGTGGCCACGATCACCGGCTTGGCGTTGCGCTTGGCCAGCTTGATCGCCCGCTTCTGGACCAACGGCACCTGCTCCAGCGGCATTTCGACGCCCAGGTCGCCGCGGGCGACCATGATGCCGTCGAACGCGTCGACGATGGAGTCCAGAGCCTCCACCGCCTGCGGCTTCTCCACCTTGGCGATCACCGGGAGGAAACGTCCCTCCTCGGCCATCACGGTGTGCACGTCCTCGATGTCCTTGCCGCTGCGGACGAACGAGAGCGCGATCAGGTCGGCGCCGATCCGCAGCGCCCAACGCAGGTCAGCGACGTCCTTGTCGCTGAGCGCGGGCACCGAGACGGCGACTCCGGGCAGGTTGAGGCCCTTGTGGTCGGAGACCAGGCCCCCTTCGATGACGATGCAGCGGACCCGCGGCCCGTCCACCTGCGTGACTTCCAGGCAGACCCGGCCGTCGTCGACCAGGATCCGCTCGCCGCGCGAGACGTCGCCCGCGAGGCCCTTGTAGGTGGTGCCGCAGATCTCCCGGTCGCCGGGGACGTCCTCCACCGTGATGGTGAACTCGTCGCCGCGTTCGAGGAGTACCGGCCCCTCGGCGAAAGTGTCCAGGCGAATCTTCGGACCTTGAAGGTCGACCAGGACGCCGACACTGCGACCGGTCTCGTCGGCGGCCTTGCGGACGCGGCGGTACCGTTCCTCGTGCTCGGCGTGGGAGCCGTGGCTCAGGTTGAATCGGGCGATGTCCATGCCGGCGTCGACCAGGGCCTTGATCTGGTCGTACGAGTCGGCGGCGGGCCCGAGAGTACAGACGATTTTTGCTCGGCGCATAACTCCGAGCGTATGCATTACCCGTGCGTAACAACGACGTTCCGACGGACAGTCATGTGACCAGTACCGGAAGCTTCGTTGAACTCTCTGACGCAAGCTGACAGCGCCTGCACGACTGCCCAGTTGACCGAACGGACCTTCAGCTGATGCCGATCCGTGAAAGCCTGTTCACCCCTGGTTCACCGGGGGGTCGGGTCCCGCTCGGCGCCCGGCGGGAGGCTCTGGATCCGATGACGAATCGCACGCGGCGGGGGATGGTGCGTTGATGAAGCGCCTGGTGGGAGTTGTGGTGGCGCTGGGGTTGGTAGCGGGGGTGGCGGTGATCATCGAGCAGAACTGCTGCAGACCGCCCGGAAAGGACACCTCGATCACCCTGCGCGGGCTGATCGGCTCGGAGAAGAGCGATTTCTTCGACAACCGGGACGTCCAGCGGGCACTGACCGCCAAGGGGCTCACGGTCCATGTGGATCACGCCGGCTCCTGGCAGATGGCCACGGACACGGAGAACGGCAGCTACGACTTCGCCTTCCCTGCCAGCTCGGTGGCGGCCGCCGCCATCAAGACCAAGATCACCACTGTGCCGGCCCGACCGTTCTACTCGCCACTGGTGGTGCTCGCCCGCTCGGACGCGGTCGACCTGATGAAGCAGGTCGGTCTCGCCTCCGACTCCAACGGCATCTTGACTTTCAAGACCAGTTACTACCTGGACCTGGCCACCGGCACCCAGACCTGGCAAGGCCTGGACACGGGCGACCAGAAGCACCCCGCGCTGCGCGGCCAGATCTTCGTCTCCACCACGAACCCGCAGACCTCCTCCTCCGCCGCGCTCTATCTGGCGACCATGGCCTACCTCCGCAACAAGAACCAGGTGGTTTCGACGACGGCCGATGCCGACCGGGTTGGAGCGGAACTGCACGATCTGATGGCCCGTCAGGGTTCGCAGCACGCCAGTAGTGATCAGCTCTTCAAGGACTTCATCGCGGGTGTGGGCAACCCGCTGATCTGGACCTACGAGTCGGAGGCCGCCGAGCGGGCCAGGAACGGCAAGCTGCCCAGCGATGTCATGGTGCTCTACCCGGATACCGGTATCCAGAGTGACCACACGATCGTCGAGTTGACGGACTCGGCGAAGTCGTTCTCCCAGGCTCTGCAGGAGGACCCGACGCTGACCACCCTGGAGGCCCAGTTCGGCTTCCGGCCGTCCGGCGACCCGGCGGCCTTCGGGAAGGCGATGGGCGGCACCGAGAAGCGGTTCGTCGCGGACGTGACCCAGTTGAAGGTGGCCCAGGCCGTACCGCCGTCCACCGACAACCTGCGGGAACTGATCAATGTCGCCATGACTGGACGGACCAACTGATGAGCGCCCGCACCATTCGCCGCGCCGCCCTCACCCTGCTGCTCGCCGCCGCCACCGCCTGCACCTCCTCCCCCAAGCCCGCGCCCGCCGCCCCGTCCTCCCCCGGCGCCGCCGCCCAGAGTGCGCCCGCCTCCGGCGCCGCCACCACCCTGCGGGTCCTCGCGGGAAGTGAACTCCAGGACATGCAGCCGGTGTTGGACGAGGCCAAGAAGGCCACCGGGGTCACCGTCCAGTTCACCTACACCGGCACGCTGGACGGCGCCGACACGGTCAGCTCGGGCAAGGCCGACGGGGCGTACGACGCGCTCTGGTTCCCGTCCAACCGGTATCTGCGGCTGGACCAGGCGGCCGGCGGCAAGTTGCTCTCGGAGACGCCGGTGATGGTGTCGCCGGTGGCGCTGGGGGTGCGTTCCTCGGTGCTGGCGGACCTGCACTGGGATCCGGCGAAGGTGAGCTGGGCGCAGGTCGGCGACGCGGTCAACCAGGGCAAGCTGAGCTTCGGGATGTCCGACCCGTCGCGTTCCAACTCCGGTCTCTCCGCGCTGATCGGGCTCGCCTCGGCGTTCTCCGGCGCGCAGGCCGCGCTCACCGAGGCCGATGTGGCGAAGGCCTCGCCCGCGCTGCGGACCTTCTTCAGCGGCCAGAAGCTGACCTCCGGCTCCTCCGGTTGGCTGGCGCAGGCCTACCAGCGCACCGCGCAGGGCGGTTCGGGGCAGTCGGTGGGGGCGCTGGTCAACTACGAGTCGGTGCTGCTCTCGCTCAACCGGACGCTGCCGGGCGATGCCCAACTCACCGTGCTGCGCCCGACCGACGGCGTGGTCTCCGCCGACTACCCGCTCACCCTGCTCAGTTCGGCCGCCGCGCCGGCCAAGGACGCGTTCAACCGGCTGAGCGCCTACCTGCTGCGCGAGGACGTGCAGCGCAGGATCTCCGACACCACCGAGCGCCGCCCCGTGGTCGCCGGGGTCACCCCCGGGCCCGGCCTCGGCGCCGACCGACGGCCCGAACTGCCGTTCCCCGGCAGCCGGTCGGTGGCCGACGCGCTGCTGGCGGCCTACCAGAACGAGCTGCGCCGGCCGTCCCGGACGGTGTACGTGCTGGACACCTCGGGGTCGATGGAGGGCGACCGGCTGACCTCGCTCAAGCAGGCGCTGGGGATCCTCACGGGGGCCAGTGACACCCGCGCGGTGAACCGCTTCCGGGACCGTGAGGAGGTCACCCTGATGTCGTTCGCGGACGTGGTGAAGTGGCAGCGCACGCACCAAGTCCCGGCCACCGCACCGGAAGCCGAGCTGGCCGCGATCAACGCGGACGTGCAGAGCCTGGCCGCGGACGGCGGCACGGCGATCTACAGCACGCTGGAGGCGGCGTACCAGGAGGTGGCCAAGCAGCAGGCGGCCGCCAAGGACGACCGGTTCACCTCGATCGTGCTGATGACCGACGGCGAGAGCAACCTGGGTGCCAGCGCGCAGGACTTCGCGGCCTTCTACAAGGCGCTGCCGCCGTCCGGGCAGGCGGTGCCGGTCTTCCCGATCCTGTTCGGCGAGGGCGCCAAGCAGCAACTGCAGGGCATCGCGGACACCACCGGGGGCAAGCTCTTCGACGGGACGGGCTCGCTGACCGGAGTCTTCGAGGAGATCCGTGGCTACCAGTAGGCCGGAGCAGAATTCGGGCGTGGCCGCCTGGTTCGGCAGCCTGCCGCACTACCTGGGCAGTGGGGGCGCGCTGGTCGGGCTGGTGGCCGCGCTGGTCGCGGGGGCGGGCCTGTGGTCGGTTGCGGTGGTGGCGGGGCTGTACGCGGCGGGGGCGGTGCTGGGGGTGACCTTCGGCCCGAGCGATCCCCAGGCCGCGGCCCAGACCGAGTCCCAGCCCCCGCCCGAGGCCGCGGCCCAGCCCGAGCCGCTCCCCGGCCCTCCGCCTCCCGCCGAACCCGACCCCCAACCTGAACCCGACCCCCAAGCCGAGCCCTCGCGAGGCCTGTCGGCCCGCCGACGCGCCACCCTCCGCGCCGAACTCGCCCTCCAGCGGGAGCACCTGGCGCTGGCGGCCTGGCCCGCCCCCGCGGCTGACCACGCCGGGCTGCTGCTCGACGCGGCGGCGGATCTGCTGGAAGCCGGCGGCCCGGCCGATCCGACCGGGTGGGTCCATGAGCTGGTCCCGGCCCAGTTGGACTGGTACGAGCGGGCCCTGTGCTGGTGGCGCATCGAGCCGCAGGGCGCCGAGCCCACCCCCGAGTTCGTCACCCGGGCCACCCGGCTGCTCGCACAGCTCCCGTCCCACTGACCTCACCCGCCCCGCCCGGCACCGCCTCGTCAACAACTCCTCACTTGCCGGTAACGTCCGGGGTCTATCCCTGGGCGGCCTGCACACGGCAAACTTCTACGCGCGTATCTCTACGCGCGTCGCACCCGCTTCCGTTCGACCATCTGGAGTGACCCATGCCCCTGAACCGCCGCGACTTCGTCACCCGGTCCGCCGCGACCGCGGCCGGCGCCGCCATGGTGGGAGGTCTCGCGGTGGCCGCCGGCGACCCCGCGGCCGCTGCAGAGGTCGAGCCGCAGAACCGCCAGAACCACCCGCACAAGGCGAAGTTCACCGTGATGGGCACCACCGACCTGCACGGGCACGCCGTCAACTGGGACTACTTCACCGACGCCGTCTACGCCGACAAGCAGAAGAACGCGGTCGGCCTGGCCAAGATCTCCACCCTGGCCAACCAGGTGCGCGACGAGGTGGGCTGGGACCGCACCCTGCTGATCGACGCGGGTGACATCATCCAGGGCACCCAGCTGAGCTACTACTTCGCCCGGGTCGAGCCGATCGCCAGCGACGCCGACGAGGTCCCCGAGCACCCGATGGCCACCGCCATGAACAACATGGGCTACGACGCGGCCGCGCTCGGCAACCACGAGTTCAACTACGGCATCCCGACCGTGCGCGCCTTCGAGGAGCAGCTGGACTTCCCGCTGCTGGGCGCCAACGCCCTGCACGCCAAGAACGAGAAGCCCGCCTTCCCGCCGTACGTGATCAAGACCCTGCACCTGGGCGGCGGCCGGCCGCTGAAGGTCGGCATCCTGGGCCTGACCAACCCGGGTATCGCGATCTGGGACAAGGCCAACGTGCAGGGCCGGATGACCTTCTCCGGCATCGTCGAGATGGCCAAGGTCTACGTGCCGAAGATGAAGGCGGCCGGCGCCGACATCGTCGTGGTCTCCGCGCACTCGGGCATCGACGAGCCGTCCTCCTACGGCGACCAGCTGCCCTACCCCGAGGACGCCTCCGGCGAGATGGCCGCCGACGTGCCGGGCATCGACGCGGTGCTGGTCGGCCACACCCACAAGGAGGTGGCGCAGCGGCTGATCGTCAACAAGGCGACCGGCAAGAACGTGGTGCTCTCCGAGCCGCTCTGCTGGGGCCAGCGGCTGACCCGGTTCGACTTCGAGGTGGAGTTCGACAAGGGCGCCTGGACGGTCTCCTCGCTCAGCTCCCAGGTGCTCAACTCCAACACGGTGGACGAGGACCCGGAGATCGTCTCGCTGCTGAAGGCGCAGCACGAGAAGGTCGTCGCCTACGTCAACCAGGTGATCGGGTCGAGCAAGGTGGACCTGTCGATCGCGGACGCGCGGTTCAAGGACGTCGCGATCATCGACCTGATCGGCAAGGTGCAGCAGGACACCGTCAAGGCGGCGCTGGCGGGCACCAGTTACGCCAACCTGCCGGTGGTGGCCCAGGCGGCGCCGTTCAACCGGACCGCGGACATCCCGGCTGGCACGCTCAAGCTGCGCGACGTGGCGGGCCTGTACATCTACGAGAACACCCTGGAGGCCCGGATCCTGACGGGTGCTCAGATCAAGGACTACCTGGAGTACTCGATGAAGTACTTCGCCCAGGTGGCCCCGGGTGCGGCGATCAACCCGGACACCCTGACCAACCAGCAGAACACCCCGGACTACAACTTCGACTCGGTGTACGGGGTGAGCTACGACATCGACATCGCGCAGCCGGTGGGCTCGCGGATCGTCAACCTGTCGTACGCGGGCAAGCCGGTCGACCCGGCGGCGCAGTTCGTGCTGGCGGTCAACAACTACCGGGCCAACGGCGGCGGCAACTTCCCGCACGTGGCGACGGCCAAGCAGGTGTGGACGAACTCGGACGAGATCCGCAACTCGATGATCGCCTGGGTGAAGGCCAAGGGTGTCATCGACCCGGCCGACTTCGCGGCGGTTTCCTGGCGCCTGGTGCGCGCGGGCGTGCCGGTCTTCTAGCAGGCAGCACTCGGCCCCCGCACCCGTCCAGGGGTGCGGGGGCCGAGTCGTGCGTTCAGTGCGCGGAGTGCTTCTCGGCGCCGCGGTGGCGGTGGCCCTTGAGTTCGGGGTGGGCCGCCGTCGCGCCGGTGTGCGCCCGTTCCTCGGGAGCCTTGCGGTGCGCGAAGGGGCCCTCACCGGAGAGTGCCGCGTACGCTCCGTATCCGGCCGACTTCGTGCCGCCGGACAGGTCGGTGTGCAGCACCGGTCCGATCGGGCGTGGCTTGGCGCCCAGCCCGGTCATCATGCCGCGGCGCTCCAGCAGGTCCTGGGTGCCGCGGCGGAGCTTGCTCGTACTGCCCGTCGGTCGCTTGGTCATCAGTGGCCTCCCATCGACGATCCCTCTGCGATGGTATGTCCAGTTCTGACCGGTTTCACCCTCTGTTCCGGGCACCCAGAACGCCCGAGCACTCAGAACGCCCGAGCACTCAGAACGGGAAGCGGCTGCGCCCGTGCTGGATCGAGATCCACTTCACCGTGGTGAACGCCTCCACCGTCGACTCGCCGTTCAGTCGCCCGACACCGGAGTTCTTCTCGCCGCCGAAGGGCACGATCGGCTCGTCGTGGATGGTCCCGTCGTTGACGTGGATCATGCCGGTCTCGATCCGCTGGGCCACCTGCACCCCGCGCTCGATCGAGCCGCTGTGCACGGCGCCGCTGAGGCCGAACGGGGTGTCGTTGGCGAGCGCCACCGCCTCGTCCTCGCCGTCGAACGGCACCAGCAGCACCACCGGGCCGAACAGCTCGCGGCGCAGCACCGGCGAGTCCGCGGGCAGGTCGGTGAGCACCACCGGGTCCATCAGGGTGCCGACCGTGTTGCCGCGCAGCAGCACCCGGGCGCCGGCAGCGACGGCCTGGTCGACCTGGGCGGTGATCGAGTCGGCCTGGGTGCTGTTGATCAGCGGGCCGATCTGGGTGCTGGGGTCCTTGGGGTCGCCGACCTTGAGCGAGGCGATCTTGGCGACGAACTTCTCGGTGAACTCGGCGAGCACCTTGCGGTCCACCAGCACCCGGTTGGCGGCCATGCAGACCTGGCCCTGGTGCGCGAAGCGGCTGAACACGGCGGCGTCCACCGCGTAGTCGAGGTCGGCGTCGTCCAGCACGATCAGCGCGCTGTTGCCACCGAGTTCGAGCACCGCGCGCTTGAAGTGCGAGGCGGCGACGGTGGCCACGTGCCGGCCGACCCGGTCCGAGCCGGTGAAGGCGATGGTCTTGGGCACCGGGTGCTCGAGCAGCGCGTCGCCGATCTCGGCGATGTCGGTGACCACCACGTTGAGCAGGCCGGCGGGCAGGCCCGCGTCCTCGAAGACCTTGGCGAGCAGGGTGCCGCCGACGATCGGGGCGTCCTGGTGCGGCTTGAGCACCACGCCGTTGCCGAGCGCCAGGGCCGGCGCGACGGCCTTGATCGAGAGGAAGAGCGGGAAGTTGAAGGGGCTGATCACCCCGACCACGCCGACCGGCAGCCGGTAGAGGCGGTTCTCCTTGCCGTCCACCGCCGAGGGCAGGATGCGTCCCTCGGGGCGCAGCGCGAGCTGCATCGACTCGCGCAGCAGGTCCTTGGTCAGCGCGAGTTCGAAGGCGGCCTTGAGGTAGGTGCCGCCGAGCTCCGCGATGATGGTCTCGGTGATCTCCTGCTCGCGGTCCTCGATGATCCGCAGCGCGCGTTCGAAGACCAGTCGGCGGGCGTACGGGTTGACCGCCGCCCACTCCTTCTGGGCCCGTTCGGCCGCCCGGTAGGCCTGGTCGACCTCGTCGACGGTGGCGACGGTGATCGAGGCGAGCTTCTCTCCGTCGTAGGGGTTGATGTCGACGATGTCCCAGGAGCCGCTGCCGGGGCGCCACTGGCCGTCGATGAACTGCAGGGCGAGTTCCGAAAAGTAGGACACCTGACTCCCCTTCGCGAGCTTGCGTGATCTTCCGCGAGCTGACTGAGGATCATCCTACTGACATGTCACGGCTCCTGGAGCATGGTCCGCAGAAGACCGCGACTCTGTTCGACCGTGAGGCTGTCGGTTCGCAGCCGGTCCAACGTGGCGCGGTACTCGGCGACCTCGCGCGGCCGATCCAGGTAGAGCGCGGTGGTGAACTGCTCCAGGTAGATCACCTCGGCCAGGTCGGGCTCGCGGAAGGAGAGCAGCGAGAAGGTGCCGCTCTCGGCGGCCAGGCCGTCGAAGCCCAGTGGCATCACCTGGAGTTCGATCCGGGGGTGGTCGGCCAGCTCCAGCAGTCGGGCCAGCTGACCACGCATCACCTCGGGTCCGCCACAGGGACGGCGCAGCACGGCCTCGTCGAGCACCGCCCGCAGGCGCGGTCCCGCCTCGTCGGCGAGCAACTGCTGGCGGCGCATCCGGACCGCGACCCGGCGCTCGATCTCGGCGCTCGGCGCGCTGTGCGAGCCGAGCCGGATCACCGCGCGGGCGTACTCCTCGGTCTGCAGCAGACCCGGCACGAACTGCACGTCGTAGGAGGCGATGGCGCCGGCCGCCTCCTCGAAGCCGAGGTAGGTCTGGAACCAGGCGGGCACCACGTCGGTGTACTCCTGCCACCAGGGCACCGCGTTGGCACTGCGCACCATGCCGAGCAGTTCGGCGCGCTGCGCACCGTCGCTGACGCCGTAGAGGGTCAGCAGGTCGGCGACATCGCGCTCCTTGAATCTGACCCGGCCCAGCTCCATCCGCCCGATCTTGGACTCGGAGGCGCGGATCTCGTAGCCGGCGTCCTCCCGCGACACGCCCTGGGACTCCCGCAACCGGCGTAGCTGGGAACCCAACAGCAGCCGGCGCACGGTCACTCCGCCGCCGGTCTGCCCCATGCTGTTCATCGCGCTGTCCTCCCCTGGCGCCGATACGGTCCGCAGTCTGCCATGTAGAACCGTCAACAACTACGGTGGGAACCTGTGAGTTCGCTCAGGCGACCGATAGGTTCCGACAGTTCGTCAGGAGAGCCCGTGAGAAGACCAAGAGTGTTCCTGGCACTGCTGGTTGGCTTCCTGACGGCAGGCGCGGCCGGCTGCGGGCCGCACCCCGCCGCCCACGCGGCAGCCGACGACGCGACGCTGATGAAGCGGGCCCACGAGGTGGCCGACGCCTGGCCGGGCTCGACGGCCGGGCAGCAGTGGCGGACCGGGTACGTGCCACTGACCGATGCGACCGAGTGGCTCCCGCCGGACGCCTTCCACAACGACGCCGACAAAGTCGCCTTCACCTCGGGGCAGTTGGAGCTGCGCGGCGCGCTGCCGCACGCTCCGGCCACCGGTACGGTGCGCTGGGCGGACGGCACGGCAACCGAGCTGCCGCTGATCCCCGCCACCCAGCAGTTCGACGACCTGACCAAGAAGCACAGCTGCCGGCCCGGCCCGTGCGGCCGGCTCACCGTCACCGCCGTCCAGGCCGGCACCCGGGAAGTGACCACCAGCCGGGGCAAGGCGACGATCCCGACCTGGGAGGTCAGCCTCGACGGCTACCAGGCCCCGTTCGTCTATCCCGCGGTCACCACACCGGCCCGCCCGAGCATCGCGTGGTACGCGCCGTTCGACGGGCCGACGATCCCCGGCCTGGAACAGGCCGGGGGCTGGAACGCCATCTCGCCGGACGGACTGACCCTCAAGGCCCACGTGACCGGCGGTGGCTGCCACAAGGCACTGCCCGGCGAGGTGTACGAGACCGACCAGGTGGTCGTCCTGATCGGGCGGACCACCGTTCCGTCCGCAATGGAGGCCTGCCCCGCGAACTTGGCCTTCTACCCGGTCGACTTCCGGCTGAGCCGACCGCTCGGCTCCCGCGCCGTGCTGGACGCCGCCTCCCGCTGGCCGGTGCTGCTCACCCCGCCGTCGGTGTACTCGTTCCCGTCCCCGTGACCAGCCGCTCCAGCAGGAGCAGCGCCGGGACGCCCGCCACCGCGGTCACCGCCAGGAACACCCAGGGCCAGACGGCGCCGTGGCTCAGCAGCAAGGTGAGCAACCCGGGCGCCAGTGCCTGGCCGGTGTTCCAGGAGAGCTGGTACACACCCAGGTAGCGACCGCGCAGGTCGGGGCGGGCCAGGCCGACGCTGAGCTCCTCGGCGAACGGGGTCGCCATCGTCTCGGCGAGGTTGTAGAGGAACATCGCGGCGTACAGGCCCGCCACCACCGCCCAGCCGGGCGCCGCCGCGAGCAGCGCGAAGAGCGCGAAGGCGAGGGCGTTGACCGCACCGGCGGCGGCCACCACCCGGGTCGGCCGCAGGTGCTCCAGGCGCCGGGCCACCGGGCCCTGGGTGAGCACCACCTGCAGGCCGTTCATCATCAGCAACGAGCCCGCCAGCCAGGCCGGTTGGTGCAGGGACTGGACCAGGTAGACGGCGATCAGCAGGCTGGTGACCAGCGAGCCGAAGACGTTGCAGAGGTTGATGCCGACCAGCAGCAGGTAGCGGCCGTCGCGCAGGACGTCCCGGTAGCTGCCCGGGCTCGGGGCGGTGGTCTGCTGCCGCGGCGCCGGCCCGGCCGGGCGCCAGAGCACCAGCAGGGCCGCCGCGACCAGGTAGCTGACGGCGTTGAGCGCCACCACGGCCCGCAACTCCCCGGCCCCAACCAGCACCGAGCCGAGCGCCGCACCCACCGCGAGGCCGGCGTTGCGCAGCGTCTGCACCAGGGCGAACCACCGGGTCCGCTCGCCGCCGGGCGCGGCCAGCACCACCAGGCCGGTGCTGCTGGTCCAGTACGCCACCGCTCCCACCTGGGCGAGCCAGCCGACCAGCACGATCTGCCATACCTGATGGACCGTCAGGAATCCGGCGTAGGCGAGCGCCGAGAGCGCATTGCCGGCGGCGGCGGTGGCGCGGGCGCCGAAGCGGTCGATCAGCCGCCCGGTGACGATCGCGGTGGGCAGCGCCAGCAGGCGTGCGGTGGTGAGGGCGGCGCCGATGGTGGCGATGCCGAGGCTGGTGGTCCGGGCGAAGTAGATCACCACGAAGCTGAGCACCAGCCCGGTGCCGAGGCTGTCGACCAGGTGGGCGCCGACGAGCGGGCGCTGCCCGGCGGTGCGGGGCAGTCCGAGGGAGAGCGATATGGCCATGGCACGAGCCTGTGCGGCATGATCGTCACTGCCCACAGATTTCTTGCTGATCGAATCCTCGGACAGCAAGCCGCTCGCTGATCCTCCGGAGGCGCGGACATGCTCAGCGTGCGCTTCTCCGCCCAGGACGTCGCCGCCACCCGGTTCGCCTGCTCGCGGCTGCGTGAGGTGGTGTCAGCTGTCCAGGTGCTCAAGGACGTCGCCGCCCGGGCGATCCACCTGCCCTGGGTACGGGAGAGCCGCACCCGGCTGCGCGGCGTCGACTACGCGCTGCTCGACCAGCTGGTCCCGATGCCGGCCTGGTACCTGCCGGACTTCCTGGCTCCCGTCCCGGTGGCCACCGCCCCCGGCATGGCCGAGGAACTCGCCGAGCTCACCGCCACCGATCCGGCCCTGGCCCGTGCCCAACTCGACCGGTTGCCCCGCCCGTTGCCCCCGCTGGTGGCGGAGCTGCAGGCGGACCCGGCGGCCGGACTCACCCGGCTGGCCCAGGAGATCCTGCTCTTCTGGCGGGCCGCCGTCGAACCGCACTGGCCGCGGATCGAGCGGCTGATCGAGGGCGAGATCCTGCACCGCGCCCGCCGGATGGCGGCCGGCGGCCCGGCCGCCCTGTTCGAGGGCCTGCACCCCAAGGTGAGCTGGCAGGACGACCGGCTCCGGATCGACAGCCGCCGCCACAGCGCTCAGTACCGGCTGGCCGCCGGGCGCGGCCTGGTCCTGGTCCCCTCGGTCTTCGTCTGGCCCGGCGCGGTCTTCGAGGTCGACGAGACCCAGGCCCAACCCGGCCTGGTCTATCCGGCGCGCGGCATCGCCACCCTCTGGGAACGCGGCGGCCAGGCGCCCCCGTCCGCGCTGGCCGCCCTGCTGGGCCACGGCCGCGCCCGCGTCCTCAGCGAACTCGCCGCCCCCGCCTCCACCACCGAACTCGCCCTGCGCACCGGCCAGTCCGCCCCCAATGTGGCGCACCACCTGTCGGTGCTGCTCGCCGCGAACCTGGTGGCGCGCCACCGGACCGGCCGCACCGTGCTGTACCTGCGCACCGCGCTGGCCCAGGCCCTGGTCGGCGGTGACGAGTGATCAGCTCACCGGGCCGCTGTCCTTCACCCCGGTGGCCGGCAGTGCCAGCGAGGCCGCGGCGGCGGGCTGGTCGGTGACGGACAGCGTGTAGTCGCCATCGGTGGCGCCCTCGAAGATGAACCAGGCGGCCTGGTCCTGCCGGGTCGGGCGGTCCGGGTAGAGCGCCTCGATCGGCGCCCTGGTCGGGCCGACCACCTGGCCGTTGGGCAGCTTGAGCCGCAGGAAGGAGCCGTCGACGGCCATCCCGGCATCCCCGACACGGCCGGTCATGTCGAAGACGACCAGCACCGCGCGCTGGCCGCGCTTGAGCGTGGTGACGCCGTTGCCGTCGCCGAAGTCGGCGCGCAGCTGGGCCGACTTGAGGTTGAGGGTGAGGCGCCCCGAGGTCAGCGCGGCGCCCGCCGGCAGCGCCAGGTCGACGGGCTTGAGCGAGATGGCCTCGCGGCCGCCGGTGCCCAGCGGCACCACGGCCTGGGCGAGGGCCGCGTCACCGAGCACGAAGGAGGCCCCGTCGAAGCTGAACGGCCGGTTCGGTCCCGCGGCGCCGTCGAAGGTGATGGTCAGCGGGTTCGAGGCGCCGGGGGTGGGCGGTACGGCATTGCCGTACTGGCCGGGCAGCGGGGTGCCGGCCAGGTCGATGGCGAACTCGGGCCAGTCCCGGACGGCGAAGGTCTTGAAGGTGTTGGTGACGGTGGTGTCCAGCACCACCTGGTACGCGCCGCCCCCGGTGGGCTGGTAGGCGGCGGACTTCACGTCGAAGCGCAACCCGCCCCAGTACACGGACTTGCCGATCTGGACGCTCTTCGCCTGGGCCGACGCGGAGCCGCTCGCGGCGGCACCGGTGGTGACGGCGGTGGCGGCGGGCGGGGCCGCGTTGCTCGCCGCCGGCCGGCTGGAGATCGTGGTGGCGTGGCCGGCGCAGCCGGTCGCCAGGGCGGCCGTGAGGACGGCCGCGGTGAGCGCGAGACCCGCGGTCCTGCCGGGTCTGGCAGGTCTGACGGGTCTGGTGGTGTCGGCGGTGCTGCTCATGCGGTGGCTTCCCCTCCGTGCGGCGTCTCCCCCTGCTCGGGAGGCGCGGGCACTGGAGGGGGTACCCGTGGTGCCGGCGCTCGCACCGGCCGTGACGGGACCGGGACGGTCCCGGTGCACGGCGGTGCCGATCAGGTCAGCACGGTGAAACTCGGCGCGGTGAAACTCGGCACGCTGAAGCTCGGGACGCTGAAACTCGGCACGGTGAAGCTCAGCACCGACGGATCAGCGGCCGAGCACGCCGACGGCGCCTGCCCCCCGCTTGGTCGGGGTGGGGGCAGGCGCCGTCGTGGTGCTCCGCTGAGGGACCGGCGGCTCTGACGGGTCAGCGGTTGGTGCGGCCCGGCGTGCCGGGCGGTGTGCGGGAGGGTCGGACCGCCGACTGTCAGACAACCAGGGGGCGGTCGGTGGGGCGGATCGGGGCGGGCAGCGGGGTCTTGCCGCCCAGGTAGGAGTCGACCGCGGCGGCCGCGGAGCGGCCCTCGGCGATCGCCCAGACGATCAGCGACTGGCCGCGGCCGGCGTCGCCGCAGACGTAGACGCCGTCCACGTTGGTGGCGAACTTGCCGTCCCGCGCGACGTTGCCGCGCGCGTCCAGCTCGACGCCGAGCTGCTCGACCAGGCCGTTCTTCACGTCGGTGCCGGTGAAGCCCATGGCCAGGGTGACCAGCTGCGCGGGGATGGCGCGCTCGGTGCCGGGGACCGGCTCGAACCGGCCGTCCTTGAACTCGACCTCGACCAGGTGGAGTTCCTGGACGTTGCCGTCCTCGTCGCCGCTGAAGTGGGTGGTGTTGACGGAGTAGACCCGTCCCTCCTTGCCCGCCTCCGGCGAGGAGGGTCCCTCTGCCTGGCCGGCCACCGTCTTCGTCTCTCGGACGTAGATGGCCTCCTCGTGCGCGGAGGTGACCTTGTAGGTCATCGGCATGGTCGGCCAGGGCTGGCCGGCCGGCCGGTTGTCGCTGGGGCGCGGCATGATCTCCAGCTGGGTGACCGAGGCGGCGCCCTGGCGCAGCGCGGTGCCCAGGCAGTCGGCGCCGGTGTCGCCGCCACCGATCACGATGACGTGCTTGCCCTCGGCGCTGATCGGCGGCTCGACGAAGTCGCCCTCCTGCACCTTGTTGGCCAGCGGCAGGTACTCCATCGCCTGGTGGATGCCCTTGAGCTCGCGTCCGGGCACCGGCAGGTCGCGGGCGGTGGTGGCGCCGGCGGCGACCACGACCGCGTCGAAGCGGTCGCGCAGCTGCTGGCCGGTGATGTCCTCGCCCACGTGCACGCCGGTGCGGAACCGGGTGCCCTCCGCGCGCATCTGCTCGATGCGGCGGTTGATGTGGCGCTTCTCCATCTTGAACTCGGGGATGCCGTACCGCAGCAGACCGCCGATCCGGTCGGCCCGCTCGTAGACCACGACGGTGTGCCCGGCCCGGGTGAGCTGCTGGGCGGCGGCGAGGCCGGCGGGGCCGGAGCCGACCACCGCGACCGTCTTGCCGGACAGCCGCTCGGGGGCCTGCGGGCGGACCCCGCCGTTGTCCCAGGCCTTGTCGATGATGGTGACCTCGACGTTCTTGATGGTCACCGCGTCCTGGTTGATCCCCAGCACACAGGCCGACTCGCACGGCGCGGGACACAGCCGCCCGGTGAACTCCGGGAAGTTGTTGGTCGCGTGCAGCCGCTCGATCGCGCCGGACCAGTCGTCCCGGAAGGCGAGGTCGTTCCACTCGGGGATCAGGTTCCCGAGCGGGCAGCCGTTGTGGCAGAACGGGATGCCGCAGTCCATGCAGCGGCCGGCCTGCTTGGTGATGATCGGCAGGAGGCTGCGCTCGACGTAGACCTCGTTCCAGTCACGGAGGCGAACGTCGACCGGGCGGCGCTCCGCCAGCTGCTTGGGCGTGGTCAGGAAGCCCTTGGGGTCAGCCATGTGCCGCCTCCATCATCTTGCGAGTGATAGCGGTCTCGGTGAGACCAGCGCGCTCAGCGGCGTCCTTGGCGGCGAGCACAGCCTTGTAGTCGGTGGGCATGATCTTGGTGAAGCGGCTGACACCGCCGCCCCAGTCGGCCAGCAGCTCGGCGGCAACCGTCGAGCCGGTCTCCTCGTAGTGCTGCTGCACGATCTCGCGCAGCCAGTCGCGGTCCTCGGCGTCGGGGGCCTCGATGCCGACCATGCCGCCGTTGACATTGGCCGGACGCAGGTCCAGGACGTACGCGATGCCGCCGGACATACCGGCTGCCAGGTTGCGGCCGGTCTCGCCGAGGATGACGACCCGCCCGCCGGTCATGTACTCCAGGCCGTGGTCGCCCACGCCCTCGACCACCAGGGTGGCACCGGAGTTGCGGACCGCGAAACGCTCACCGGCCTTGCCGCGCAGGTGGATCCGGCCCGAGGTGGCGCCGTAGCCGATGGTGTTGCCGGCGATCACGTGCGCCTGCGCGTCGGCGCCGATCGCGGCGGCCTCGCGGGCCGGACGGACCACGATCACACCGCCCGACAGGCCCTTGCCGACGTAGTCGTTGGCGTCGCCCTCCAGCCGCAGCGTGATGCCGTTCGGCACGAAGGCACCGAAGGACTGACCTGCGGAACCGCTGAAGGTGACGTCGATCGTCCCCTCCGGCAGGCCCTCGCCGCGGTACCGCTTGGTCACCTCGTGGCCGAGCATGGTGCCGACCGTGCGGTTGACGTTGCGGATCGGCAGCTGGATCCGGACCGCGTCGCCGCGCTCCAGGGCGTCCTCGGCCAGCTCGATCAGCTGGTTGTCGAGCGCCTTGTCCAGCGCGTGGTCCTGCGTGGTGGTGCAGTGCAGGGCCGCGCCCTCGGGCAGCTCGGGGACGTGGAAGAGCGGCGCCAGGTCCAGGCCGGCGGCCTTCCAGTGGTCGATGGCGGCGGTCGCGTCGATGTGCTCGGCGTGGCCGACGGCCTCCTCGATCGAGCGGAAGCCCAGCTCGGCGAGGATCTCGCGGACCTCCTCGGCGATGAACTCGAAGAAGTTGACCACGAACTCCGGCTTGCCGGAGAAGCGTTCGCGCAGCACCGGGTTCTGGGTGGCGACGCCGACCGGGCAGGTGTCCAGGTGGCAGACCCGCATCATGATGCAGCCGGAGACCACCAGCGGCGCGGTGGCGAAGCCGAACTCCTCGGCGCCGAGCAGCGCGGCGATCACCACGTCGCGGCCGGTCTTCAGTTGACCGTCCGTCTGGACCACGATCCGGTCGCGCAGCCCGTTCAGCAGCAGGGTCTGCTGGGTCTCGGCGAGGCCGAGCTCCCAGGGACCGCCCGCGTGCTTCAGCGAGGTGAGCGGCGAGGCGCCGGTGCCGCCGTCGTGGCCGGAGACCAGCACCACGTCCGCGTGCGCCTTGGAGACGCCCGCCGCGACGGTGCCCACGCCCACCTCGGAGACCAGCTTCACGTGGATGCGGGCCGCCGGGTTGGCGTTCTTGAGGTCGTGGATCAGCTGAGCCAGGTCCTCGATGGAGTAGATGTCGTGGTGCGGCGGCGGCGAGATCAGGCCGACACCCGGGGTGGAGTGCCGGGTCTTGGCGACCCACGGGTAGACCTTGTGGCCGGGCAGCTGGCCGCCCTCGCCGGGCTTGGCGCCCTGGGCCATCTTGATCTGGATGTCGTCCGCGTTGACCAGGTACTCGGAGGTGACGCCGAACCGGCCGGAGGCGACCTGCTTGATCGCCGAGCGGCGGGCCAGGTCGTAGAGGCGCTCCGGGTCCTCGCCGCCCTCACCGGTGTTGGACTTGCCGCCCAGCTGGTTCATCGCGATGGCCAGCGTCTCGTGCGCCTCCATCGAGATGGAGCCGTAGGACATGGCGCCGGTGGAGAACCGCTTGACGATCTCGGAGACCGGCTCGACCTCGTCGATCGAGATCGGCGTCCGGCCCTGGCCGTTGAACTTGAACAGGCCGCGCAGCGTCATCAGCCGCTCGGACTGCGAGTTCACCCGCTCGGTGTACTGCTTGAAGATGTCGTAGCGCCGGCTGCGGGTGGAGTGCTGCAGGCGGAAGACGGTGTCCGGGTCGAACAGGTGCGGCTCGCCCTCGCGGCGCCACTGGTACTCGCCGCCGATCTCCAGCGCGCGGTGCGCGGCCGGGATGCCGGAGGCCGGGTAGGCCTTGGCGTGCCGGGCGGCGGTCTCCTTGGCGATCTCCGCCAGGCCGATGCCGCCGAGCTTGGTGGTGGTACCGGCGAAGTAGGCGTCCACGGTCTCCTGGGACAGGCCGATCGCCTCGAAGACCTGAGCGCCGCGGTAGGAGGCGACGGTGGAGATGCCCATCTTGGACATCACCTTCAGCACGCCCTTGCCGAGCGCCTTGATCAGGTTCTTGATCGCCTTCTCCGGCTCGATGCCGGTCAGGAAGGTGCCCTGGGCGACCAGGTCCTCGACCGTCTCCATCGCCAGGTACGGGTTGACCGCGCCCGCGCCGTAGCCGATCAGCAGCGCCACGTGGTGGACCTCGCGGACGTCGCCGGCCTCGACCAGCAGCGAGATCAGGGTGCGCTGCTTGGTGCGGATCAGGTGGTGGTGCACCGCGGAGGTGAGCAGCAGCGAGGGGATCGGGGCGTGCTCGGCGTCCGAGTGGCGGTCGGAGAGCACGATGATCCGCGCGCCGTCGGCGATCGCCGCGTCGGTCTCGGCCGCGATCGCCGCGAGCCGCGCGGCCAGCGCCTCGCCGCCGCCGGAGACCTTGTACAGGCCCGACAGCGTGACGGCCTTCAGCCCGGGCTGGTCCCCATCGGCGTTGATGTGGATCAGCTTGGCGAGCTCGTCGTTGTCGATCACCGGGAACGGCATGCCGACCGAGCGGCAGTGCGCGGCCTCGGCGGCCAGCAGGTTGCCCTCGGGGCCGAGGTTGCTCAGCAG
Organism: Kitasatospora azatica KCTC 9699; assembly: GCF_000744785.1. Taxonomy (NCBI): domain Bacteria; kingdom Bacillati; phylum Actinomycetota; class Actinomycetes; order Kitasatosporales; family Streptomycetaceae; genus Kitasatospora; species Kitasatospora azatica. The sequence continues at coordinate 4,767,570 of NZ_JQMO01000003.1, read as the reverse complement.
GGAGGTGACCAGTTCCTCGCGGATCGCGTCCAGCGGCGGGTTGGTGACCTGTGCGAAGAGCTGCACGAAGTAGTCGAAGAGCAGCCGGGGCTTCTCGGAGAGCGCGGCGATCGGCGAGTCGGTGCCCATCGAGCCGAGCGCCTCGCCGCCGGTCTTGGCCATCGGCGCGAGGATGACCCGCAGCTCCTCCTCGGTGTAGCCGAAGGTCTGCTGACGGCGCGTCACGGAGGCGTGGGTGTGCGCGATGTGCTCGCGCTCCGGCAGCTTGGAGAGCTGGATCTGACCGGCCGCCACCCACTCCTCGTACGGGTGCTCGGCGGCCAGCGCCGACTTGAGCTCCTCGTCCTCGATGATCCGGTGCTCAGCGGTGTCGATCAGGAACATCTTGCCGGGCTGCAGCCGGCCCTTCCTGACCACCTTCTCCTGGTCGATGTCGAGCACACCGACCTCGGAGGAGAGCACCACCAGGCCGTCCTCGGTGATCCAGTACCGGGCCGGGCGCAGGCCGTTGCGGTCCAGTACGGCGCCGATCTGGGTGCCGTCGGTGAAGGTGACGCAGGCCGGGCCGTCCCAGGGCTCCATCAGGTTGGAGTGGTACTGGTAGAAGGCGCGCCGGGCCGGCTCCATGGTGGCGTGGTTCTCCCAGGCCTCCGGGATCATCATCAGCACCGAGTGCGGCAGCGAACGCCCGCCCAGGTGGAGCAGCTCCAGGACCTCGTCGAAGGAGGCCGAGTCGGAGTGGTCCGGGGTACAGATCGGGAAGATCCGGCTCAGGTCGCCAGGGATCTTGTCGGTGGCCAGCTGCGACTCGCGCGCGGTCATCCAGTTCCGGTTGCCCTTGACGGTGTTGATCTCACCGTTGTGCGCGACGAACCGGTACGGGTGGGCCAGCGGCCAGCTCGGGAAGGTGTTGGTGGAGAACCGGGAGTGGATCAGGCCGATCGCGGAGGCGTAGAGCCGGTCCGACAGGTCGGGGAAGAACGGCTCCAGCTGCCCGGTGGTGAGCATGCCCTTGTAGACGATGGTGCGGGCCGACAGCGAGGGGAAGTACACCCCGGCCTCGCGCTCGGCGCGCTTGCGGACCACGAAGGCCAGCCGCTCGAGCTCGATGCCGGCCTTGCCCTCGGCGGCCAGGAAGACCTGACGGAAGCGCGGCATCACCGAGCGGGCGGTGGCGCCCAGCAGGTCGGGAGCGACGGGCACCTCGCGCCAGCCGAGCACGGTGACGTCCTCGTCGGCGGCGATCGCCTCGACCTGGGCGACCGCGGCGGCGTCAGCGGCGTCCTCGTCGGGCAGGAACGCGATGCCGACCGCGTAGGAGCCGGCCTCGGGCAGCTCGAACGGGACGTTGGCGCGCAGGAAGGCGTCCGGGATCTGGGTCAGGATGCCCGCGCCGTCACCGGAGTCCGGCTCGGCGCCGGTGGCACCCCGGTGCTCCAGGTTGCGCAGGACGGTGAGCGCCTGCTCGACGATGGTGTGGTCGGCGATGCCGGTCAGCGTGGCGACGAAGCCGACGCCGCAGGCGTCGTGCTCGTTTCGCGGGTCGTACAGGCCCTGAGCAGCAGGTCGCGCATCCGGAACGAGCGCATAGGGAGAGCGGCTGCTGCCCTGGGGCTCGTTGGCGGAGTGCATGGATGCAGACAGCATCGGCTCTCCCGTCGTCGTCTTTGGCAAAAGGTGCAAGTGCAACAGGGACGACGTTGGCCCTCTGCGATTTCGTGCAGGTTACATGATGCCGCAAATCCCGGGAAGTGGAATTCTTCGTCCACATGGCGGACACTCGCCCAGGTCAGAGGCCATTACTGGGTGGTAACCGGGCGGCGCGACTGCCTCCAGTGTGCCCTGCCGGTCGCCTGCCGAAACAGGGGCGAAACGATCGTCGACAGCGACCGCCGACAGCCCGCCTGCGATTCCACCCGTCCGGAGCAAGCGAGCGGCTGTCGACCGATGGTCAACAGCCGCCCATGCCTGAGATTCCGTATGGTTATGCGCTCATCCGCGTGACGTTCCGCACAGGGCGGGTCAGCCGATGTGGCCGCCGATCAGCCAGCCGAGCAGGTAGGTGACCCCGGCCGCCGCGCCGCCCAGCACCAGCTGACGCAGGCCGCTGAACCACCAGCTGCGCGCCGTCACCCGGGCCACCACGGCGCCGCACAGGAAGAGGCCGAGCACCGCCAGGATCAGTGCCGGCAGCAGCGAGGTCGCGCCCAGCAGGTAGGGCAGCAGCGGCAGCAGCGCGCCGAGCGCGAAGCAGCCGAAGGAGGAGACGGCGGCGACCAGCGGGCTCGGCAGATCGTGCGGGTCGATCCCGAGCTCCTCGCGGGCGTGCACCTCGAGCGCCTTCTCGGGGTCGCGGGTGAGCTGGCGGGCCACCTCGTGGGCCAGCTCCGGCTCGACCCCGCGGGCTATGTAGACCTCCGCCAGCTCGACCAGCTCGCCCTGCGGGTTGCGGCTCAGCTCCAGCCGCTCGGCCTCGATCTCGGCCTCGACCAGCTCGCGCTGCGAGGCCACCGAGGTGTACTCCCCCGCCGCCATCGAGCACGCGCCGGCCGCGAGGCCCGCCAGGCCGGTGAGGATCACCGTGCTGCTGCTTGCCGCGCCGCCCACCACACCGGTCATCAGCGCGAAGTTGGAGACCAGTCCGTCCATCGCACCGAAGACCGCCGGGCGCAACCAGCCGCCGTTGACGTCGCGGTGGTGGCCCTCGGCCGGGACCCGCGGCATGGCGGGTTCGTGGGTGACGGGTTCAGTGGTGACGGCGCTCATGGCACTGAAAGTAGTCCGATGATCTGACACTTTCTAGCAAGCAAGTCCTGGCTTACCTCGCTGACCAGCGCGTTCGACTGCTGACCACGGCTGCCGACCACGAGTGGGTCAGGTGGTGCTGTTGCTGCTCTCCTCGGCGTCGGCCACGACCTTCGCCGCCGGGTCGATGCTGTCCGGGTCCTCGCGGCCCGGGCGCTTCTTGCCGACGATCACGAAGTAGGCCACCGCGCCGATGAAGACCAGGATCGAGGTCCAGTCGTTGAGCCGCAGGCCGAGGAGCTTGTGCGCCTCGTCGATCCGCAGGTACTCGATCCAGAACCGGCCCACCGTGTAGGCCGCGACGTACAGCGCGAAGGCCCGGCCGTGGCCCAGCTGGAAACGGCGGTCGGCCCAGATCACCAGGAACGCCACCCCGACGCACCAGAGCGACTCGTAGAGGAAGGTCGGCTGGAAGATCCCGTCGGTCACCGTGCCGTCGGCGTTGACCTTGTGGATGTGCAGGCCCCAGGGCAGCGAGGTCGACCGGCCGTACAGCTCCTGGTTGAACCAGTTCCCCCAGCGCCCGCAGGCCTGGGCCAGCGCGATGCCCGGCGCGACCGCGTCGGCCCAGGCCGGCAGCGGGACGCCGCGGCGGCGGGCGCCGATCCAGGCGCCGACCGCGCCCAGCGCGATCGCGCCCCAGATCCCGAGGCCGCCCTCCCAGATCTTGAAGGCGTTCCAGGGGTTCTGCCCGGGATCGAAGTAGAGCTGGTGGTCGGTGATCACGTGGTAGAGCCGGCCGCCGACCAGGCCGAACGGCACCGCCCAGACCGCGATGTCGCCGACCGTGTGCTTGGCTCCACCGCGCTCGACCCAGCGCTTGCTGCCGAGCCAGACGGCAACGGCGACACCGATGATGATGCAGAAGGCATACGCGCGAAGCGGGATCGGTCCCAGGTAGAGGACGCCCCGCGACGGGCTCGGGATGTAAGCGAGTTCCATGGCACCACCGACGCTACCGTGTCGTGACCTTGAGACCTGCACCGCCCGGGATACCGGTTCGGACACGGCATCCCGAACGGGAGGGGTACTCAGTGCGTGGCGCCGCCCGAGGGCTGCAGGTTGGGGTCGCTCTCAGCGGCGGTGCTGGTCGGCGCGGGGCTGGCCGAGGCGTTGCCGGTGGTGCCCAGCGGCTTGCCCTGGTTGGCCTCGTTCACCCACTTCACCAGGTTGTCCGGGGTGATCTCGTCATTGCCGTTCTTCGGGTAGATCGGCTTGCCGTTGAGCAGGACGGTCGGGGTGGAGGAGTAGCCGGACTTGTCGAAGTCCTGCTCCACGGCCGACACCCAGCTGCCGAACTTGTTGGTGTTGACGCAGCCCTCGAAGGTCGGCGAGTCCAGGCCCGGGACCTGCTTGGACAGGTCGATCAGCTTGGACTTGTCCTTCCAGGTGTCCACCGTCTCGTCCGGCTGGTTCTTGTAGAGCACGTCGTGGTAGGCGCGGAAGTACCCGGCGTCCTGGGCGCAGGCCAGCGCGTTGGCGGCGTTCTTGGAGCCCTTGCCACCGTCGTGCCGGTCGATGAACGAGACGATGTGGTAGTTGCCGTAGAGCTTGCCCTGGTCCTGCAACTGGTCGACGGTGGGCGCGAATTCACGCTCGAACTGGCCGCAGGCGGGGCACCGCGGGTCCTCGTAGACGGTGAGCGTGGAGGGGGCGTTGGCCGGGCCGTCCGGGATCACCAGGTTCTTGTTGCCGATCGCGCCGGCCGGTGCGGCCTTCGGGGTGTCCGAGCTGGACCGGTTGTTCTGCACCGCGATGCCGACGCCGACACCGGCCCCGATCACCACCAGCACCGCACCGAGGATGATCAGCTTCCGACGGCGGGCGTCCTTGGCCTCCTGGGCGGCCCGCTCCTCGATCATCTTCTCGCGGGCCGTGCGCTTGCCTTCTCGGTTCTTCTCGCTCAATTCCTTCAGCTTCCAGGAGGATTAGTTCACAGCGTTCACGTGCACGGCGGTCGCGGGGACGGCGGTCACAGCGACAGCCAGGCGTCCAGCGAGGCCTTGGAGCGCGGCCGGAACACCAGCCAGAGCGCCAGCAGCAGGAACCCGCAGTCGCGCAGGATCTCCTGCAGGTACTGGGTCTTGGAGGAGTCCACCGCCCCGCCCCCGCCGAAGCAGCCGCAGTCGATCGAGATGCCGCGCGCCCAGGCCGAGCTGATCCCGGCGATGAAGGTCAGCAGCAGCAGCGCCGAGATCACTGCGACGATCCGCACCCCGAGGCCGACCATCAGCAGTAGCGCCAGGGCGAGTTCCAGGAACGGCAGGCCGTAGCCGACCGGCTTGACCAGCCCCTCCGGCAGGATCCGGTAGGCCCGCACCGCCTGGGCGGCCACCGCCGGGTCGGAGATCTTGGCGAGTCCGGCCCAGGCCCAGACCACCGCCAGGCCGAGCCTGGCCGCGGTACTGATCCACTCCTGCATGGCGCTCCCCCTCTCGGACATCAGCTCTCGCCGGAGCCACCTGATGAACCGTAGGGGATTTCCACTGTTTACTCCACATTGCCCTATTCACCCGATTGGGTGAGGATGGGTCACCTGTCCGTTTTGCCGGCGTGGCGCCCGGGATGCAGGTCCGCCTGGTGCGCCGTCAGCTCCGCGCCCCGCTTGGCCAACGCGTGCCCCACCGCGTGCTCGCCGCCGAAGGCCGCCGCCAGCACCAGTGCGGCGGCGGCCGCCCTGAGCAGTACCGCGCGGTGCAGGCCGACCACGGCGACATCTCCCGATGGTTGAGAAGTGTACGAACGGCAGAGGTCGAATGCGTTCCCCGTGCGACACCTGATGCAACGCCAGCACCGAGGCGATGACACGTCAGGCCCGTCGAATTCACCCGTTCGGGTCGGCGTAGCACGACGGCCCGCCACCCCTTGCGGGAGTGACGGGCCGTCAGGAGAGCTGCTCAGCGCGAGCGCACGCCCTGCGCCAGGTCGGCGGCCAGCTCGCGGACCGCGGCGAGCGCGGCCGGCTCGTCGCCGTCCGCGTCCAGGATCCGCTGGACGAAGGCCGAGCCGACGATCACACCGTCGGCGAAGCCCGCCACCTGGGCGGCCTGGGCGGCGGTGGAGACCCCGAGGCCGACGCAGACCGGCAGCTCGGTGGTGGCCCGGGTGCGGGCGACCAGGTCCTCGGCCAGCTCGCCGACCTGGGCCCGGCTGCCGGTCACGCCCATCACGGCGGCGGCGTAGACGAATCCGCTGCCCGCCGCGGTGACCTGCGCCAGCCGCTTGTCCTGGCTGGACGGAGCGACCACGAAGACGGTGTCCAGCCCGTGTTCGGCGGCCGCCTTGCGCCACTCCTCGGACTCCTCGACCGGCAGGTCCGGCAGGATCACCCCCGCACCGCCCGCGGCGGCCAGGTCGGCGGCGAACCGTGCGGTGCCGTAGCGGTCCACCGGGTTCCAGTAGGTCATCACCAGTACCGCGGCCGCCGGGTGGGCCGCGGCGACCTCCTGCACGGTGCGCAGCACGTCCTTGATCCGCACCCCGCCGCGCAGCGCGATGTCGTCCGCGGTCTGGATGGTCGCGCCGTCCAGCACCGGGTCGGAGTGCGGCAGGCCGACCTCGACGATGTCGCAGCCGCCCTCGAGCAGCGCGTTGATCGACTTGATCCCGCCCTCGACGCTCGGGAAGCCGGCCGGCAGGTAGCCGATCAGCGCGGCGCGGTTCTCGGCCTTGGCGGCGGCGAGCAGGCCGCTCAGCTTGGATCCCATGGTCAGTTACCCCCGTTGGCAGCGTCGTCGTAGAGGCCGAAGTACTGCGCGGCGGTGTGCATGTCCTTGTCGCCGCGGCCGGAGAGGCTGACCAGGATGGTGGCGTCCGGGCCGAGCTCGCGGCCCAGCACCAGTGCGCCGGCCAGTGCGTGGGCGCTCTCGATGGCCGGGATGATGCCCTCGGTGCGGGAAAGCAGGCGCAGTGCCTGCATGGCCGCGTCGTCGGTGACCGGGCGGTACTCGGCCCGGCCGGTGTCCTTCAGCCAGGCGTGCTCGGGACCGACGCCCGGGTAGTCCAGGCCGGCCGAGATCGAGTGGCTCTCGATGGTCTGGCCGTCCTCGTCCTGCAGCACGTAGGTGCGCGCGCCGTGCAGCACGCCGGGGTCGCCCTTGGTCAGGGTGGCCGCGTGGCGCGGGGTGTCGGCGCCCTCGCCGGCCGCCTCGCAGCCGATCAGCCGCACGCCGGCGTCCGGGATGAACTCGTGGAAGATGCCCATCGCGTTGGAGCCGCCGCCGACGCAGGCGACCACGGCGTCCGGCAGTCGGCCGGTCCGCTCCAGCACCTGGGCCCGGGCCTCGATGCCGATCACCCGGTGGAAGTCGCGCACCATGGCCGGGAACGGGTGCGGGCCGGCCACGGTGCCGAACAGGTAGTGGGTGTTGTCGACGTTGGCCACCCAGTCGCGGAAGGCCTCGTTGATGGCGTCCTTGAGGGTGCGGCTGCCGGACTTGACCGCCACCACCTCGGCGCCGAGCATCCGCATCCGGGCCACGTTGAGTGCCTGGCGCTCGGTGTCGACCTCGCCCATGTAGATGGTGCACTCGAAGCCGAAGAGCGCGCAGGCGGTGGCGGTGGCCACGCCGTGCTGGCCGGCGCCGGTCTCGGCGATGATCCGGGTCTTGCCCATCCGGCGGGTGAGCAGCGCCTGGCCGAGCACGTTGTTGATCTTGTGCGAGCCGGTGTGGTTGAGGTCCTCGCGCTTGAGCAGCACCCGGGCCCCGCCGGCCTCGGCGGAGAACCGGTGCACGTCGGTGAGCGGGCTCGGACGGCCGGTGTAGTCCTTGAGCAGCAGATCGAGTTCGGCGATGAAGGCCGGGTCGTTCTTGGCCTTCTCGTACTCCTCGGCGACCTGCTCCACGGCGGCGATCAGCGCCTCCGGGATGAAACGGCCGCCGTAGGCACCGAAGTAGCCACGGGCATCGGGCACCTGAGGGCCCGTCAGATTGTCAGCCATGCTGAATCCTTAGATGACGAAACGGACGAAACGGAGCTCAGCCGTGCGTCCGACGCCATCGCCGACCCGGGACCTGGCCGGGCTCGCAGCCGATCACGTACCGCACCCGCCGCCCCAGGACCCGGCGAGCCGGAGCCCGGCAGCCGCGCGGGCGGCAACCGGGAGCGAGGCGGGAGGCGAGGGACATGTCGATTCAGCCCTTGTTGCGCAGGGCCGGGTGGGCGCCGGCGGCGACCAGATCGGCGACGGCCGCCTTCGGGTCCTTGCCGGTCACCAGGGACTCGCCGACCAGGACGGCGTCCGCGCCCTCGTTGGCGTAGGCGATCAGGTCGTGCGGGCCGCGGACACCGGACTCGGCCACCTTGACGATGTGGTCCGGGATCGCGTGCGCCACGTTGGCGAAGGTGTTGCGGTCCACCTCGAGGGTCTTGAGGTTGCGGGCGTTCACCCCGATGATCCGCGCACCGGCGTCCACCGCGCGGGCGATCTCCTCCTCGTCGTGCACCTCGACCAGCGGGGTCAGCCCGATCGACTCGGCCCGCTCGATCAGCGAGACCAGGGCCGGCTGGTCGAGCGCGGCCACGATCAGCAGCGCGAGGTCCGCGCCGTGCGCCCGGGCCTCCCAGAGCTGGTAGGCGGTGACGATGAAGTCCTTGCGCAGCAGCGGGGTGTCCACCGCCGCGCGGACCGCGTCCAGGTCGGCCAGCGAGCCACCGAACCGGCGCTGCTCGGTGAGCACGCTGATCGCCGCGGCACCGCCGGCCGCGTAGTCGACCGCGAGGGCGGCCGGGTCGGCGATCGCGGCCAGCGCGCCCTTGGACGGGCTGGAGCGCTTGACCTCGCAGATCACCCGCACGCCCTCGCCGCGCAGGGCGGCCACGCCGTCCTTGGCGTCGCGAGCCTTGGCGGCCAGCTCCTTGAGCTCGTCCAGGGAGACCCGGGCCTGCCGCTCCGCGAGATCCTGCCGGACCCCGTCGATGATCTCGTCGAGCACGCTCATGCGCCCGCCTCCTTGGCTCGCTCGCTTCGCTCGCTCACGACGGGCGCCCCCATCAATCTGCCAGCCGGATGATCCGATCGGCGGCGCGGAATGGAACTGCTCCGGCGCCCCCATCGGCAACTCGATGGTATCGGCACCGGGGCGCGCGGGGCGCATCCGCCCGGCGCGCGTCTCGCGGAGCGGACCTGCAGCCGGGCAGGTCGGGGCAGGTACGGCCGCAGAATGGAACGTCAGACCAGCGGGGGCGCCAGACCGGCTCCGGCGGGCAGGTTGCGCAGCACCGTGAAGACGAGCAGCACCAGCACCAGCCCGACCAGCCGACCCCTGCCCATCTCCACCCGGGGCGGGCGGCCACCGGTCAGCGCCGCCCAGGCCCAGCGCACCCAGAGCACGCCGAGGACGCCGAACAGCACCACGGCCAGCAGGTTGTCGTGCATCGCCTGGTCGAGCTCGCCCCGGGTCAGCGCGTGCACGCAGCGCAGCCCGCCGCAGCCCGGGCACCACCAGCCGGTGGCCTGCAGGAACGGGCAGGTCGGGTAGTGGCCCGGGCTGTTCGGGTCCACGGTGGCGACGAACAGCGTGGGCACGGCGGTGGCGGCGAGCGCGGTGAGCGGACGGACGAGGCGGCGTAGCGCGGCGGGCGCGCCGGCCGGGGTGCTGGAGGCGGTCACGGGGGTGATTCTCCCCCCGTTCGCAGGCCCGCCGCGCTACGCCGCGCGAGTGGCCGGAGTGCGGGGCCGGCCCGTGCGCCGGGACGGGAGACGCGCGCGACCCGAACCCAACCCGGCCCGAACGCGGCTCGGCCCGAACGCGGCTCGGCCCGAACGCGGCTCGGGCCGAACGCCGCTCAGGCCGAACCCAACCCGGCCCGAAACGCGCGCGGACCGGGGCGCCGGGCTGGTGGGCCCGGCGCCCCGGTCCGGGACGTGGTGGGATGCGGTCAGTCGGCGTCAGTGCGCGCCGGCGGTGACCGCCTCGGGCGCGGTCGCGCCCTCGCGGGCCGCACGGAACTCGGCCTTGTACTTCTCGACCTGCTCGTTGGGCTGCTTGCCCATGCCGGCCATCTTCATGGCCAGGCCGACGGCGCCGCCGCCGAGGATCACCAGGATGCCGACCCAGAACAGCAGCACCGAGGCCATGATCATGGCAGCGCCGCTGACGCAGAAGCCGACGAAGGAGATGACGACCCCGGTCCAGGCCGCGGGGGTGTGTCCATGGGCTTGCGCTGACATCCGGGTACTCCTTGGTTCTGCGGTCCTGTCTCCCCCATTGTTGCGGACGCCGTTCGGCGCCCCAAAGCGGGGTCGCAGTGAGGACCGTCACGGTTGACGAAACCGTGACCCGGGCAGCGCCTGGTCAGCCGGCGCCGGCCGGCCCGCTCAGCTCGCGGTGGGGTCCTCGCCGCGGTCCAGGGCCTTCCACAGGTCGGCGGGGGTGCTCGCGGCCTTGGCCTGCTTGGCCGGAGCGGCGGAGGTCGGCGCGTCGTAGCGGGCGCCCATGCTCGGCCAGTCACGGCCGCGCAGCAGCGTCAGCGCTCCGGCCACCGCCAGCAGCAGGCCGCCGACCAGCGCCAGCCAGGGCCAGGCGGTGTGGCTGACCTGCTCGGCCGTGGTGCCGGTGAGCGCGAGCTTGCGGGCGGCGGTGGCGTTCACCGCGCCGCTGTCCGCGGCCCCGAGCGCGGCACCGGCGGCAGCGCCCAGGCCGGCCACGGTGAGCAGCACCCCGACCACCAGCCGCCCCGGCCCGCGCACCGCGAAGACCGCCACCGCCGAGGCCAGCCCGACCAGCGCCAGCGCCCCCGGCAGCCCCGAGATCTCGCTCCCCGAGGCGCTCACCTCGAGCCCGCCGGCCACCTTCCCCTCGGCCCAGGTCCGCCCGACGGCCCACAGGACCAGCACCGCGCCGAGCACGGTGAACAGCAGCATCGACCCGAGACTGCGCCGCGCGGCGGCGCGGGCATCGGGGACGGGCTCGGTACGGGGAGCGGGGATAGCGGTCACCGCTCCACTATCCCCCGAGCCCGCCGCGCACCGAGCACCGGGTCAACCCGGCACCGGGTCAACCGAGCACCGATTCACCCCCGCACCGGGTCAACCCAGCTTCGGGGTGACCAGGGTGTTGGCCGTGGCGACCGCCCGCAGGACGGCCGCGGCCTTGTTGCGGCACTCGGTGTCCTCGCTGGCCGGGTCGGAGTCGGCGACCACGCCGGCGCCGGCCTGGACGTAGGCGGTGTGGTCGCGCAGCACGGCGGTGCGGATCGCGATCGCGGTGTCGGCGTCGCCGGCGAAGTCCAGGTAGCCGACACAGCCGCCGTACAGACCGCGGCGGGTGGGTTCGAGCTCCTCGATGATCCGCATGGCGCGCGGCTTGGGGGCGCCGGAGAGGGTGCCGGCCGGGAAGCAGGCGGTGAGCACGTCGAAGGCGGTGCGGCCCTGGGCGACCTCGCCGGTGACGGTGGAGACGATGTGCATCACGTGGCTGTAGCGCTCGATCGACATGAAGTCGACCACCTCGACGCTGCCCGGGGTGCAGACCCGGCCCAGGTCGTTGCGGCCGAGGTCGACCAGCATCAGGTGCTCGGCCCGCTCCTTGGGGTCGGCGAGCAGCTCGGCGGCCAGGTCGGCGTCCTCCTGCGGGGTGGCGCCGCGGTGCCGGGTGCCGGCGATCGGGTGCATCATCGCCTGACCCTCCGTCACCTTGACCAGGGCCTCGGGGCTGGAGCCGACCACGTCGAAGCCGCCCTCGGCGCCGCCGTCCGGGGCGGGGAAGCGGAACAGGTACATGTACGGGCTGGGGTTGGTGGTGCGCAGCACGCGGTAGACGTCGAGCGCGGAGGCCGGGCAGGGCGCCTCGAACCGCTGCGAGGGGACCACCTGGAAGGCCTCGCCGGCCCGGATCCTCTCCTTGACCTCCTCGACGGCGGCCCGGTAGGGCGCCCCGCCGAAGGGTGACACGGCGTCAGCGGCCATGGGGGTGAAGGTGGCCAGGCCCGGGTCGACCGGCTTGAGCAGCTCGGCTTCCATCGCGTCGAGCCGGGCCACCGCGTCGGCGTAGGCCTCGTCCACGCCGCCGGCCTGGTCGTTGTGGTTGACCGCGTTGGCGATCAGCAGCACCGTGCCGTCCGCGTGGTCGAGCACCGCGAGGTCGGTGGCCAGCATCATGGTGAGCTCGGGCAGCTTGAGGTCGTCCGGGGTGAGCTCGGGCAGCTTCTCCAGCCGGCGCACGATGTCGTAGCCGAGGTAGCCGACCAGGCCGCCGGTGAGCGGGGGCAGGCCGTCGTCCAGGTGGCGCGGGGTGTGCAGGGCGGTGAGCGCGGCGCGCAGCACCTCCAGCGGGTCGCCGTCGCGCGGGATGCCGACCGGCGGGGTGCCGAGCCAGCGGGCCTGGCCCTGCTCGTCCACGGTCAGCGTGGCGGCGCTGCGCACCCCGACGAAGGAGTAGCGCGACCAGCTGCGGCCCTGCTCGGCGGACTCCAGCAGGAAGGTGCCGGGCCGCTCGGCCGCCAGGCTGCGGTAGAGGCCGATCGGCGTCAGGCCGTCCGCCAGGAGCCGCCGGGTGACCGGGATGACCCGGGTGTCGACGGCGAGCTTGCGGAAGACGTCGAGGTCCATGAGGAGGGCACCAGTCCTTGGAGTCAGGGTCGGGGTCAGGAGGCGAGCAGCACGTCTTCGTCGAAGCAGGTCCGGGCGCCGGTGTGGCAGGCCGCGCCGACCTGGTCCACCTGGACCAGCAGGGTGTCGCCGTCGCAGTCCAGCGCGACCGACTTGACGTGCTGCAGGTGGCCCGAGGTGTCGCCCTTGACCCAGTACTCCTGGCGGCTGCGGCTCCAGTAGGTGCAGCGGCCGGTGGTCAGCGTGCGGTGCAGCGCCTCGTCGTCCATCCAGCCGAGCATCAGCACCTCGCCGGTGTCGTACTGCTGCGCGATCGCGGGCAGCAGGCCGTCCGCGGTGCGCTTGAGGCGGGCGGCGACGGCCGGGTCGAGGTCGGTGCTGCCGGGAGCGGCGGGGCTGGGCGTCGGTACGGAGGACATGGGGACCATTCTGGCAGGCCCGGGGGCGACGATCTCGTGGAAAGCCGCACGGGAGCGGTCGCGCTGCGGGATTCTGGTGCGCATGACCCAGTCCGCGCGTCCCGTCGGCCGGTTGGCCGCGCTCGCCGTCGTGCTGCTGCTCGTCGCCGCCGGGGTGACGGCGGTGCTGCTGTGGCCGAGCGCCAAGCACCCGGCCGCCGCGCCCCCGCCGCCCAGCCCCTCGGCCTCGCCGTCCCCGTCGCCCTCGCCCAGCCCGACCAAGCACGTCCCGTACCCGTGGTTTGCGGTCGGGACCTGCCTGGACCATCCGCAGCTCAGCCCGGTGATCACGGTGGCCGAGGCGCGCCCCTGCCAGGGCCCGCACGACGCCGAGGCGATCGCCAATCCGCTGCTGCCGGACGGGCTGACCAAGGAGAGCCAGATCTCCCAGGCGATGCTGAAGGCCTGTGACTCCGCGGTGACGGCCTGGGAGGCCGTGCAGGGCGGCGGCACCTGGTACAGCTTCCCGATGGGACCCTCGCTGGCCTACTACAACCAGGGCCTTCGGGACGTCAGTTGCCTGCTGACCGCGTCACAGCGTGAGGGTGGTACAAAGCTGACGGCGGCACTGAAGCCGGTCGGCTGAGTCTCGGAGGGGCGGGGACGGGTGTTCTTTCTTGATCGTCTGGCTGCGCGGAAGGCCGAGCGGCGGGCAGCGGCAGCGAAGGCCGTGGCGGCGGGAGCGGTCGCGCCGGCGGCCGTGGCCAGCGAGCCGGTCGTGCCGGTGGTGGACGCGGTGGCTCCGGCTGCCGCCGTGCGACTGGTGAAGGAGCCCGCCGTCCCCGAGGACGCCCGCCCGACCGTGCCCGCACTGGCCGGACGGTTCACCCGCCAACGCCGCACCGAGCGGGACTACGAGCTCCCCCGGCCCACCGGACACGGCCCGCGCGTGGTCCGGCTGAGCGTCGACGGCGGCACCAAGAACGCGGTGCGGCTCACGGTGCTGCGTGGCGGCGAGCCGCCGGCGCCGGCCGGCCCACTGCCGGTGTCCCACCGCGGCGGGACCTGTCGGGTGCTGCTGGCCCCCGACGCCACCCACCTCAGGGTCAGCGCCGACGGCCGCGACTGGCGCTGGTCGGCGGACCTGCTGACGACGGATCAGCTGATCCGGCTGAGCAACCAGCGCACCGGCAAGGGCCCGGAGGTGCTGCGGGTGGAGACCGGCGCGCCGGTCCTGGTCTCGGCGCGGCTGCAGCCCGGGCCGTGGCGGATCCGCTTCGTCTGCGGCTGCGGCGCGGACGAGGGCGCCTGCCCGTGCCCGCCGCCGCAGGGGTTCTCCGCCGAACTCGCCCAGGCCGGCTCGATCAGCGGCCGCGGCACCCAGAAGGAGCGGGGCACCCTGCTGGTCCCCCGCTCCGGTCTGCTGGTCATCGAGACCACCGCCACCTGGAGCCTGGTCCCCAAGGAAGCGGTCCCGGCGCGGGACGGCCTCTGAGGTCAGGCTCTAGCGGACCGGGTGGCCCGCCTCGCGCAGCGCCGCCTTGACGTCGGGGATCAGCAGGTCGCCGAAGTGGAAGACGGAGGCGGCGAGCACCGCGTCGGCGCCCGCTGCCACGGCCGGGGCGAAGTCGGCGAGCTTGCCGGCCCCGCCGGAGGCGATCACCGGGACCTGCACCCGCTCGCGCACCGCGTGGATCATCGCCAGGTCGTAGCCGTCCTTGGTGCCGTCCGCGTCCATCGAGTTGAGCAGGATCTCGCCGGCGCCCAACTCGGCGGCCTGGGCGGCCCATTCGACGGCGTCCAGGCCGGTGCCGCGGCGCCCGCCGTGCGTGGTCACCTCGAAGCCGGACGGCGTCTCGGTCCCGGGCGGGCAGCGCCGGGCGTCCACCGAGAGCACCAGCACCTGGCGGCCGAACCGCTCGGCGATCTCGCGGACCAGCTCGGGCCGGGCGATCGCCGCGGTGTTGACGCCCACCTTGTCGGCGCCGGCCCGCAGCAGCTTGTCCACGTCCTCGACGGCCCGGATGCCGCCGCCCACGGTCAGCGGGATGAAGACCTGCTCGGCGGTGCGGCGCACCACGTCGTAGGTGGTCTCCCGGTCGCCGGACGAGGCGGTGATGTCCAGGAAGGTCAACTCGTCGGCACCCTGGGCGTCGTAGGCCCGGGCCAGCTCGACCGGGTCGCCTGCGTCGCGCAGGTTCTGGAAGTTGACGCCCTTGACCACCCGGCCCGCGTCCACGTCCAAGCAGGGGATCACACGTACGGCCAGGGTCACTGCTCGCTACCTTCCAGGGCTGCCGGGGATTCCAGGGCGCGCGCCAACCCGGCGCGGTAGGCGTCGAGTTCGACCTCGACCACCATCCGGGAGTCGATCAGTCCGGCGACCACCACCATGGTGGCGACCGGGCGGGCGGCGTCGAAGAGCTGCTTGTGCGCCCGGCCGACCGCCTCGGCGTCCCGGACGTGGGTCAGGTACATCCGGGTGCGGACCACGTCGTCCGCCGTCAGACCGTACGCGGCGAGCGCCTGCAGCCCGATGCCGAAGGCGGTCAGCGCCTGCGTGAAGGGGTCGCCCTCGCGTTCGATCCGGCCGTCCACCCAGGCCGTGCAGCCGGCCACGTGCACATGGTCGCCGGCGGCCACCGCCCGGGCGTAGCCGAACTCCTCCTCCCAGGGGGAGAACCCACTGACCCGGCCGCGCACGATCTGACGGTCCGTCACGATGAAACAGCCTCCAGGGCCTCTTCGAGAGTGAACTTCTGCTCGTAGAGGGCCTTGCCGACGATCGATCCCTCGACACCCTCCGGCACCAGAGTGGCGATCGCCCGCAGGTCGTCCAGTGAGGACACGCCGCCGGAGGCCACCACGGGCTTGTCGGTGGCGGCGCAGACGTTGCGCAGCAGTTCGAGGTTGGGGCCGGTCAGGGTGCCGTCCCGGTTGACGTCGGTGACCACGTAGCGGGCGCAGCCCTCGGAGTCGAGCCGGGCCAGCACCTCGTAGAGGTCGCCGCCGTCGCGGGTCCAGCCGCGCCCGCGCAGCGTGGTGCCGACCACGTCCAGGCCGACCGCGATCTTGTCGCCGTGCTCGGCGATCACCTTGGCCACCCACTCCGGGCTCTCCAGCGCGGCGGTGCCCAGGTTGACCCGGGTGCAGCCGGTGGCCAGCGCGGCGGCCAGCGACTCGTCGTCGCGGATGCCGCCGGACAGCTCGACCTTGATGTCGAGCGCGCCGGTGACCTCGCGCAGCAGCTCGCGGTTGCTGCCGGTGCCGAAGGCGGCGTCCAGGTCGACCAGGTGCAGCCACTCGGCGCCGGCGCTCTGCCAGGCCAGCGCGGCGGCCAGCGGCTCGCCGAAGGAGGTCTCGGTGCCGGAGGCGCCCTTGACCAGGCGCACGGCCTGGCCGTCGCGGACGTCGACGGCGGGGAGGAGTTCGAGGCGGCTCATCGTCTACAACTTCCTGGCTTTAGAGGGTGTTGACCCAGTTGTCGAGCAGGGCGGCGCCGGCGTCGCCGGACTTCTCCGGGTGGAACTGGGTGGCCCAGAGCGGGCCGTTCTCCACCGCGGCGACGAACGGCTCGCCGTGGGTGGCCCAGCTGACCAGCGGGGCGTTCATCCGGGCGCTGTGGACCTCCAGCTCCCAGCGGCGCACCGCGTAGGAGTGGACGAAGTAGTACCGGGTGTCCGGGTCCAGGCCGGCGAAGAGCCGGCTGCCCTCGGGCACCTGGACGGTGTTCCACCCCATGTGCGGGATGATCGGCGCCTGCAGCGGCTCGACCGTGCCCGGCCACTCGTCGCAGCCCGCGGTCTCCACCCCGTGCTCGACGCCGCGCTCGAAGAGGATCTGCATGCCGACGCAGATGCCCAGCACCGGACGGCCGCCGGCCAGCCGGCGGCCGATGATCTGCTCACCGCGGACCGCCTTCAGCCCGCGCATGCAGGCCTCGAAGGCGCCGACACCGGGAACCAGCAGGCCGTCCGCGTCGAGCGCGGCCTGGAAGTCGGAGGTGACGGTGACCTCGGCGCCGGTGCGCTCCACGGCACGCTGCGCGGAGCGCAGGTTGCCGGAGCCGTAGTCGAGGACCACGACGTTCTTGTTCTTGCCCATGACCGGACTACTCCCGTGGGTTAGAGGCGCATGATGCCGGCGGACAGGCAGAGCACCGCTCCGATGCCCAGCACGGCGATGACGCCCTTGGGCAGCTTCTGCTTCCAGAACGAGTAGACGCCGCCGCCCAGGAAGAGACCGACGAAGATCAGTGCGATCGCGGACTTGCTCACAGTGCGCCCTTGGTCGAGGGGAGGATGCCGGCCGCACGCGGGTCGAACTCGGCGGCGTACCGCAGGGCCCGGGCCAGCGCCTTGAACTGGCACTCCACGATGTGGTGCGCGTTGCGCCCGTACGGGACGTGCACGTGCAGCGCTATCTGCGCCTGCGCGACGAAGGACTCCAGGATGTGCCGGGTCATCGTCACGTCGTAGCTGCCGATCATCGGCGCCATGTTCTCGGGCTCGGTGTGCACCAGGTACGGGCGACCGGAGAGGTCCACGGTGACCTGGGCCAGCGACTCGTCCAGCGGGACGGTGCAGTTGCCGAAGCGGTAGATGCCCACCTTGTCGCCGAGCGCCTGCTTGAAGGCGGCGCCGAGCGCGAGGGCGGTGTCCTCGATCGTGTGGTGGGTGTCGATGTGCAGGTCGCCCTCGGTCTTGACGGTGAGGTCGAAGAGGCCGTGGCGGCCGAGCTGGTCGAGCATGTGGTCGTAGAACCCGACGCCCGTGGAGATGTCGGTCTGGCCGGTGCCGTCGAGGTTGATCTCGACCAGGACCGAGGTCTCCTTGGTGGTGCGCTCCACGCGCCCGATGCGGGACATTCGGATTACAGCTCCTTGATCACGGTGGAGACGGCGTCCAGGAAGGCGTCGTTCTCCTCGGGGGTGCCGGCGGTGACCCGCAGGCGTCCGGGGACGCCGTTGTCGCGGATCAGCACACCGCGGTCGAGGATCGCCTGCCAGACGGCGTGCGGGTCCTCGAAGACACCGAACTGGATGAAGTTGGCGTCCGAGTCGGTGACCTCCAGGCCCATCGCGCGCAGCCCGTCCACCACCCGGTCGCGCTCGGCCTTGAGCCGCTGGACGTAGCCGAGCAGCGTGTCGGTGTGCTCCAGGCAGGCCAGCGCGGTCGCCTGGGTGACGGCCGACAGGTGGTAGGGCAGCCGGACCAGCTGGACGGCGTCCACCACGGCGGCGTCGGCGGCCAGGTAGCCCAGGCGCAGGCCGGCCGCGCCGAAGGCCTTGGACATGGTCCGGGTGACCACCATCAGCGGGCGGCCGTCGAGCAGCGACAGCAGCGAGGCGCGGTGCGAGAACTCGACGTAGGCCTCGTCCACGATCACCACGGTCGGCTTGACCGCCTGGGCGGCCTCGTAGAGCCGCACGACCGTGTCCGCCGCCACCGCGGTGCCGGTCGGGTTGTTCGGCGAGCAGACGAAGAGCACGTCCGGGCGGTGCTCGGCGAGCGCCGCCACGGCCGCGTCCAGGTCGATGGTGAAGTCGGCGTTGCGCGGTCCGGCGATCCAGCGGGTGCCGGTGCCGCGCGAGATCAGCTCGTGCATCTGGTAGCTCGGCTCGAAGCCGAGCGCGCTGCGGCCGGGGCCGCCGAAGGTCTGCAGCAGCTGCTGGATGATCTCGTTGGAGCCGTTGGCCGCCCAGACCTGCTCGCGGGTCCGCTCGAAGCCGGTGGTCCGGGTCAGGTAGCGGGCCAGCTCGGTGCGCAGTTCGACCGCGTCCCGGTCCGGGTAGCGGTTGAGGTTGCGGGCCGCCTCGGCGACCCGCTCGGCGATCCGGGCGACCAGCGGCTCGGGCAGCTGGTACGGGTTCTCGTTGGTGTTCAGCTGGACCGGGACGTCCAGCTGGGGGGCGCCGTAGGGCGACTGTCCGCGCAGCTCGTCGCGGACCGGCAGGTCGTCGATCTTCAAGAGTTCGGCACCGTCCAGTCGAAGCGGGCTCGGATCGCGTCGCCGTGACCGGGCAGGTCCTCGGCGTCGGCGAGGTTGACCACGTGCGCGGCGACGTCCGCCAGCGCCTCGCGGCTGTAGTCGATCACGTGGATGCCGCGCAGGAAGGACTGCACGGACAGGCCCGAGGAGTGGCAGGCGCAGCCGGCGGTGGGCAGCACGTGGTTGGAGCCGGCCGCGTAGTCGCCCAGCGAGACCGGCGCGTACCGGCCGACGAAGATCGCGCCGGCGTTGCGCACCCGGGCGGCGACGGCGGCGGCGTCCCGGGTCTGGATCTCCAAGTGCTCGGCGGCGTAGGCGTTGGCCACGGCCAGGCCCTGGTCGATGCCGTCCACCAGCACGGTGCCGGACTGCTTGCCGGTGAGCGCGGTGGTGACCCGCTCGCGGTGCTTGGTCTGCGCCACCTGCTTGACCAGTTCGGCGTCGACCGCGTCGGCCAGCGCCACCGAGTCGGTGACCAGCACCGAGGCGGCCATCGGGTCGTGCTCGGCCTGGCTGATCAGGTCGGCGGCCACGTCGGCGGGCTCGGCGCTGTCGTCGGCCAGCACCAGGATCTCGGTCGGACCGGCCTCGGCGTCGATGCCGATCCGGCCCTTGAGCAGCCGCTTCGCGGCCGCCACGAAGATGTTGCCCGGGCCGGTCACCAGGTTGACCGGCGCGCACTCCTCGGTGCCGTAGGCGAACATCGCGACCGCCTGGGCGCCGCCGACCGCGTACACCTCGGTGACGCCGAGCAGCTCGCAGGCCGCCAGCACGGCCGGGTGCACCCGCCCGCCGAACGCCTTCTGCGGCGGCGAGGTGACGGCGATGCCCTGGACACCGGCCTCCTGGGCCGGGACCACATTCATCACCACGGAGGACGGGTAGACGGCCAGGCCGCCCGGCACGTACAGGCCGACCCGGTCCACCGGCACCCAGCGCTCGGTCACCGTGCCGCCCGGCACCACCTGGGTGGTGTGGTCGGTGCGGCGCTGCTCGCGGTGGACGATCCGCACCCGGCGGATGGTCTCCTCCAGCGCGGCGCGGACCTTGGGGTCCAGCGTCTCCAGCGCCGCGGCGATCTCGGCCTGCGGGACGCGGGTGGACTCCAGCTTCACGCCGTCGAAGCGCTCGGTGATCTCGATCAACGCCGCCACGCCGCGATGCCGTACGTCCTCGCAGATCGGCCGCACCTTCTCCAGGGCGTCCTCCACGTCGAACTCGGCACGGGGCAGCAGGTCGCGCGGGTCGTCGGTGGACCCACGCAGGTCGATTCGAGAGATCACAGGCCCAAGTGTAAGGAGTGGCCGGAATCGGTGGCCCCGCATTTCAGTCCGTGATACGAACCCTGAGACGTTCAGTTGACGAGGGGGTACGGGGTGGACGAGGCACCGCAGGACTGGAGTCCGGTCGAGCGGCGGTTGTGGGGGACGTTCAGTCGCAGTGACATCTGCGACCTGTCGGCGGGCGATCCGGTGCTGGACGATCCGGCCAAGGGCGGGGACTGGGGTCTGGAGCGGACCGTGCGCGCCGACGTGCTGGCCCGGCTGCTGCTGGCCGGCCCGGAGCCGGAGCCCGGCCGGGTGCGCGGGCTCAAGCTGGTCGGCGCCCGGATCACCGGCCGGTTATGGCTGGCCGGCGGCCGGTTCGAGAGCTTCGTGGAACTGCACGACTGCCACTTCGACACCGGCGCGGTGCTCTCCGAGGCGCACGCCGGCACCGTCCGGATCGACGGCTGCTGGCTGCCCCGACTGGACGCCTCCCGGCTGGACACGGCCGGCGACCTGGTGCTGGCCCGCTGCACCGTCCCGTACGGCGTGCGGCTGACCGACGCGCAGATCGGCACCGACCTGATCGCCAACTACCTGACGGTGGGCGCCGACCAGTACGGCCGCGGGTTCTCCGCCGACGGACTGACCGTGCACCAGGACTTCGAGGCCGACCGGCTGGAGTGCGACGGCGAGCTGAGCCTGCGCACCGCGCGGGTGGGCGGCCGGCTCTCGCTGCGCGGGGCCCAGCTGCACGGACGGGCCGGAAAGCCGAACTGCTTCAACGCGGCCCGCCTGAGCGTCGGCAGCACCTTCTACCTGACCGGCTGGCGCGACCCGCGCACCGTCACCGCCGTGGGCCGGACCCCGCAGAGCTCCGAGTCGGCCGAGGCCGTCGAGGCGACCGCGGCAGCCGAGGCGGCCGCGCTGGCGCAGGCCAACAACGTGCCGGACATCCGGTACAGCCGCGGGCACGGCAATCCCGGCCCGTACTACCGCCGCGGGCTGCCCGGCCAGCGGACGCAGGGCCTCGACGAGGACGAGGCGGCCGAGGGCGGCGACGGTCCGGAGGAGCCGGAGGAGACCGTCTACGGCCAGGACTTCGGCGAGGATCCGGCCACCGGCACCCCGTTCCGCGCCTTCGGCGGCGTCCGGCTGGACGACGCCCGGTTCGAGAGCGCCTGCCTGATCAACAACGCCGAGTTCCACCTGGAGGAGAAGCAGGAGCTCTCGCTGCGCCGGATCCAGACCCCCGAGCTGCGGTTCACCTGCCGCACCCCGCCCACCGGCACCGTCGCGCTGTCCCGGGCCCGGATCGGCAACCTGGTCGACATCCCCGAGGCCTGGCCGCGCAACCACAAGGTCCGGCTGACCGGCTTCGCCTACGAGTCGCTGCGCCCGCCGGAGGGCGCCTACTACACCATCCAGGACCGGATCAGCTGGCTGGACAGCGCACTCGACAAGTTCCACCCCGAGCCGTACGAGCAGCTGGCCGCCGCGCTGCGCCGGGACGGCTCGGACGACGACGCCCGCCACGTGCTGTACGCCAAGCAGCAGCGCCGGGCCCGCACCCTGCCGCTGCCGGGCCGCTTCTGGTCCCGGCTGCAGGACATCACGGTCGGCTACGGCTACCGCCCGGGACGGGCCGCGCTCTGGCTGCTGGCCGCCTGGGCGGTCGGCACCTTCTGGTTCACCGGCCACCCGCCGGCCCCCGTCAAGCCCGACGAGCACCCGCACTGGAACGCCGCGCTGTACGCGGCCAGCCTGGTGCTGCCGATCGTCAACCTCGGCCAGGACGGGTGGGCGCCGGCCGGCTTCGGGCAGTGGCTGAGCGCGGGGATGGTGCTGACCGGCTGGGTGCTGGCCTCGACGGTGGTCACCGGGGCGACCCGGGTGCTGCAACGGGGGTAGTCGATAGGGTCGGGCCCATGACCACCGACGACCGGATCGGCCCGCCCCACTTCGGCACCGAGCGCGAAACGCTGCGCGCCTTCCTGGACTTCCACCGCGACACCCTCGCGATGAAGTGCCAGGGCCTGACGGACGATCAGCTGCGCGAGCGCTCGATGCCGCCCTCCACCCTCACCCTGCTCGGTCTGGTGCGCCACCTGGCCGAGGTGGAACGCGCCTGGTTCCGCCGCACCTTCGAGGACCACGAGGCCCCGATGGTCTGGTCCGACAAGGTGGACTTCCAGGCCGCCTACGACGCGAGCGGGTCCACCCGCTCCGAGGCGTTCGCCGCCTGGGAGGCGGAAGTTGAGCACTCGCGGCGCGTCGAGGCCGCTCTCGACTCGCTGGACACGGCCGGCTACCAGCCGCGCTGGGAGGAGGAGGTCTCACTGCGCATGGTGATGCTCCACGTCCTGCTGGACTACGGCCGCCACAACGGCCACGCGGACCTCCTGCGCGAGGGCATCGACGGCGAGGTCGGCGCCTGAGCCGTCAGTCCCGGACAACGGGGTACCGGACCAGCTCGCTGGTGGCCAGGTCGAACGCGAACGGCTCGGGGACCGGCACGATGTCGCCGAACTTACCGCTCCACTGACGGTGGTAGACCCCGTCGGCAGGCTCGGAGTAAAGCGTCACGGTGCCCTCGCGCGGGTCGATGAGCAGATACACCGGGATCCCCATCAACGGGTAGTCGCGGACCTTGCCGACCAGGTCGTTCTCGGGGTTCGACGGTGAGACGATCTCCACCGCGATCGCGGCCAGCTCTGCCGGTACTTCGTTGCCACCGAGCCCGACCACCGAGAACGGGATGTACGTCAGGTCGGGGTTCCGAAGCTTGCCGACGTTCGGCGACGCCAGATCGGTGTTCTCACTCGGCATCAGATCGCCCGGACGGTGCGCGTCGAACTGCTCACGCACGACCAACAGGTTCCGTTGGTGAATCACCGACGGCCCGGCCATCATGATGATCTCGTCGCCCGACACCTCGACCTTCCAACCCGACGGCGGCGTCAAGGTCTGCGCGTACTCAAGAAGCTGCGCATGACGTTCAGGGATCTGGAACTCGACCATGCCGTCATCCTCCCACCCACGAGCCCGGTTGTGGGGCAGCCACGGCTCCCGGCCGGCGAAGCCCCGTCCGGCCGGCCCGCCTGAACGGGTGAGCCTGAGGGGGCGGCAGGCGGCTACGCTGTGCGCCGTGACAGAACGGCTGCCGATCTTCCCGCTGAATGCCGTGCTCTACCCCGGCCTGGTGCTCCCCTTGCATGTCTTCGAGGAGCGCTACCGGCGGCTGGTCGCCGATCTGCTGGCACAACCCGAGGACCAGCCGCGGCGGTTCGGCGTGCTGGCGATCAAGGACGGCCGCGAGGTGGCTCCGGTGACCGAGCGCGAGAAGCCGGCCGGGCCGCTGGACGGGCTCGGCACCGAGAGCGGCGACCCGCTGGAGGCGCTGTACCACATCGGCTGTGTGGCGGACGTGGCCTCGGTCACCCCGCAGGCGGACGGCCGGTACGAGCTGCTGGTCACCGGCACCACCCGGTTCCGGCTGCGCGCGGTAGACACCGGCGGCCCGTACCTGATCGGCGAGTGCGAGCCCATCGAGGAACAGCAGGGCGCCGGGGCCGGGGCGCTGGCCGGTGGCGTGGAGCGGGCGTTCCGGGCGTACCAGAAGCGGTTGGCCGGCGCCCGGCAGGCCAGCCTGGCCGGCGAGCAGGAGCTGCCGGACGACCCGCAGGTGCTCTCCTACCTGGTGGCCGCCGCCTCGGTGCTGGAGGTCCCGGTCAAGCAGCGCCTGCTGGCCTGCCCCGACACCGCCGCGCGGCTGGCCGGCGAGCTGGAGCTGCTGCGCCGGGAGACCGCGCTGCTGGCCTGGCTGCCGTCGGTTCCCGCGGTGGAGCTGACCCGGCAGGCGTTCAGTCCGAACTGACGGGGAGTCGAGCGATGGCGAAGAAGAGCGGCGGCAAGGGCACCCCGGCGACGGTGGCGCTGGAGGCCGCGGGCGTGGCCTTCACGGTGCACGCCTACCCGCACGACCCGGCGGCCGCCTCCTACGGCGGCGAGGCGGCCGCCGCGCTCGGGGTGGACCCGGAGCGGGTGTTCAAGACGCTGGTGGCCGAGGTGGACGGCGCGCTGACGGTCGGCGTGGTGCCGGTGGCCGGGCAGCTGGACCTGAAGGCGCTGGCGGCGGCGGTCGGCGGCAAGCGGGCCGCGATGGCCGATCCGGCGGCGGCCGAGCGCAGCAGCGGGTACGTGCGCGGCGGCATCTCGCCGCTGGGGCAGCGCAAGGCACTGCGCACGGTGCTGGACGCCGGCGCGCTGGCGCACCCGACGATCTACGTGTCGGCGGGGCGCCGCGGCCTCGAGGTGGAGCTGGCGCCGGGGGACCTACTGCGTCTGACGGGAGCCGTCAGCGCCGAGATCAGCCGACGCTGAAGCACCGGGCGGACCGGGCTGCGCAGGGGGTGTGGCCGGGGGCGTGGCAGGAGGTGTGGCCGGGGGCGTGTCGGTCACCGGCGGCGCATCCGCGACAGGCGGCGCCTGCGCACCCGGCGGGGTGACCGGAGCCGGCGGAGCCCACGGGTCGGCCGCCGCGTCGGGCGCCCCCATCGGCGACCACTGCGGTCCGGCCCAGTACGGCGGCGGGTCCTGCTCCCGCTTGCCGAAGGTGGCGGTCAGCGCCAGCAGCGCCACCATCGCGCACATCGGCCAGGCGAACAGCGCGCCCTTGGCCTGCAGCCCCAGCGCCTCGTTGAAGCTGTGCCCGTCCCCTGCCTGCCGGGCGGCGGCGGCCAGGTCCGTGGTGGGGCCGAGTGCGACACCGAGCCACATGGCGATCAGCGAGGCGAGGAAGCCGCCCGCGCCGAGCGACACCGCCACCGCGATGCCGCCGCCGCGCCGCCGGGTGGCCAGGAACGCCGCCGTGGCCGTGACCAGGCCGAAGCCCAGGCCGAGCAGCACGAAGGTGCCGTCCGCACCGGCCCGCTGCTCCCCCTCCGGGTCCATGTAGAGCACCGACTGCCCGTGCACCACCAGCGGCACCTCGGGCGCCAGCCAGTACCACATCGCCCCCATCAGCAGGCCGAGCAGCAGGCAGCAGACGCCGATCAGGGCACCCAGCCCGAGCTCGCCGGGCAGCCGGGCGAGGAGGGAGGGCTTGGCCGGCGGGGGCGGCAGCAGCAGCTCGCCGTCCAAGGGGGTGTTCGGTTCGGTCACGGGGTCCATCGTTTCACGCCGTGCCTCGGCGCAGCGCTAACGGGTGGTGGCGCGGCGGTAGGAGTAGGTCGCCAGGGTCAGCGAGAGCAGTCCGACGACGGCGCAGACGGCCAGGTCGCCGAGGACGGCGGGCCAGGCGGGGGCGGCCGCGAAGCTGCGGGCGAAGGCGTCCACGCCGTAGCTGGACGGCAGCAGGTCGCGCAGCAGGCGGACGGCCTGCGGCAGGTGCGAGGCGGGCAGCACGCCGAGCAGCAGCGCGGCCGACATGCCGAGCTGGCCGAGCATGGTGGCGATCTCCTGCCGGGGCGCGAGCAGCCCGAGGGTGGCGCCGAGGCCGGCGAGTGCGGCGCCGGCCAGCGGGACCACCGCGAGCAGCACCCACAGGTGGGCGAAGGACAGGCCGAAGAGCCAGGCGCCGAAACCGGCCGTGACCAGCGCCCCGGGCAGCGTGAAGGAGGCGTAGGCGGCGGCCGAGCCGAGCACCACCGAGGCGGCGGGGACCGGCAGCGTCGCGTAGTGGTCCAGGCCGCCGGTGGCGCGCAGCCGGCCGAAGTACTGGGCCAGCAGGTTGAGCGCCACGAAGGCCACCACCAGCACGCTGGAGCCGGCCACCACGGCCCGGGCCGACGGGTTGTCGCCGCTGTCCACCACGCCGCGCATCATCACCAGGATGCCGACGGACTGGAAGGTGGCGACGAACATCAACGGGATCCGGGCCACCTTGGCGCGGGCCAGCTGGGCCCGGTAGACGGCGGCCAGCGCGGGCAGCAGCCGGGCGGCCGGGCCGAGCGGGGCGGGGGTGACCGGGTGGGACGGCGAGGGTGTCCGGGTGGTGGATGGGGTGAGCACGGTCACTTCGCCAGTCCTCCGTGGCGGCCGCCGAGCCGGAGGTAGGCGTCCTCCAGGCTTGCGGTGGCCAGGGTGAAGTCGTCCAGGGCGGCGAAGGCCGGCCCGGTGGTGACGGCGGCGACCAGCTCCCTGGCCTCCTCCGGGGTGGTGCGCAGGGTCCAGCGGCGGCCACTGCGCTCGGCGCGCTCGGCCAGCCGGGCGACGGCGGGCACCTCCAGCGGGGCCTCGGTGCGCCAGACCAGGTCGAGCCGGACGTCGCCGTCCACCAGCGCCTTCAGTCCACCCGGGGTGTCACAGGCGATCACCCTGCCCTCGTCCAGCACGGCGACCCGGTCGAGCACGGTCTCGGCCTCGATGACGTTGTGGGTGACCAGCAGCACGGTGGTGCCGCGCTCGCTGCGGCGGCGGTCGACGGCGGTCCAGACGGCGCGCCGGGCCACCGGGTCCATGCCGGTGGTGGGCTCGTCCAGGACCAGCAGCGGGCGCTCGCCGACCAGGACGGCCGCGAAGCAGGCCAGTCGGCGCTGGCCGCCGGAGAGCTTGGCGAGCGGGCGGGAGGCGAGCGGTTCCAGGGCGAGTTCGGTGATCACCTCGGCGGCCTCGGCGCGGGCGGCGGCCCGGCTCAGGCCGCGCAGGCGTCCGGTGGTCTCGGCCGCCAGGGCGACGGTGAGCTCGTCCAGCGCGGTGGACTCCTGGCCGAGGTAGCCGAGCAGCCGGGCGGCGCGTTCGGGGTGACGGACCACGTCGTGGCCGAGGATCTCGACGCTGCCGGCGTCCGGGCGCAGCAGGCCGGTGAGCTGGCGCACCAGGGTGGACTTGCCCGCCCCGTTCGGCCCGAGCAGCCCGAAGATCTCGCCCTGGTGGATCTCCAGGTCGACCCCGTCGTTGGCCCGGATCTCGCCGTGGCTCTTGCGCAGGCCGCGGACGGAGCAGCAGGGCAGTGGGGCGTCACTCACGAGCGAAGACTCTACGCGCCGATCGCCCCCGTCCCCACCAGCGGGGTCGGTCGCCACCAGCGCGGTCAGAGCGTCCGGGAAGTGGTCAGTCGTCGACCACGATCAGTTCGCCGCCGGGGACCCGGGTGGCGAGTTCCTTCCAGAAACCGGCCCGGATCGCGTACCGGTCGTGCTCGTCGATCTGGTCGTCCTTGTGCGCGAGCAGGCCGAACCGGGCGGCGTAGCGCAGCAGTTCCCCGTCGACCCGGTGCGGGATCCGCGGGTAGTCGGACCAGATGGGGGTGAGCCGCTCCTTGTCGGCGAGGCGCTCGGTCCAGCGGCGGGCGAAGACCTGGCCGACCTCGTGCGGGTCGCCGCCGATCGCGGTGATGTCCTCCTCGCGGTCGGCCCAGCGCTGCTCGGCGGTGGTGAGCTGGGCCAGGGTGGGCAGCGCGTCGGCGGCAGTGGTGAGTTCGGCGGCCGGGCGCTCCACGTAGCCGCGGTCGGATGACCAGCGCAGCACCGGGCCGCTGCTCGCCCCGGCGGCCGCCGGCGGCTGCGGGTGCGGATGCGCGGCGGTGCGTCCGGCCAGGTCCTTGGGGGTGGGGACGACCTTGAGCGCGGCGGCCGGCAGCTGCGGTTCGGCGGGCGGCTCGGGTGCCTCCGCGGCGGCCGGGCGGACGGCCGGCGGCGCGGCGAGGATCTTGGCGATCTCCGGCGGCGGCCCGGCCGGCGGGAAGGCCACGGCCGGCTCGCGCAGCCGCACCGAGCGGTTGATCCACTCCCGGTCCAGCACCCGGCGCTCGTCGGCCTCGCCGACCAGGTCCTCGGACTGGTTGAAGTCTCCGTCGGCGGCCTGCAGCGCCCACAGGTGCACGGCCACCCCGTGCTCCTTGGCCGACATCATCCCGGGCAGCAGGTCGCCGTCGCCGGTGACCAGGACGACGTCCGCGCAGGCCCGGTTGCGGGCCAGTTCGGAGAGTTCGGCGTGCATCGCGGCGTCCACGCCCTTCTGCACCCAGCGGCCCTCGGCCCGGGTGAGCGCGCCGAGGCGGACGGTGACCCGGGGCAGCACCCGCAGCCGCCGGTGCTCGGGCAGCGGGCGGCGCTCGGGGGCCGCGTCGAACCAGTAGATCCGCAGCAGCGGCAGCCCGGTCTCCTCCTCGGCGCGTTCGCGCAGGGAGGCGATCAGGGCGGTGTGGTCCACCGTCACCCGGGACCTCGACGGCTCGCCGGCCAGCAGGCTGGCGGACGCGCCCAGCAGGTATCCGGCGTCCACGAGGACAACACAGCGGTCCACATCCGCACCTTTCTCCCGGTCGGCCCCCTTGGTCTGTGCTGCTGACGCCGCCTGAAGGCAGTCTGCCCGAGCAAGGTCCCGGTGGGCACCCGGTCGGACCGTTGCGGTCACCTTTACCCTCCGAAGGCGGCGCGAATCACCCGGCTGCGCGTGCTGAACGCGCGAGGCACCCCGCCTCCAGGTGGCGGGGTGCCTCGTACTGCTCAACCCTTGCGGGGCACTGCTCAGCCCTTCCGGGCTGCTGTTCGGCCCACCGGCTCGGCTCAGCCCACCAGCTCGGCCGCGACCAGCTCGGCCAGCTGCACGGTGTTGAGGGCTGCGCCCTTGCGCAGGTTGTCGTTGGAGATGAAGAGCGAGATCCCGTGCTCCACCGTCTCGTCCCGGCGGATCCGGCCCACGTAGCTCGGGTCCTGGCCGGCCGCCTGCAGCGGGGTGGGGATGTCGCTGAGCTCCACGCCGGGCGCGTCGGCCAGCAGTTCCACGGCCCGCTCGGGGCTGAGCGGGGCGGCGAACCGGGCGTGCACCTGCAGCGAGTGGCCGGTGAAGACCGGGACCCGGACGCAGGTGCCGGCCACCTTGAGTTCCGGGATCTCCAGGATCTTGCGGCTCTCGAAGCGCAGCTTCTGCTCCTCGTCGGTCTCGTTCAGACCGTCGTCCACCAGCGAGCCGGCCAGCGGGACCACGTTGAAGGCGATCGGGCGGGCGTAGACCTTGGGCTCCGGGTACTCCACCGCCGAGCCGTCCAGTGCGAGGGCGGCCGCGCCGTCCACCACCTTGGCGGTCTGCTCCTGCAGCTCGGCCACGCCGGCCACGCCGCTGCCGGAGACCGCCTGGTAGGTGGCGACGACCAGCGCGGTCAGCCCGGCCTCGGCGTGCAGCGGGCGCAGCACCGGCATCGCGGCCATGGTGGTGCAGTTCGGGTTGGCGATGATGCCCTTGGGGCGGTTCGCGATCGCGTGCGGGTTGACCTCGGCGACCACCAGCGGCACCTCGGGGTCGCGGCGCCAGGCCGAGGAGTTGTCGATCACCACGGCGCCGGCCGCGGCCACCTTGGGCGCCAGCTGCTTGGAGGTGGCGCCGCCGGCCGAGAAGATCACGATGTCCAGACCGGTGTAGTCGGCCGTGGCGGCGTCCTCGACGGTGACCTCCTGGCCCTGCCAGGGCAGCGTCTTGCCGGCCGAGCGGGCCGAGGCGAACAGCCGCAGCTGCGTCACCGGGATCTGCCCAAGAAGGGCGCCGCGTTCCGCCAGGATCTCCCGGACCACGCCGCCCACCTGACCGGTGGCCCCCACGATGCCGATCTTCATTCTTCCTCCTCGGTCTACCTGCTCTGACCCATCTTGCCTGTTCACCGGTTCTCCACCGGCAGGCCATTCACCAGGTGGACAGCTCGGCGGCCCGGGCCAGCGCCGCCGCCACCGTCTCGGGGCCCGCCGGGAGCAGCGGCAGCCGCACCGCCGGGCTCGGGATCCGGCCCTGGGCGTGCAGCACGCCCTTGACCACGGCCGGGTTCGGCTCGGCGAAGCACGCTGCCGAGAGCGCGGCCAGCCGGTGTCCGAGTTCCCGGGCCCGCGTCGCCTCCCCCGCCCGCCAGGCCTCCAGCAGCTCCACGAACCGGTCGGTGGCCAGGTGTGCGGAGGCCAGGATGCCGCCGGTCGCGCCGAGCGCCAGCAGCGGGGAGAGCACCGCGTCGTCCCCCGCCAGCACCGCGAAGCCGTCCGGCGCGGCGCCGAGCAGCGCCACGGTGTCCGCGTCGATCCCGCCGGCGGCGTACTTGACCCCGGCGATTCCGGGCAGTGCGGCGAGTCGGGCCAGCGTCGCTGCGTCCAGCTGCTGGCCGGTGCGGTACGGGACGTGATAGACGATCAGCGGCACCGGGCTGTGCGCGGTCAGCTCCTGGAAGTGCGCCAGCACGCCGGCCGACCCGGCCCGGACGAACGGCGGCACCAGGGTGAGCGCGGCCACCGCCTCCGGCACCTCCTTGAGCCCGGCCAGCGCCGCCGCCACCGCCCGGGTCGAGCCACCGCCGGCTCCGACCAGCAGCGCGGCGCCGTGCTCCCGGCAGACCCGGGCGCAGATCCGCACCACCTCGGCCTGCTCGGCCGGCTCCAGCGCCCCGGGCTCGCCGGTGGTGCCGAGCGCGACCAGCCCGGCCGCGCCGTCCGCCAGGATCGAGTGCGCCAGCGACTCCAGTGCCCCGGGCGCGAGCTCGCCGTCGGCGGTGAACGGGGTGACCAGCGGAACGTAGATGCCCTGCAGCGTGTCCATGCCGTCGACCTTGCCGCAGCCCGATCGTTCAGGTCCAGTTCGCATTGGTGATGCAACCCGTAAGCTGAGCTGATGCTCGATGTCCGTCGCCTGCGCCTGCTGCGCGAACTCGCCCACCGCGGCACCATCGCGGCCGTCGCCGAGGCGCTGGCCTTCAGCCCGTCCGCCGTCTCCCAGCAGTTGACCGCGCTGGAGCGCGAGGCGGGGGTGGCGCTGCTGGAGCGCACCGGCCGCCGGGTGGCGCTCACCCCGGCCGCGCTGCGGCTGGTCGGCCATGCCGAGGCGGTGCTGGCCCAGTTGGAGCAGGCCGCCGCCGAGCTGGCCGAGGCCCGCAGCGGCCCGTCCGGACCGCTGCGGATCGGCACCTTCCCGTCCGCCGCCCGGGTGGTGATCCCGCCCGCGCTGGTCGCGCTGGCCCGCGACTGTCCCGAACTGGAGCCGATGGTGGCCGAGGTCGACCCGGCCGGCGTCGCCGACCTGCTGCGGTCCGGCGAGCTGGACGTCGCCCTGGTGCACGACTACGACTTCGTGCCTGCCCCGCCCGAGCCCGGCATCCAGCGCGAGCCGCTCTTCGCCGAGGCGATGTACCTGGCGTCCACCACGCCGTCGAGCGGCCTGCTGGCCGACCACCGCGAAGATCCGTGGATCCTGGCCACCCACGGCACGCTCTGCCACGCGATGGCGATCCGCGCCTGCCAGGCCGCCGGGTTCCTGCCCCGGATCCGGCACCGCGCCGACGACTTCAGCACCGTGCTCGCCCTGGTGGCGGCCGGGCAGGGGGTCGCCCTGGTGCCCGAACTCGGCCTGCGGGAACCGCCGGTGGGGGTACGGCTGCGGAAGCTGGCGATGGCGCGGCGAACCGCCGTCGCCTTCCGCCAGGGCTCGGCCGGGCACCCGGGGATCACCGCTTTCACGGCAGCGGTGCGCCGGGCCACCGGCAGCGGATCTGTGCGGTTCGGGTAACAGTTGGCCCCCCGCCCTATCCCGCTGACGGTCTGTCCGGATAGAAATTCGGGTAGCACAGTCGAGGACAATTCACCACCACGTGAGCGGGATTGATGAGCACTAACCAACCTGGGTACGGCTACCCGTCGGATCCGCAGAACCCCTACGGCCAGCAGCCCCCGCAGGGCGGCGTGCCCCAGGGGCCCTACGACCCGCAGCCCGGGTACGGCGTACCGCCGCAGCAGCCGCCCTACGGCCAGCCCTACGACCAGCCGGGCTACGGCCAGCAGCCCCCGCCGCCCGGCTACGGCGTGCCGCCCCAGCAGCCGCAGCAGCCCTACGGCTACCCGCAGCAGCCGCAGCAGCCGCAGCCCGGCTACGGCCAGCAGTACCCCTACGGCGCACCGACCCCGGCCGGCCTCCCGCTGGCCACCCCCGGCGACCGCTTCCTGGCCCGGCTGATCGACTTCGGCGTCCTGCTGATCCCGCTGATCCTGGTCCAGTTCATGATCGCCGCGGCCACCAACGGGATCGTCGCGGGCGTCATCGGCGCCGTCGTGGTCTTCGGCTACGAGGCCCTGATGATGATCACCCAGGGCCAGCAGACCATCGGCAAGAAGGCGATGAAGATCCGCGTGGTCTCCGCCGCCCACGGCGGCCGCCCCACCGACAACGAGCTGTGGGCCCGCTCCGCCGTCTACGGCCTGCCCTCCGCCGTCTACTGCGTCGGCTCGCTGTTCGCCCTGGTCAACGTGCTGTCCCTGCTCTGGGACAAGCCGCTGCAGCAGTGCTTCCACGACAAGGCCGGCAAGACCGTGGTGGTCAAGGAGGCCTGAGTCAGGCCCGCACGGACTCGGCCCCGACGCACCGCGCGTCGGGGCCGAGATGCTGAGGATCAGCGCGAGGTGCCGAGGATCAGCGAACGAAACTCTTGAGGATCTCGGTCTCCAGCGGGATCCCCAGCTCGGGGATCACGAACTCCACCCCGAAGTCGTACGACCGGATGCTGCGGTACTTCCCGCCCTCCGGCTCGCTGTGGATCACCGTGTCACAGCTGTCCCGGTCGATCAGCAGGTACACGGGGATACCTGCCGCCGCATACGCGGCCGGTTTCTCGACCCTGTCCCGTCGGTCGGTGTCCGGATCGTAGGAGGTGATCTCGACCGTCATGAGCACACCGTCAGGGTCGGCCCACTCCCCCTGCCCGGCGAAATGCGCGATCGGTGCCAGGACCCCGTCCGGGCGGGCATGGCCCGACCGGTAGGCCTCCACCAGCAGCCCCTGCTCGATGTGCAGGTCCAGCTCCGGGCGGCTCTGCATGCACCGCCTCAGCAGCCACAT
Organism: Kitasatospora azatica KCTC 9699; assembly: GCF_000744785.1. NCBI lineage: Bacteria > Bacillati > Actinomycetota > Actinomycetes > Kitasatosporales > Streptomycetaceae > Kitasatospora > Kitasatospora azatica. The sequence continues at coordinate 4,734,757 of NZ_JQMO01000003.1, read as the reverse complement.
GATGATCGCCCCGTGGTCACCATCGGGCACCGCTTTCACCCCGATCTTCCCGTCGATGAACTCCAAGGTGACGGTCTCGGGGGCGTGAGCAGCGAGCTCCTCGAACTCTTCCGCGCTCATCTGTGGGCGGTGATCGGCTGAGATGCTCATCGGTCACCTCCTCTGCCTCTGGTCCTCGGCCTCGCCCAACGGTACCCGCGGCGGGCCGACCGGGGGCCGGGTCCGAACGCATTAGGGTGGAGAGCCCCCGGTGGTGAATGAGGAGATCCCCTGTGCCCGACGGCTTTGTGCACCTGCATGTCCACACTGAGTTCTCGATGCTCGACGGGGCGGCGAAGAACAGCAAGCTGTTCGCCGAGGTCGAGCGGCAGGGCATGCCGGCCATCGCCATGAGTGACCACGGCAACATGTTCGGTGCCTACGAGTTCTTCCAGAAGTCCAAGGGCAGCTCGGTCAAGCCGATCATCGGCATCGAGGCATACCTCGCTCCGGAGTCCCGCTTCCACAAGAAGCAGGTGTTCTGGTCGCCGGGCGGAAAGCGGCCGGCGAACACGGACGGTGAGGGCGGCAAGGACGTCTCGGGTGGCGGCCGGTTCACGCACATGACCATGTGGGCGGAGAACGCCTCCGGTCTGCGCAACCTCTTCAAGCTCTCCTCGCTCGCGTCCATGGAGGGCTACTACACCAAGCCCCGGATGGACCGCGAGCTGCTCGCCCAGCACGCCAAGGGGATCATCGCCACCACCGGCTGCCCGTCGGGCGAGGTGCAGACCCGCCTGCGGCTGGGCCAGTACGAGGAGGCGATCGAGGCCGCCTCCACCTACCGGGACATCTTCGGCAAGGAGAACTTCTTCCTCGAGCTGATGGACCACGGCCTGTCCATCGAGCGGGACATCCGTGCCGACCTCCTGCGGCTGGGCAAGCAGCTCGGTCTCCCGCTGCTGGCCACCAACGACTCGCACTACGTCACCGAGGACCAGGCCGACGCGCACGACAACCTGCTCTGCGTCGGCACGGGCAAGAACAAGGACGACCCGAACCGGCTCAAGTTCGGCGGCTCCGGCTACTACATCAAGACGCCCGCCGAGATGCGCGAGCTCTTCAGGGAGCTGCCCGAGGCCTGCGACAACACGCTGCTGATCGCGGACCGGATCCAGCCGTACGACGAGGTCTTCGACTACGTCGACCGGATGCCGCAGTTCGACGTGCCCGAGGGCGAGACCCAGGCCTCCTACCTGCGCAAGAAGATCGAGATCGGTCTGCAGAAGCGCTACGGCGACAACCCGAGCCAGGAGGTGCTGGACCGGGTCGAGCTGGAGATGGGCGTCATCACCCCCATGGGGTTCGACGCCTACTTCCTCGTGGTCGCCGACATCTGCCAGTACGGGCGGGACAACGGCATCCCCGTCGGCCCCGGCCGTGGTTCGGCGGCCGGCTCGATGGTCTCCTACCTCACCGGGATCACCCAGCTGGACCCGCTGGAGCACGATCTCCTCTTCGAGCGCTTCCTCAACCCCGAGCGCATCAACCCCCCGGACGTCGACATCGACTTCGACGACCGCCAGCGCGACCAGATGGTGCGCTACGTCACCGAGAAGTACGGCGCCGCCTACACCGCCCAGGTGAACACCTTCGGCACCATCAAGGCGAAGGCCGCCGTCAAGGACTCCAGCCGCATCCTCGGCTACCCCTTCGCCATGGGCGACCGGATCACCAAGGCGATGCCGCCGGACGTGATGGGCAAGGGCGTCCCGCTCGCGGACCTCTTCAACGAGAAGCACCCTCGCTACAACGAGGGCACCGAGATCCGCACGATGTACGCCAACGAGCCGGACGTCAAGAAGATCATCGACACCGGCATCGGCATCGAGGGCCTGATCCGCGGCACCGGCGTGCACGCCGCGGCCGTCATCCTCTCCTCGACACCACTGCTCGACCTGATCCCGTTGCACATGCGGGACAAGGACGGCGTGATCATCACCGGCTTCGACTACCCGTCGTGCGAAGCCATGGGCCTGATCAAGATGGACTTCCTGGGGCTGCGGAACCTGGGCATCATCGACCACTGCATCAAGATCGTGAAGGCCAACCGAGGTGTCGACATCGACATCGAGAACATTCCGATCGACGACCCGACGACGTACCAACTGCTGGCCCGCGGTGACACCCTGGGCGTCTTCCAGCTCGATGGCGGCCCCATGCGAGCGCTCCTCAAGCTGATGAAGCCCACCGAGTTCGCCGACATCTCCGCCGTCTCCGCCCTGTACCGCCCCGGCCCCATGGGCATGAACTCGCACACCAACTACGCGCTGCGCAAGAACGCCCAGCAGGAGATCCTGCCGATCCACCCGGAGTTGGAGGAGCCGCTCAAGGAGGTCCTCGGCCCCACCTACGGCCTGATCGTCTATCAGGAGCAGGTGCAGCGTGCCGCCCAGGTGCTGGCCGGCTACTCGCTCGGACAGGCAGACCTGCTCCGCCGCGCGATGGGCAAGAAGAAGAAGGAAGTCCTGGAGAAGGAGTTCGTCCCCTTCCACGCGGGCTGCAAGGAGCGCGGCTACTCCGACGAGGCGATCCAGGCGGTCTGGGACGTGCTGGTCCCGTTCGCCGGCTACGCGTTCAACAAATCGCACTCGGCCGCCTACGGCCTGGTCTCGTACCAGACCGCCTACCTCAAGGCGAACTACCCCGCCGAGTACATGGCCGCCCTGCTCACCTCGGTGGCGGACGACAAGGACAAGATGGCCGTCTACCTGGCCGAGTGCCGGGCGATGGGCATCAAGATCCTCTCCCCCGACGTCAACGAGTCGGTGGTCGACTTCACCGCCGTCGGCACCGACGTCCGGTTCGGCCTCAAGGCGGTGCGCAACGTCGGCGTCCCGGTGATCGAGTCGCTGATCAAGACCCGCAAGGAGAAGGGCAAGTACTCCTCCTTCGCGGACTTCCTGGACAAGGTCGAGCTGGTCGCCTGCAACAAGCGCACCGTCGACTCGCTGATCAAGTCCGGCGCCTTCGACTCGCTCGGGCACACCCGCCAGTCGCTGGTCGCGGTGCACGAGCAGGCCATCGACGCCGTCACCGGGGTCAAGAAGCAGCAGGCGATCGGGCAGGACGACCTGTTCGGCGCGCTGGACACCGGCGCCGACACGCCCACCATCGGCCTGGACTTCGAGCTGACCGACCGGGAGTGGCCGCGCAAGCAACTGCTCAGCCTGGAGCGCGAGATGCTCGGCCTGTACGTCTCCAGCCACCCGCTGGACGGCGCCGAGCACATCCTGGCCCGCAACCGCGACATCTCGATCGCCGAACTGATGGGCTCCGGGCGGACCGAGGGCGAGGTGCGGCTGTCCGGGCTGATCACCGGCGTGGACCGGCGGATCAACAAGGCGGGCAACGCCTGGGCGATCATCACCCTGGCCGACCGTGACGGCTCGGTCGAGGTGCTCTTCTTCCCGGCCACCTACAACCTGATGGCCGACCAGATGGTCGAGGACAACGTGGTCTCGGTCCGCGGCCGGCTGAACGAGCGGGACGGCGCGCTGTCCATCTTCGGCCAGGAGCTGACCACGCTGGACATCTCCGCGGCCGAGCACGGCGGCAAGCCGCCGGTGCAGATCACCGTGCCCTACCCGAAGGTCACCGCGCACATGGTCCGGGAGCTGAAGGCCACCCTGCGGGCGCACCCCGGCGATGTGCCGGTGCGGCTGCTGACCACCAGTCGGCAGAAGGACGTGCTCTACGAGTTGGGCTTCCTGGTGAACCCGGACACCGCCTTCGCCAGCGAGGTGAAGACGCTGCTCGGGCCGTCCGCCTGGAGCGCCTGACACTGTGCGGCCGGGGCGCTAGTCTCGGCCCGCGACGGGTTGTGGAGACGCCACGGACCGCGCCGCCCGGAGGGGGAGACATGAGTTACGGCCCGCCCGTTGTCGGAGGGTTCGCCCCGGTACCAGGCCCGCCCCGGGCCAGGAGCCGGGCGGCAGCGCTGCCCGGGCTGGCGGTGATCATGATGGTCGTCCTGGCACTGGAGTTGACGATCCTGGGCATCGACCTGAGCCAGGTGGGCGCGAAGATGCTGCCGTACTCGTTCGGTTTCGGGCACCTCAGCGAGCTGCGGCTGGTGCAGACGCCCTTCCTCTTCGGCCCGAGCGACACGGCCACCTGCCTCGCCCTGATCACCATGATCATCGCGGCCATCGGCGGCCGCGGCTGGATCCGCGCGGCCGGGGCGGTGCTGCTGCTGACCAACGCGTACGGGATCGCGGGGTTCCTGATCTCGACCGGCACCGACGAGAACGGCTGGCACTACCTCACCACCCCGGCCTGGCCGGTCATGTGGGGAACCATCGACCTCGCCGTGCAGGTCCTGCTCGGGCTGGTGTTCGCGCTGGTGGTCGCCTCGACCATGAAGTCCGCCCCGCGGCAGGACTTCGGCGGCGGGTACGCGCCACCGTTCGCCGCCGCTCCGGCGCCGCCGTTCGCCGCCCCGGCCCAGCCGCCGTTCGCTCCCCCGATGCCGCCGCAGGACGTGCCGCGGGCGGCGCCTGGCTACAACGTCCCGCCGCCGCCTGCCCAGCCACCGTACGGATACCCGCCCGTCCGCTGACCGACCTCCCGTCAGCCCCGCTCCACCTCGCGGAGGAAGTCGAGCGCGACCGCCCAGGTCCGCTCGGCGGCCTCGGCGTCGTAGTCCGGCAGCTCGGGGTCGGTGAACAGGTGGCCGGCCCCGCGGTAGCGGTGCACCTCGACGTCCGCCCCGGCCTTGCGCATCCGCAGGTACCAGGCGTTCAGCCAGTCCTCGGTCTCGAACGGGTCGGGCTCGGCCACGTGCAGCTGGACCGGGATCTCGGTGCTCGCCTCGTCGCGCACGTCCGAGGTGCCGTGCAGGAGCAGCAGAGCAAGCGCTTGCTCATCGGCGAGCGCCAGGTTCTGCGCCAGCGCGCCGCCGAGCGAGAAGCCCGCGTAGACCAGGCGGGTGCCCGGGGTGAGCAGCGGGGCGGCCGCGCTGACGGCCCGTCGGAGCAGCTCGTCGGTGCCGACCTCCTCGCGGTAGGCCATGCCCTCCTCGACGGTCTCGAAGAGCCGGCCGTCGTACAGGTCGGGCAGGTGCACCTGGTGCCCGGCCGCCCGGAGCCGGTCGGCGGCCGCGTGCACGGCCGGGCGCAGGCCGTAGGCGGAGTGGAGGAGGAGGATCTGGGCCACGGGTTCTCCGTCGTTGTTCGGGTCGCTACCGTCCCATCCTCTCCCAACGCACCCGCTACTACGACACGATGTCCTTGCGCGCGAAGCCCCGGAAGGCCAGCGCCAGCAGGATCACCGCGTAGGACAGCGAGACCGACACGCCCTGCACCATGCCGCCCCACTCCAGCTGCGGCTGCAGCGCGTCCGCCCAGGCGTACTGCCAGTGCGCGGGCAGCCACTCGCGCAGACCGCCCAGGGCGGTGATGGCGTCCAGCACCCCGGTGATGATCGAGATGAAGACCGCCCCTCCGACCGCGCCGAGCGGCGCGTCGGTGGCCGTGGAGAGGTAGAAGGCCAGCGCCGCCACCACCAGCTCGCTGAGGATGATGAAGCCCACCGCGATGGCGAGCCGGGGCAGCGCCTCGGCGCCGGACAGGCTGCCGCCGGTGGGCAGCTTGAGGTCGCCCCAGCCGTAGGCGGCGGTGCCGACCCCGAGTCCGACCAGCGGCAGCAGCACGATCGCGGCCGCCGAGAAGAGCAGGCCGACGGTCAGCTTCCGGGCCAGCAGCCGAGCCCGGGGCACCGGCGCGGCGAGCAGGTAGCGCAGCGAGGACCAGCCCGCCTCGGCGGCCACGGTGTCCCCGCAGAACAGCGCGACCGGGATCACCAACAGGAACCCGGTGCCCATGAAGAGCATGGTGGCCGCGAAGTTCGGCCCGGAGGCGGTGGCCAGCTCGATGAAGGTGGTGCGGTCGGCCCGGCTCGGCATGCCGCCGATCTGGAAGGCCGCCAGCACGATGAACGGCATCGCGAAGAGCACCGCCGCGATGATCAGGGTGCGCCGGCGCCGAAGTTGGCGCAGCGCCTCCACCCGCAGCGGCAGGGTGTGCTGCGGCCGGTAGCCGGCCGCCCGGTCGTCGGGCTCGGCCCGGGGCCGGAACTGGGCGGTCGTCACGAGGCGCCTCCGATCAGCGAGAGGAACGCGTCCTCCAGGCGGCGGTGCGGACCGGCCCGCTCCACCGGGACGTCCATCCGGACGAGTTCGGCGATCAGCTGGGTGGCCGTCAGGCCGTCCAGCCGGACCAGCAGGCCGTGCCCGGCCACCTCCGCCTCGGCGACCCCGGCGAGCTGGCCCAGCTTCTCGGCGGCCGCCGCCAGCTCGTCCGGTCCGAACTCGGCGGGCGTGCCGACCAGCAGCAGCTCGCCGCCGCCGACGATCTCGGCCACCTCGCCCGCGGTGACCAGCCGGCCGCGGTCCATCACCACCAGATGGGTGCAGCTCTGCTCCACCTCGGCGAGCAGGTGGCTGGAGACGATGACGGTCCGCCCGGCCGCGGCGTAGCGGATCATCACCTCGCGCATCTCGCGGATCTGCGGCGGGTCGAGCCCGTTGGTCGGCTCGTCCAGGATCAGCAGGTCCGGCAGCCCGAGCATGGCCTGCGCGATCGCCAACCGCTGGCGCATGCCCTGCGAGTACGTGCGCACGGCGCGTTCCAGGGCCTCGCCGAGGTCGGCGATCTCCAGCGCCTCCTCGAGGTGCGCGTCCGCGGCCGGGCGACCGGTGCTGCGCCAGTAGAGCTCCAGGTTGGCGCGCCCGGACAGGTGCGGCAGGAAGCCGGCGCCCTCCACGAAGGCGCCGACCCGGGAGAGCACCGGCGCGCCCGGGCGGACGGCGTGGCCGAAGATCCGGATCTCGCCCTCGTCCGGGCGGATCAGGCCCATCAGCATGCGCAGGGTGGTGGTCTTGCCCGCGCCGTTGGGGCCGAGCAGGCCGAGCACCTGGCCGCGTTCCACCTGGAAGCCGAGGTCCTGGACGGCGTAGCGGTCGGTGGCGCCCTTGTAGCGCTTGCTCAGGCCGGTGATCTGCAGGGGGACCTCGGCCAGGGCCGGGTCGGGCGGCGGCATCGCGCGGCGCCGCCGGGCGGTGAGCAGGAGCAGCGCCGCGAGGGCGAGCGCCACCAGCGGCAGCACCCAGGTACGAGCGGGCAGCGGGGTCGCTTCGGTGTGCAGTCCTGGCACGGTGGGGACGACCAGCGGGCCGGCCACCGCCAGGTGATAGGTGGCCGGCTCGGCGGGCGAGGCGTAGGCGAGGTCGGTCGCGGCCAGCACCAGGCGCAGGCGGTGGCCGGCGGGGAAGGCGTGGTCGACGGCGGGGAGGGTGATGGTCGCCGCGTCGCCGACCCGCACCGGGGCGGCGAGTTGCTGCGGCAGCGTCTGCTTGCCGTCGGGGCCCACGTCGTAGAGCTTGGCGAAGAGCACGGCGTCCGGGCGGTCGGACTGCACCTGGATCCTGACGGTCGGACTTCCCGTCAGCTGCAGGCCGCTCGACAGGGGTGCCGAGTCGAAGGTGGCCGACTGGCCGGGGAAGTCGATCGAGAGCCCGAGCCCGAGCTGCGAGGCCTGTGCGAGGGCGCCGAGGCCGGGGACGGTGGAGATCGCGGGGGGCGCGCCGCCGGGCGGGTTCGAGACGGTCTGCTGACTTCCCGTCAGCTGGACCTCGCGGGTCTGCGTCCCGCCCAGGCCGGGGTACTGGTCCGCGTCGGCGCCGCGCAGCACCGCCTGGAAGCCGGTGGAGTCCACCCCGCCGGTGCGGGTGACCCGGAAGGCCGGTCCCGTGTCAGCCCCGTCCTTCTTCAGGTAATGGTCGAACCAGGCGGTGATCCGGCCGTCCACCCGGTCGCTGGTCTCGGTGCCGCCGTCGTGCCCGCCGGCGAACCAGTCCACCGAGACCGGCGCGCCGTTGGCGGCGATCGCCTTGGCCATCCGGTCGCCCTGGTCGAGCGGGAAGAGCGAGTCCTGCTGGCCCTGGACCACCAGGGTGGGGACCTTGATGCTCGACGCGAAAGTCGACGGGCTCGACTTTCGCAGCAACGCCACCGCGTCCGGATCGGGGCGCCCGGCGGTGGCCACCCGGTTGTACATCGCACAGAGTTCGTCGGTGAACCGACCGCAGCCCGGTGGGCCGCTCGCGGGCGCGGACTTGGCGGGCTTGCCGGTGGTGGAGGCGGTCAGATCCCCGGCCGACCCCGAGGTGAAGAAGATCCCGGCCCAGAGCTTCTTGAACACCCCGTCAGCCGGCGAACCGCCCTGCACGTTCTGCGGGAACAGCGCCTGTGACAGGTCCCACCAGGTGATCACCGGCGCGATCGCATCGATCCGCGCATCCGCCGCCGCCCCGAGCAGCGAGATCGCGCCGCCGTAGGACGCCCCGGTGATCCCGACCTTCGGATCCCCCGGTCCGTCCAACTGCACCTCGGGCCGCTGCGCCAGCCAGTCCACCAGGTGCTTGAGGTCCTGCACCTCGCCGTCCTGTGCGTTGAGCCCGATCTTCCCCGTCGACTTCCCGAACCCGCGCGCCGACCAGGTCAGCACCGCGTACCCGGAGCGCGCGAGCTTCTTGGCCTCCCCCACCTCGTCGGTCTTGCTGCCACCGAACCCGTGCGCGAGCAGGACGGCAGGCCTCGGCGCGCTGCCGGTGGTGAAGAAGGAGGTGTCGATCGACACCTGCGCGCTGCTGCCGGGCGCCTCGGGCATCGCGAGGAACTGGTCCTGTTCCCGGACCGCCTGCTCACCCCCGAACGCGACCGCCGCCGTGCCGAGCCCCACGACAGCCTTCAGCGCCAGCCCAGCGGCCAGTACCCGACGTCGCGTCAGTTTGAGTCGTCCGCGAAGGTCCACGGAGAGTGATCCTATCCGTGGCCCCTAAAGGCTGGTTAAGCACATCGGGCGCGCAAGGGCCGGCGCCCCTCAAAGGTGCGCCAACGGCTCCGCGGGCGCCGGCCCCAGCGTCGTGGTCCCCGGCGCGGCCCGGTGCCCCAGCCCTGTGCGGTAGACGTCGAGCGCCGCCTCGGTACGGCCGGTCCGGCGGAGCAGGTCGCCGAGCAGGCGGCACAGGTCGGCCAGGTCGCCGTTGGCGCCGAGCTGATCGAGCAGGGTGAGGGCGGTGCGGTACTGCGACTCCGCCACGACCAGGTCGCCGTGGTCCTCGGCGATCAGGCCGAGCAGGCGGTGGGCGGCGGCGGCATGCACCGGGCCGCAGGTGACGGTCAGCTGGGTGAGCAGCCGGGAGGCCTCGTCGGCATGGCCCCGGCGGCGCAGGACGTCGGCCAGTTCGACGTCCAGCTGCGCCGTGTACAGGGTGGGGCGCGGGCGGGCCAGCAGTTCGCGGGCGGTGCGCAGTTCGCGCTCGGCCTGGGCGGTGTCGCCGTCCTGGGAGCGCAGGTAGCCGCGCATCCAGTGGCAGTGGGCGAGTTCGGTGCGCAGGTCGAGCTGTTGGTAGAGCTCCTGGGCGCGTGCCAGCGAGGCGTCGGCCTCGGCGGCCCGGCCCTCGGCCAGCAGGGTGCGGGCGACGCCCCGGTGCATCCGGGCGACCAGGGCCGGGTCGTCCACCTGGGGGGCGAGCGCCAGGGCGAGCGAGGCGGCGTGGGCGGCCCGGGCCTGGGCGCCCATGTCCATGTAGGGGGCGATCACGGTGGAGTAGAGGAGGAGCAGCGCGGCCGGATCGGGCAGGCCGGCGGCGTTGAGCTGGTCGATGGCGGTCTCGAGCAGGTAGCAGGAGTAGCGCAGGTCGCCGGCCAGCAGGTGCGCCACCGCGCGGCCGCGCAGGGCGGTGATCCGCCGCGGCAGCGGGGCAGCGGCGAGCAGCTCCTCGGCGGCCTGGAAGGAGGAGATGGCCTGGTCCAGGTCGCCGGTCTCCAGGGCGCACTCACCCAGGCCGGTCAGAGCGGTGGCCTGCTCGCTGACGAGTGCGTGGCCCCGCGCCTCCTCGGCCAGTTCCGCGAAGGACCCGGCCGCCCCCGAGACGTCACCGCTCGCCAGTGCCTGCCGCGCGTCGGTCAGCCGCAGCCGCAGGTCGGTGGCCAGGTGCGCCGGCTGCCCGGTGGCCAGCTCCTCGGCGCTGACGCCCAGTCGGTCCGCGAAGTGCCGCAGCGCCGCCTCCGAGGGGCGTGCCTTGCCGGACTCGACGGTGGAGACGTAGGCCGCGGTGTACGCGGGCTCGGCCAGGGCTCGCTGGGTCAGGCTGCGCTCGGTGCGCAGCCTCAGCACTCGTTGGCCGACGGACTCCATGCTGCCCTCCACGGCAAGGGAAATGACGACGGTTCAGGGTATTGCGCCGCCCAGGTGGCGGGGCTAGCTTAACTCGCGCCGTAAGTGAGGTTACATCAGCGCTTAATCCCCCACCCGGAGCCCTCCATGCGCATATCCGCGACCCTCCTCGCCCTCTCCGCCACCCTCGGCCTGCTCGCCCTCGCCCCCACCGCCCAGGCCGCTTCACCGGCCCCGCGGGCCCCCCTGCCGCCGGCGGCCACCGCCACCACCGGCCCGGTCTGCTGGTTCGGCGCCTGCTACGACTACGTCTCGGGGCGTCAGAAGACCGACGCCGCCGGCGCCTCGATCCGGATGCTGCAGGCCTCGCCCGAGGTCAAGCCGGGCGACACCCAGTCGCACTCGCTCCAGGAGCTGGCGCTGCAGTCGGCCGACCAGAAGTCCACCGTGGAGATCGGCTGGACCGTCGACCTGGGCCTCAACGGCGACCTGCGCCCGCACCTGTTCGTCTACCACTGGGTGGACGGCGCCGAGAGCTGCTACAACGGCTGCGGTTTCGTCCAGGTCTCGCGGACCGTCAAGCCGGGCATGGCCGTTCGGACCGGCGCCGCCGCCCGGTTCGCGATCCAGAACTTCGGCGGCGACTGGTGGCTCTTCTACAACAGCCAGCCGGTCGGCTACTTCCCCGGCTCGCTCTGGAACGGCTCCTACACCAGGGCCCAGACCATCACCGCCTTCGGCGAGGTCGCCCACGCCGACGGCGCGACCTGCGAGGACATGGGCAACGGGCTGACCGGCGCCGCGCGCGGCTCCTCCTGGATCGACGAGTTCCAGCTGGCCGACTCCACCGACGATCCGCAGCTGACCGTCTCCGCGACCAGCCCCGGCCTCTACGACGCCGGGCGGGGCACCGCGACCTCCTTCCACCTCGGCGGAGCGGGCAGCGGCGCCTGCTGACAGCCGATCAGCACAGACACCCGATCAGCACGGACAGCCGATCGGCGATGTGACGGTTTGTCCGGTTCTGGCGCGTATCGTGGCCCTGTGCTCCGGCTCCTGCTGACCCTGCTCGCGGTGGCCGCCGCGACCCTCGCGGTCGGGTGGCTGGTCGACCAGGCCCTGCAGCGGGCCGGCGCCCGCCACCCCGGCTCGCCGGTCTGGGCACTGCTGCGGCGCTGCCGGATCCCGTTGCAACTGGTGGCCGTCGCCGGCCTGCTGCTCGCGGCGCCACGGCTGCTCACCGGGGACGTGCGGCACAGCGTGTTCCTGCTGCTGATCGCCTGCACCGGCTGGCTGATCGTCAGGATCACGGCGGCCGTGCTGGAAGCGGTGCTGGCCCGCTACGAGAGCACCACCGAGGACCCGGCGCGGCTGCAGCGCGTGCGCACCCAGATCGGGATGCTGCGCCGGGTGGTCGGCGCGCTGATCGCGGTGGTCACCATCGCGGTGATACTGCTGACCTTCGAGGCCGCGCGCACCATCGGGGCCAGCCTGCTGGCCTCGGCGGGGATCATCGGCATCGTCGCGGGCGTCGCGGCGCAGGGCACCCTGGGGAACTTCTTCGCCGGGCTGCAGATCGCCTTCAGCGACACGGTCCGGATCGGCGACACCGTGGTGATGGAGGCGCAGCAGGGGACGGTGGAGGAGATCACCCTCTCCTACCTGGTGGTCCGGCTCTGGGACTACCGGCGGCTGATCGTGCCGGTCTCGTACTTCGTCAGCAAGCCGTTCGAGAACTGGACCCGCAAGGACCCGGGTCTGCTCGCGTCCGTGCTGCTCCACCTGGACCACTCGACGCCGGTGCCCGCCCTGCGCGAGCGGCTGCGCCGGACCCTGGCGGGCAGCACGCACTGGGACGGCGCGGAGTGGGCGCTCTGGGTGGTCGACAGCACGCCGAGCACCATCCTGGTACGGGCGACGATGACCGCCCGCAGCCCGGACGAGACCTTCGCGCTGCGCTGCACCGTGCGCGAGGACCTGATCGCCTACCTGCGCGAGGAGCACCCGGAGGCACTCCCGCGGATCAGGACGAACGAGGACTAGAGCGGGAAGACCGGAGCGAGGACTAGAGCGCGCGCACCATCGTGCGGTGCGGGATCCCCGCGTCGTCGTAGACCGGCCCCTCGGCGACGTACCCGAGGCGCTCGTAGAAGCCCAGCGCCTGGACCTGTGCGTGCAGCTCGCACTCCTCGGCGCCCAGCTCCCGCCCGGCCGCCTCGACGGCGCGCACCAGCGCGGCGCCGAGACCGGTACCGCGCGCGGCCTTGACCACGGCGAGCCGGCCGAGCAGCACCCGGCCGACCACACCGGTGAGCCGGTACGCCTCGGCGCTGCCGATCAGCCGCGCGGTGCCGACCGGCGATCCGTCGGCCGCGACCGCGAGCAGGTGCGTGGAGGTGGCGTCGAGCTCGTCGTACTCCAGTTCCTCGGGGATCTCCTGCTCCACCACGAAGACGTCCCGCCGCACCTGCTTGGCCAGCGCGAAGTCGGCCGCCGAGGCGACCACGCGGATCTCCATCAGCTCTCCGCCGAGATGATCGTCAGCGCCTTCTGCAGGTCCTGCGGGTACTCGCTGGAGAACTCCACCCACTCGCCGTCGGCCGGGTGCTCGAAGCCGAGCGAGACGGCGTGCAGCCACTGGCGGGTCAGGCCGAGGCGCTTGGCCAGCGTCGGGTCGGCGCCGTACGTCAGGTCGCCGACGCAGGGGTGGCGCAGCGCGGACATGTGCACCCGGATCTGGTGGGTGCGGCCGGTCTCCAGCTTGATCGCGAGCAGCGAGGCGGCCCGGTAGGCCTCGATCAGGTCGTAGTGGGTGATCGAGGGCTTGCCCTCACGGGTCACCGCCCACTTCCAGTCCGAGCTGGGGTGCCGGCCGATCGGGGCGTCCACGGTGCCGCTCATCGGGTCCGGGTGGCCCTGGACGAGGGTGTGGTAGCGCTTCTCGGTGATCCGGTCGTGGAACTGGCGCTTGAGGTCGGTGTAGGCGCGCTCGGACTTGGCGACCACCATCAGGCCGGAGGTGCCGACGTCGAGCCGGTGCACGATGCCCTGGCGCTCGGCGGCGCCCGAGGTGGAGATCCGGTAGCCGGCGGCGGCCAGGTGGCCGATCACGGTCGGGCCGGTCCAGCCGGGGCTCGGGTGGGCGGCCACCCCGACCGGCTTGTCGACCAGCACGATGTCCTGGTCGTCGTGGACGATCCGCATGCCGTCGACGTGCTGCGGGACGATCTGCACGGGGGCGGCGGGGGCCGGGATCTCGACCTCCAGCCAGGCGCCGGCGGTCACCCGCTCGGACTTGCCGACGGTGGAGCCGTCGATCCGGACCTTCCCGTCGGCGGCCAGCTCGGCGGCCTTGGTCCGCGAGAAGCCGAACATCCGGGCCAGGGCGGCGTCGAGACGCTCGCCCTCGAGGCCGTCCGGTACGGGAAGGGTGCGGATCTGCGCTGCGGTACTCACCCGTACGAGTATGCCGTAGTCCGCAGCGCCCCAGCGCTACTCGTCCTTGGCGGACTCGGCGGACTCCTCGGCGGGGACCGCGGCGGACTCCTCGACGGGGGCCGCCGCGGTGCGGTGGGTGGAGCCGTCGGGGTTGCTGCCGCGGAAGGAGAGCAGCACCACCAGCACGCCACCGCAGACGATGGCCGAGTCGGCGAGGTTGAAGACCGCGAAGTGCTGGACCGAGATGAAGTCCACCACATGGCCGCGCAGCACCCCTGGGGCCCGGAACAGCCGGTCGGTCAGGTTGCCGAAGGCACCGCCGAGCAGCAGGCCGAGGGCGATCGCCCAGGGCAGGCTGTAGAGCCGGCGGGAGATCCGCCAGATCACCACGATCACCGCGGCGGCGATCAGGGTGAAGACGATGGTCATGGTCTGGCCCATGCCGAAGGCGGCACCGGGGTTGCGGATCACCTGCAGGGTCATCACGTCGCCGATGATCCGGATCGGCGAGCGGCCCTCCAGCTTGGCCACCACCAGCAGCTTGCTGCCCAGGTCGATCAGGTAGGCGAACAGCGCCACCGAGAAGAGCACCCCGAGCCGGCGACGACGCAGCGCCGCCCGGCCGCCGTCGGCCGCGCTCGCCCCGGGCGCCTCGGCTGCGGGGGCCTCAGCGGCGGGCAGGTCGGCCGAGGCGGGCTCGGTGGGCTCGGTCAGCTCGTCCTGCGTGTGAGGTTGGGGGGAACCTGGCGTAGTGATGATCCGCTCCGCTTGCCGAAAAGGGGGCCGACGTTACGGGGTCGAGCGTACGGCACGTGACAGCCGCACCGGCTCGACCCCGGCTCGTTCCGAACCCGTCGGGCAGCGGGTCAGCGGCGTTCCTGCTTGGACTTGCAGGCGACGCAGAGGGTGGCCCGCGGGAAGGCCTGCAGCCGGGCCTTGCCGACCGCCTGGCCGCAGGACTCGCAGACGCCGAAGCCGACGCCCTCCAGCCGGGCCAGCGCGCGCTCGGTCTGGTCGAGCATGTCGCGGGCGTTGTTGGCCAGCGAGAGCTCGCTCTCCCGGTTGATGTTCTTGGTCCCGGCGTCCACCTGGTCGTCGCCGGCGCCGTCGTTGGAGTCGCGCATCAGGCCGGTGAGCGCGGCCTCGGCGGCCTCGATCTCCTCGCGCAGCCGGACCAGCTCGCTGTTCAGTTCGGCGTGCACCTCGGCGACCTCGGCCGCCGTCCACGGGTCCTCCCCCGGGCGGACCGGCAGCTCGGCCGGGTCCACCGACTCGGCGCCGGCGGCCGCCGCGCGGGCGCCCGTCCCGGCGGGAGTGTGGTTACGGCTGGTGGCCGCGCCGCGTCCGGTGGTGGTGCTGGTCTTCCGCCGTGTCGTGGTCACGGAACCCTCCCCTTGGTCGCCTGCCACGGCCTTCCGGATCCGCCTGGTGACGGTACCCGCGCCCGTTGCCTTCTCAGCCATGGCTTCGACCCCATCTACGAATGACTCCGGCCGACGGTTCCCGTCGGCCTCTGGTGCCGGAACGATAATCCTGATCGAATCCGGTCACAACGGGACATACCGATGCCACTCGCCGATCCCACTCGGGCAGCCGCCAATACATCCCGTGCCTGGGCATTGCCAAGGTTGTGCCCAGATCACCAGCGGCTAACCGCATGGCAGCCGCCCAGCTCAGCGCGGATGCGCGCGGTGGCCCAATCCGGTTGCGCGATCCCTATAGACTGGGCCGGCAAGGCGCAGATGGGACGAGTACCGACGCACGCAGCCTTGAGCGACCCGGGGACGGTGTGAGCCCGGGGGTGTGCGCGGCGGGAAGATCACCCCGGAGCCGCCGGAAGAACGGCCCCTTTCGAGGGGCCCAGTAGAACCGGTCGCAAAGCCCAAGGAGTGGGCCGTCGGCAGTTCGCGGCGGTCAAGGAGGGTGGTACCGCGGGACGGCTGGTCGCGTCTCGTCCCTCCGTCGGAAGCCAGTCCACGCATCCGCCGGAGGCACAGTGACCACGTACAACCCCGTCCCCGCCCAGGTCGACCTCCCCGTCCTCGAGCATGGCATCCTCAGCTTCTGGCGGGACCAGAAGGTCTTCCAGCGCAGCCTGGAGCAGTCCGAGGGCCGGCCCGAGTGGGTCTTCTACGAGGGTCCGCCGACCGCCAACGGCATGCCCGGCGCGCACCACATCGAGGCCCGCGTCTTCAAGGACGTCTTCCCGCGCTACCGGACCATGAAGGGCTACCACGTGGCCCGCAAGGCCGGCTGGGACTGCCACGGCCTGCCGGTGGAGCTGGCCGTCGAGAAGGAGCTGGGCTTCTCCGGCAAGCCGGAGATCGAGAAGTACGGGATCGCCGAGTTCAACGCCAGGTGCCGCGAGTCGGTCACCCGGCACACCGACGAGTTCGTCAAGCTCACCGAGCGGATGGGCTACTGGGTCGACCTCGACCAGGCGTACCGGACCATGGACCCGTCGTACATCCAGTCGGTCTGGTGGTCGCTCAAGCAGATCTTCGACAAGGGCCTGCTGGTCCAGGACCACCGGGTGGCCCCCTGGTGCCCGCGCTGCGGCACCGGCCTGTCCGACCACGAGCTGGCCCAGGGCTACGAGACCGTGGTCGACCCCTCGGTCTTCGTCCGCTTCCCCCTGACCAGCGGCCCGCTGGCCGGCCAGGCCGCGCTGCTGGTCTGGACGACCACCCCCTGGACCCTGGTCTCCAACACCGCCGCGGCCGTGCACCCGGAGGTGACCTACGTGGTCGCCACCGACGGCACCGAGCAGTTGGTGGTCGCCGAGGCGCTGGTCGGCAAGGCGCTCGGCGAGGGCTGGGAGCCCACCGGGCAGTCCTTCACCGGCGCCGAGATGGAGCGCTGGGCCTACCGCCGCCCGTTCGACCTGGTGGAGATCGAGGACGCGCACTACGTCCTCAACGCCGACTACGTGACCACCGAGGACGGCACCGGCATCGTCCACCAGGCGCCCGCCTTCGGCGCCGACGACCTCGCGACCTGCCGCAAGTACGGCCTGCCGGTGGTCAACCCGGTCGAGGCGGACGGCACCTTCGCCGCGGATGTCCCGCTGGTCGGCGGGGTCTTCTTCAAGAAGGCCGACGAGGCGCTGGTCGCCGACCTCAAGGCCCGCGACCTGCTGTTCCGTCACCTCCCGTACGAGCACAGCTACCCGCACTGCTGGCGCTGCCACACCGCGCTGCTCTACTACGCGCAGCCGTCCTGGTACATCCGGACCACCGCCGTCAAGGACGCGATGATCCGCGAGAACGAGGCGACCAACTGGTACCCGGAGACGGTCAAGCACGGCCGGTTCGGCGACTGGCTGAACAACAACATCGACTGGGCGCTCTCCCGCAACCGCTACTGGGGCACCCCGCTGCCGATCTGGCGCTGCGAGGAGAACCACCTCACCTGCGTCGGCTCGCTGGCCGAGCTCAGCGAGCTGACCGGCACCGACCAGAGCGGGCTGGACCCGCACCGCCCGTTCATCGACGAGGTCACCTTCGCCTGCCGCGAGTGCTCCGGCACCGCCGTGCGGGTGCCCGAGGTGATCGACGCCTGGTACGACTCGGGCTCCATGCCGTTCGCGCAGTACGGCTACCCGTACCAGAACAAGGAGTTGTTCGAGAGCCGCTACCCGGCGCAGTTCATCTCCGAGGCGATCGACCAGACCCGCGGCTGGTTCTACACGCTGATGGCGGTCGGCACCCTGGTCTTCGACAAGTCCTCCTACGAGAACGTGGTCTGCCTGGGCCACATCCTCGCCGAGGACGGCCGGAAGATGTCCAAGCACCTGGGCAACATCCTGCAGCCGATCCCGCTGATGGACCAGCACGGCGCCGATGCGGTGCGCTGGTTCATGGCGGCCGGCGGCTCGCCCTGGTCGGCCCGCCGGGTCGGGCACGGGACGATCCAGGAGGTGGTGCGCAAGACACTGCTCACCTACTGGAACACCGTCGCCTTCCAGGCGCTGTACGCGCGCACGGCCGGTTGGGCGCCGTCCGCGACCGACCCCGCCCCGGCCGAGCGGCCGCAGCTCGACCGCTGGGTGCTCTCCGAACTGAACACCCTGGTGCGGGAGACCGACGCCGCGCTGGAGGCCTACGACACCCAGCGGGCCGGCAAGCTGCTCTCCGGTTTCGTGGACGACCTGTCCAACTGGTACGTCCGGCGCGGCCGCCGCCGCTTCTGGCAGGGCGACGCCGCCGCGCTCGCCACCCTGCACGAGGCGCTGGAGACGGTCACCCGGCTGATGGCCCCGCTCACCCCGTTCATCACCGAACGGGTCTGGCAGGACCTGGTGGTCCCGGTCACCCCGGAGGCCCCGGCCTCGGTGCACCTGGCCTCCTGGCCGGTGGCGGACGAGGCGCTGATCGACGCGGACCTGTCCCGGCACATGGCGCTGGTCCGCCGACTGGTCGAGCTCGGCCGGGCGACCCGCGCCGAGTCCGGGGTGAAGACCCGTCAGCCGCTGTCCCGCGCGCTGATCGCGGCTCAGGGTTGGGAGGAGCTGCCGGCCGACCTGCGGGCGCAGATCGCCGAGGAGCTCAACGTCTCAGTGCTGGAGTCGCTCGCGCAGGTGGGTGGCTCGCTGGTCGACACCACCGCCAAGGCCAACTTCCGCGCGCTGGGCAAGCGCTTCGGCAAGGGCGTGCAGGAGGTGGCGAAGGCGGTCGCGGCCGCCGACGCCGCCGTGCTGGCCGCCGAGCTGCGGGCCTCGGGTGAGACCTCGGTGCTGCTGGACGGCGAGACGATCGCGCTCTCCCCGGACGAGGTGATCATCACCGAGACCCCGCGCGAGGGGTGGGCCGTCGCCAACGAGTCCGGCGCCACCGTCGCCCTCGACCTGGCGATCACCCCCGAGCTCAAGCTGCTCGGCATCGCGCGTGACGCGATCCGCCAGATCCAGGAGGCCCGGAAGAACTCCGGCCTGGACGTCTCGGACCGGATCGTGCTGCGCTGGCAGTCGGCCGAGCCGGAGACTGTGACATCCGTCACGGAGCACGGCCCGCTGGTCGCGGAAGAGGTGCTGGCCACCGACTTCGCCCAGGGCGCGGCCGACTGGGAGTCGGAGAGCTTCACGGACGAGGGCCTGGGCCTGACCTTCCAGCTGCGCAAGGCGTAGCGGCCTGAACGGTGGTGGGGTGTCCGCCGCGCGCTGAGCGCGTGGCGGGCACCCCACCACCGTTTCGTGCGCGCTCCACCACGGGAAGCGCGCAGGCCCGGAAGCGCGATGGCTGGAAACGCGCGATGGCTCGGCACGTGCGAAGGCCCCCGACCGCGGAGCGGTCGGGGGCCTTTCGGGATCGAGGACTTAGTTGTCCCCGTCCTCGTCGATCAGGAAGCCGCGCATCGGGGCCGGAGCCTGCTGCATCGGCTGCATGGGCTGCGGCGGCTGCGGGCGGACCGCGGCCATCGGCTGGGTCATGCCGGCGGGGGCCATCTGCGGCGCGCCGTTGCCCGAGGGCTGGCCACCGAAGGAGGGCTGGCCGTTGCCGTTGCCGAAGGACTGGTTGCCACCGAAGGACGGGTTGCCGCCGCCGAAGGAGGACTGGCCCCCGAAGGACGGGGCACCGGTGGAGGCCATCGAGGACGCGGCCGGCGGCAGCGAGGCGGTGGCCGGGATCCGCGGCGGGGCCAGCGAGTCGTCCGCCTGCGACTCCAGCTGGCGCAGCTGGGTCTCCAGGTAGGACTTCAGGCGGGTGCGGTACTCGCGCTCGAAGGCACGCAGGTCCTCGACCTTGCGCTCCAGCGTGGCGCGGGCGGACTCCAGCGAGCCCATCGCGACACGGTGCTTCTCCTGCGCGTCCCGCTCCAGCGCGTCGGCCTTGGCGCGGGCGTCGCGCTCCAGGCCCTCGGCGCGGCTGCGGGCCTCGCCGACGATCTTATTGGCCTCGGACCGCGCCTCGGAGATCGCCTGGTCGGCGGTCTGCTGGGCGAGGGCGAGCACCCGGGCGGCGCTGTCGCCACCGGGACCCTGCTGCTGCTGCATCGGGGCGCCGAGCGGGCCGCCGAGCTGCTGCTGCATCGGGCCGCCCATCGGAGCCAGCTGCTGCTGGCCGCCCATGGTGCCCATCTGCTGCTGCATCTGCTGCTGCATGGGGTTGCCCATCGGCTGCAGCATCTGGCCGCCCATCGGCTGCACCAGCTGCTGCTGGCCGCCCATGGTGCCCATCTGCGGCTGCATCTGGCCCATGGGAGCGCCCTGCTGCTGCGGCATGCCCTGCTGCATCGGCTGGAGCTGGCCGCCCTGGCCGGGCATCTGGCCCTGCTGCTGCGGCATGCCCTGACCGGGCGGGAGCTGGAGCTGACCGCCCTGGCCCTGCTGCGGCTGCTGCTGTCCCGGGCCCTGCTGCTGGCCGGGAACCGGCGGGCCGGATATGGCGGCGGGCACGGGAGCGCCGGGGCGCTGGCCGTCCTGCGGCTGCTCCTTGCGCATGTTCGCCTGGTTCTGCGCGGCGGCCCGGGTCGCGGCGGCGAGCTTGGCCCGCAGGTCCTCGTTCTCGCGCAGCAGGCGGGTCAGCTCGGCTTCGACCTCGTCGAGGAAGGCATCGACCTCGTCCTCGTCATAGCCTTCGCGCAGCCGGACGGTCGTGAACTGCTTGTTCCGAACGTCCTCGGGGGTCAACGGCATCTCTTCACCTCAACGTGATCGTCGGCACACTGGCATCCTGCCGCATCGCTCACCACGGCAGACGCTGCACGAGCGAGATCAGGACATACACAATGATCATCAGTACGAAGAAGGACAGGTCGAGCGCCACGCCCCCGAGACGCAACGGCGGGATGAACCGCCGAAGAAGCTTGAGTGGCGGATCCGTGACAGTGTACGTGGCCTCCAGGACCACCACCATGGGCTTGCCGGGACGCCACGAGCGGGCGAACTGGAAGACCCAGTCCATGACCAGGCGGAACAGCAGAATCACCAGGAAGACGGTCAGTGCGTAATAGAGCACTGCCCCCACGATCCCCATCGGGTATCCCTCTCCCAGTTTCTTCCGGCCCTGCTTGATCTGAAGACTGCTTGGTCACTCACTGTCCATCAGGTCCACACATGGCGTCGTGGCCGGGTCAGCTCTGGTTGAAGAACCCACCCTCGGCGATCCGAGCCTTGTCCTCCGCCGTGACATCGACGTTAGCAGGAGACAGCAGGAACACCTTCTGCGTCACCCGCTCAATGCTGCCGTGCAGACCGAAGACGAGTCCAGCGGCGAAGTCTACGAGGCGCTTCGCGTCGGTGTCGTCCATCTCGGTCAAATTCATGATCACCGGGGTCCCGCCGCGGAACTGTTCCCCGATGGTACGGGCCTCGTTGTAGGTCCGCGGGTGCAGCGTGGTGATGCGGTAGGGCTCCCGCTCGTTCACGACCTTGGGCATGATCACCGGGGCACTCTTCTCCAGGTTCTGACGGCGTTCGGGTGTGATGGACGACACGGGGGCCATCCGCGGCGGCTCCTGCCGGATCGGCACGGCGGCCGGCACCGGCTGGGGCGCGATCGAGGCGACCTGCGCCGGGGGCGTGGGGGCTGCGGGCCGTGGAATGTCCTCGGTCCGCCCGGTCCGGATCGGCTCGGGGTCCGTGTCGTAGTCGTCGTCCGGGTCGTAACCCTGGCCGTCGTACGTCTCGTCCTCCACGAGGCCGAGGTAGACCGCCATCTTGCGCATTGCGCCGGCCATGCTCCTGTCCTCCGCTCTGTGGTGGATCGGCTTCGTCACCGGCCAGTCCCGCGAGACCCGCACGCTTCGAGTACGGTTGACCCGCAGTCGAAGCGTGGGGCTTGGGACGTGCGGTCCGCTCACATTCCGTCAGATATCGGCTACGGTAAGCCGATGGTCCGTCAGTCCGTTAGCGTGGCCGCGGACATACGATCCACGATTTGTTGTCAGCTTCAGTCTGGCTTCATCAGGACCAATCGGTGCTTTGTCCTGATTTGTCCTGCAGTCTGATCTACTACCCGGTGACGTTACCCGAGGGGTGACCGCGCACCGAGCACCGCCGTACCGACGCGTACATGTGTCGCTCCGGCGGCGATCGCCTGCTCCAGGTCGCCGCTCATGCCCGCCGAGACCATCGTGGCAGCAGGATGCGCCGCGCGTACGCCGGTTGAGATTTCCGCCAGGCGCGTAAACGCCGCCGCCGGGTCGCCGGCCAGTGGACCGGTCAACGGAGCGACCGTCATCACACCGTCCAGCCGCAGCCCGGGCGTGTCGGCGATCAGATCGGCGAGCACCGGCACGTCCTCGGGCGCCACCCCGGCCCGCCCCTGCCCCCCGCCGAGGTCGAAGGCCACCTGCACCAGGCAACCCAGCTCCGGCCGCTCGGCCTTGAGCACCGCCTCGGACAGCGCCGTGACCAGGCGCGGTCGGTCGACGGAGTGAATGTGGTGTGCGTAGCGCACCACCGAGCGCACCTTGTTCGTCTGCAACTGCCCGACGAAGTGCCAGATCAGCGGAAGATCCGCACAGTCGGCGGCCTTCGGCGCGGCGTCCTGGTCGCGGTTCTCGGCCACCTCGCGCACGCCGAGGGAGGACAGCAGCCGGGTGTCGGAGGCGGGGTAGGTCTTGGTGACCACGACCAGGGTCACCTCCGAGCGCGGCCGGCCGACCGCCGCGCAGGCGGCGTCGATCCGCCGCTCGACGGCGTCGAGGCCCGCTCTCAACTGCTCAAGACGGTCGGCCACCGGGAACTCAGCCTCCTGCTGGTTCGTCATATTTCATGCCCACGGCGAGATGTCTCGCACACGACGATGCCCACCCCAGCCGATGGCGGAGTGGGCATCGAACCCTGCGGAAATCTTACAAAATCACTTCAGGAAGTCCGGCACGTCGAGCTCCTCGGCCGGGCTCTCCACGTAGGGCAGTCGGGCCGGCTGGACCTGCGGCGGCACCGGCGGGGCCACCACGGTCTCGATCTTCGGCGCGGCCGCGGCGCTCTCCTCCGAACGGCCCGTCACCGAACCCATCCCGCCGTAGGGACGAGTGGTGGGGCGCTCCGGTGCGGCGGCCGGGGTCGACTTCACCACCGGGTCGCGCACGATGGCCGGCGGCTGACCGCCGTCGAAGCCGGCGGCGATCACGGTGACCCGGACCTCGTCGCCGAGCGCGTCGTCGATCACCGCACCGAAGATGATGTTGGCCTCGGGGTGCGCCGCCTCGCTGACCAGCTGGGCCGACTCGTTGATCTCGAAGAGACCGAGGTCGGAGCCGCCGGAGATGGAGAGCAGCACGCCGCGGGCGCCGTCGATCGAGGCCTCCAGCAGCGGGGAGGAGATGGCCATCACGGCCGCCGCCTTGGCGCGGTCCTCGCCGCGGGCCGAGCCGATCCCCATCAGCGCCGAACCGGCGTCCGACATGACCGACTTGACGTCGGCGAAGTCCAGGTTGATCAGACCGGGGGTGGTGATCAGGTCGGTGATGCCCTGCACGCCGGAGAGCAGCACCTGGTCGGCCGAGCGGAACGCGTCCAGCACGCTGACCTGACGGTCGGAGATGGAGAGCAGCCGGTCGTTCGGGATGACGATGAGGGTGTCGACCTCCTCGCGCAGCCCGGCGATGCCGTCCTCGGCCTGGTTGGCGCGGCGCCGGCCCTCGAAGGTGAACGGGCGGGTGACCACGCCGATGGTCAGCGCGCCGAGCGAGCGGGCGATGTTGGCCACCACCGGAGCGCCACCGGTCCCGGTGCCGCCGCCCTCGCCGGCCGTCACGAAGACCATGTCGGCCCCCTTGAGGACCTCCTCGATCTCCTCGCGGTGGTCCTCGGCGGCCTTGCGGCCGACCTCGGGGTTGGCCCCGGCGCCGAGGCCGCGGGTGAGCTCACGGCCGACGTCGAGCTTGACGTCGGCGTCGCTCATCAGCAGGGCCTGCGCATCGGTGTTGATCGCGATGAACTCGACGCCCTTGAGACCGACCTCGATCATCCGGTTGATGGCGTTGACACCACCGCCGCCGATGCCGACGACCTTGATGACTGCGAGGTAGTTCTGCGGTGCTGCCACGTCGAAGGCCTCTCGCCTCGGATGTCCGGGTCGGCTTCCTGGGTCGTGAAAGCCGACGGTCTAGATGAATGGGGAGCCCGATTCCTGACTGATTGTCCGAAATAGAACCGGCGACCCGAACCCTAAACTTGACGTTGAGGGTTCACACTGTGCCTGCGGACCGGTTTCCGAACGGAGCGTCAGGTCCGGCGACACAGAGCCTGGTGACACAGGACACTAAGTGTCGGGCGGGCCCGTGTTCAACGAACACGCCGAGCTTCCCTTTTTTCTTTTGAGCCTATGTGATCACCACCGGGTGCCAGGCACCGGGGGTGGACCACCCAGGGTCAGCCAATCACCGACGGATCGTCAATGGTGCCCCCGGCAGAGAACCTACCGGATTTCCTCAGCCAGAGATCGCAGGGGCGTCCGGGGCGGTCACGTCGTAGGTCCTGGCCGCCTGCTTGAGCAGTGCGCGCAGCACCGTCGCCTTGCGCTCGGTCCGCTCCGGGCTCCCCCACCGGACGGTGGCGCCGCCGGCCAGCCGCAACTCGATGTCGTCATACGAACGGACCAGCAGCGCGGGGGCCTGGTTGGCCACCTCGGCCGGCAGTCCGGCCGCCACCCGGACCGCGCCGCGCACCAGTTCGACCTGCGGCAGCGCCGCGGTCGCGTCCTGGGCGGGCTGGCTGAGCTGCAGCTCCACCACCGGGACGCCCGGAGGCGGCGCCGACTCGGTGGCGAAGCTCACCCCATCGGCATCCACCTGGGTGAACTGTCCGTCAGCTCCCTTGACAGCCGCCACCGGCTGCCGCTCGACCACCTTCACCCGAAGGGTGTGCGGCCAGCCCCGCCAGACCTCGACCTTCGCCACCCGGGGGATCGCCTGGACCCGGCGGCGCACCGCGTCCAGGTCGACCCGGGCCAGCGGTCCGTGCTGCACCGGCCCTATCGCGTCCCGCACCTGGTCCACCGTCAGCTTGTCGTTCTTCAGCCCCTGGACGGCGACCGTGCGCACGTCCAGCACCGAGGAGAAGAAGACCAGCCAGCCGATCAGCGCGAGCAGTCCCGCGCCGAATCCGCTGAGCACCACGATCCCGCGCCGCGACAGTCGCAGCGGGGGCCGTTCGTCCTCGAAGTCCTCGGCGGAGGAGGAGAGTTCCTCCTCGACCGTCGGATCGACAAGCCGGTCAGCCACGGCGGCGGCCGCCCCTGGCGGCGTCGATCGCCTCGTAGACCATGCCGACCAGCAGGTCGTCGGCGTCCCGTCGGCCGAACTCGGCGGCCGCCCGGCTCATGTCCCACAGCCGCTGCGGGTCGGTCAGCACCGGCAGCACGTTGCGCAGCACCCAGTCCGGGGTCAGCTCGGCGTCGTCCACCAGCAGGCCGCCGCCCGCCTTGACCATCGGCTGGGCGTTCAGCCGCTGCTCGCCGTTGCCGATCGGCAGCGGCACGAAGGCGGCCGGCAGGCCGACGGCGGCCAGCTCGGCCACCGTCATCGCACCGGCCCGGCAGAGCATCAGGTCCGCGGCGGCGTAGGCCAGGTCCATCCGGTCCACGTAGGGCAGCGCGCGGTACGGCGGCATGCCGGGGATGTCGTCGACCCGCGGCAGCTCGTTCTTCGGGCCGACCGCGTGCAGGATCTGCACGCCGTACTGCTGCAGCCGCGGCGCGATCGCCTGGATGGTCTCGTTCAGCCGCCGGGCGCCCTGCGAGCCGCCGGAGACCAGCAGGGTGGGCAGGCGCTGGTCCAGGCCGAAGTAGTGCCGGGCCTCCGGGCGCACCGCGTTGCGGTCCAGGGTGGCGATGGTGCGGCGCAGCGGGATGCCGATGTAGCGCGAGTCGCGCAGCTTGCTGTCCGGGGTGGAGACCGCGACGAAGTCGCTGTACCGGGCACCGATCTTGTTGGCCAGGCCGGGGCGGGCGTTGGCCTCGTGCACCACGATCGGCACCCCGGCCCGCTTGGCGGCCAGGTAGGCGGGCATCGCGACGTAGCCGCCGAAGCCGACCACCGCGTCCGCCTTGACCCGCTCGATGATCTCCTGGGCGGCCCGCACGGTGCCGCGCAGCCGGCCCGGGACGGTGATCAGCTCGGGGGTGGGCTTGCGCGGCAGCGGGACGGCCGGGATCAGCTCCAGCTGGTAGCCGCGCTCGGGCACCAGCCGGGTCTCCAGGCCGCGCTCGGTACCGAGCGCGGTGATGCCGATGCTGGGGTCGTGCCTGCGCAGCGCGTCCGCGAGCGCCATGGCCGGCTCGATGTGACCGGCGGTGCCTCCGCCGGCGAGTACGACATGCACCGAAATTCACCGCTCCCTGCGCGCCGACCCGGGGGCCGGACGCGCTGTGGTTCGTCGTCGTGGCAGCACCCGGCGCAGACCTGTCCTGAACCGGGACTTGGAGCTCCGGGCGGCGAGTGCCGCCTTGGCCCCCGGGACGCTGCGTGCGAAGCAGAGCAGCATCCCGAGTGCCGTCATGGCCGACAGCATGGCGGATCCCCCGTAGGAGAACAGCGGCAGGGGTACGCCCGCGATGGGGAGCAGTCCCAGTGCCGACCCCAGGTTGATCACGGCCTGCGCCGTGATCCACGTGGTGGCGGCTCCCGCGGCGTACCTGACGAAGGGGTCCTTCGTGCCGATGGCCACTCGGATACCCGCATACCCTAGTGCCGCGAAGAGACCGATCACTGACAGCGTCCCCACCAGACCGAGCTCCTCGCCGGTGGCGGCGAAGATGAAGTCGGTGTGCGCCTCCGGCAGCTGGCCCCATTTCTCGTAGCCGGCGCCCAGGCCGGTGCCGAACAGGCCGCCCAGGCCCAGGGCGTAGAGGCCGTGCAGGGCCTGGAAGCAGTCGTGGCCGGGCACCGGCTTGGTGGAGCCGATGCAGGCCA
The DNA here is from genome assembly GCF_000744785.1 of Kitasatospora azatica KCTC 9699. Classification (NCBI taxonomy): domain Bacteria; kingdom Bacillati; phylum Actinomycetota; class Actinomycetes; order Kitasatosporales; family Streptomycetaceae; genus Kitasatospora; species Kitasatospora azatica. The sequence goes on along the minus strand of NZ_JQMO01000003.1, from coordinate 4,708,237 downwards.
GCCGGTCCAGCCGGTGCGGAACGGTGATGATCAGTGCGGTGCAGGCCACCACGGCGATGCCGAGGGTGGCGACGAACAGCCGCAGCGGGGCGCCGACCATCCAGAGCAGCGCGAAGACCATCGCGACCAGGATCATCGAGGTGCCCATGTCGCCGCCGAGCATGATCAGCATCAGCAGCACCAGCGCACCCGGCACCAGCGGCACCAGCAGGTGTTTCCACTGGGTCAGGGTGCCCGCCTTCTGCTTGCGGGCCAGCAGGTCGGCGGCCCAGAGCAGCAGCGCCAGTTTGGCGAACTCCGAGGGTTGGACCTGGAAGAAGCCGAAGTTGAGCCAGTTCCGGTTGCCGTTGACCTTCATCCCGATGCCGGGGATGGCGACCAGCACCATGGCGCCGATCGAGCCGAGCAGCACCGGGTAGGCGAGCACCCGGTGCACGGCGACCGGCACCCGGGCGGCGGCGACCAGCAGCACCGTGCCCAGCACCACCGCGACCAGCTGCTTGCGGAAGTAGAACGGTCCGGGCAGGCCCTGGTGGATCGCGGTGATGGTGGACGAGGAGAAGACCATCACCAGACCCAGCACCACCAGCAGCGAGGCCGAGCCGAGGATCAGGTAGTAGGGCGTCAGCGGCCGGTTGATGGTCCAGCGCAGCCGCTCGCGCAGCGCCTTCAGCCGGCCCAGCGCGCCCTCGGCCTTGAAGACCGTGGTGGTCGCCGAGATCAGAGCGGGGCCGCGCTCCGGCGGGGCGGACGTGTCCGCCTTGACCTGACCCGCCACCGCGCTGCCCCTTCTCCCCTGGTCTGTTACTTCGTCAGCCCCCGCACCGCCTCGGCGAAGAGGTCCCCCCGCTCGCCGTAGTTGGTGAACATGTCCATCGAGGCACAGGCCGGGGCGAGCAGCACGGTATCGCCCGGCTGGGCGAGGGACGCGGCCGCCGTGACCACCTCGGCCATCGCCACCGCGCCAGTCTGGCCCTCGGCCGCTTCGATCACTGGTACATCCGGGGCGTGTCGCGCCAGCGCCTCGCGGATCAGCGCGCGGTCCGCGCCGATCAGCACGGCGGCCCGCAACCGGCTCGCCGCGCCCTGGACCAGCTCGTCGAAGGTCGCGCCCTTGGCCAGCCCGCCGGCGATCCAGACGATCGGGTCGTAGGCCCGCAGCGAGGCGGCCGCGGCGTGGGTGTTGGTGGCCTTGGAGTCGTCGATGTAGGTGACCCCCGCGACCTCGCCGACCAGCGCGATCCGGTGCGCGTCGGGCCGGAAGGCGCGCAGCCCGTCGCGGACCGCCATGGCGTCCACCCCGTAGGCGCGGGCCAGCGCGGCGGCCGCCAGGGCGTTGGCGATGTTGTGCGGGGCCGGCGGGTTGACGTCGGCCACCGAGCCGATCTCGGCCGCGTTCTTGGCCCGGTCCGGCACGAAGGCGCGGTCCACCAGCAGGTCGTCCACCACGCCGAACTGGGACAGGCCCGGCGCGTCCAGGCCGAAGCCGACCGCTCGGCAGCCCTCCTCGACGTCGGCCTCGCGGACCAGTTCCTCGGTGGCCGGGTCGGCCAGGTTGTAGACGCAGGCCACCTGGTTGCCGTTGAAGATCCGGCCCTTGTCGGCGGCGTACGCGGCCATCGAGCCGTGCCAGTCCAGGTGGTCGGGTGCCAGGTTGAGCACGGCTGCCGAGTGGACCCGCAGCGAGGGCGCCCAGTGCAGCTGGTAGCTGGAGAGCTCGACGGCGAGCACGTCGTACGGCTCGGCCTCGTTGTCGAATCCGGCGAGCACCGCGTCCAGCACCGAGACGCCCACGTTGCCGACGGCGGCGGTGCGCTTGCCGGCGGCGGTGAGGATCGAGGCGAGCATCTGCACCGTGGTGGTCTTGCCGTTGGTGCCGGTGACGGCCAGCCACGGGGCCGGCTCGCCGGTGCCGGGCAGCGGCTTGCGCAGCTGCCAGGCGAGTTCGACGTCGCCCCAGATCGGCACGCCGGCCTGCTCGGCGGCCAGGAAGAGCGGGCTGCTCGGCGGCCAGCCGGGCGAGGTGACGATCAGGCGGGTGCCCTCGGGGAGGGTGTCGCCGTCGCCCAGTCGGACGGAGATGCCGGTCAGCTCGGCGGCGCGGTCGCGCAGCACGGGGCTGTCGCCGCCGTCCACGACGGTGACCTCGGCGCCCAGGTCGCGCAGCACCCGGGCGGCGCTGACCCCGGAGACCCCGAGGCCGGCGACCACGACCGGCAGGCTCTGCCACTGCATCAGTTGGTCACCCAGCCCGCGTAGAAGAGCCCGAGGCCGACCGCCACGCACAGGCCCTGGATGATCCAGAACCGCACGACGATCAGGACTTCGCTCCAGCCCTTGAGTTCGAAGTGGTGTTGCAGTGGTGCCATCTTGAAGACCCGCTTGCCGGTCATCCGGAACGAGCCGACCTGGATGATCACCGAGAGGGTGATGATCACGAAGAGGCCGCCGAGCAGCGCCAGCAGCAGTTCGGTGCGCGAGCAGATCGCCAGACCGGCCAGCGCCCCGCCGAGCGCCAGCGAGCCGGTGTCACCCATGAAGATCTTGGCCGGCGAGGTGTTCCACCACAGGAAGCCGAAGCAGGAGCCCATCAGCGCGGAGGCCACCACCGCCAGGTCCAGCGGGTCGCGGACCTCGTAGCACTTGGCGGTCGCGGTGATCACGTTGGCGCAGCTCTGGTTGTACTCCCAGACGCCGATGAAGGTGTAGGCGCCGAAGACCACCACCGAGGCACCGGTGGCCAGGCCGTCCAGACCGTCCGTCAGGTTCACGCCGTTGGACATCGCGGCGATCATGAAGTAGGCGAACATGACGAACAGCACCGGGCCGACCGACCAGCTGAAGTCCTCCACGAAGGAGATGTGGGTCGAGGCCGGGGTGATCCCGCGACTGTCGCTGAACTGCAGCGACAGGATCGCGAAGGTGAGCGCGACGATGGACTGACCGGCCAGCTTCGCCTTGGCCCGCAGGCCCAGCGAGCGGCGCTTGACCACCTTGATGTAGTCGTCCAGGAAGCCGACCAGGCCCAGGCCCGCCATCAGGAAGAGCACCAGCAGGCCGGAGGCCCGCGGCGCCACCCCGACGATCGCCTTGGTCGCGAAGTACGCGATCAGGGTCGCCGAGATGAAGGCGATGCCGCCCATGGTGGGCGTGCCCTTCTTGCTGTGGTGCGCCTTCGGCCCGTCGTCGCGGATGTACTGGCCGTAGCCCTGCTTGGCCAGCAGCTTGATCAGGGCGGGGGTGCCGAACAGCGACAGCACCAGGCCGATCATGCCGGAGAAGAGGATCTGCTTCACTGGGCGGCACCGTCCGCCAGCAGCGCCTCGGCCACCCTCTCCAGACCCACCGAACGGCTGGCCTTCACCAGCACCACGTCCCCTGGCCGCAGTTGACCGCGCAGCAGCTCGACCGCCGCGTCCGCGTCGGACACCAGCACCGACTCCTCACCCCACGAACCTTCGTTCCTCGCGCCCAGTTCCATGCAGGCCGCCTCGCGCCCTCCCACCGCCACCAGCTTGGTGACGTCGAGTCGCACCGCGAGCCGCCCGATGGCGTCGTGCTCGTCGAGGCTGTCCTCGCCGAGCTCCCGCATCTCGCCGAGCACCGCCCAGGTACGGCGGCGCTGCGGGCCGCGGCCGCCGATCGAGACCAGCGCGCGCAGCGCGGCCCGCATCGACTCCGGGTTCGCGTTGTACGCGTCGTTCACGACGGTGACCCCGTCGGCCCGCTCGACGACCTCCATGCGCCAGCGGGACAGCGCACCCGCCTCGCCGAGGGCGGCGGCGGTGTCGTCGACGGACAGTCCGAGCTCCATCGCCACCGCGGCGGCGGCGAGGGCGTTCGAGACGTGGTGCTCACCGTACAGGCGCAGTTGGACCGGCGCGGAACCGGCCAGGGTGGTCAACGTGAACGATGGACGGCCGGTGGAGTCCAGGCGAACGTCCTGTGCTCTCACGTGCGCCTCGCGGCTCTCCCCGAACAGCACCACCCGGGCCCGGGTGCGCTCGGCCATCGCCCTCACCAGCGGGTCGTCGGCGTTCAGCACCGCGACGCCGTCCTCCGGCAGCGACTCGACCAGCTCGCCCTTGGCCGCCGCGATGCCCTCCTTGGAGCCGAACTCGCCCAGGTGCGCGCTCCCCACGTTGAGCACCAGGCCGACCGAGGGGCGGGCCAGCGAGCAGAGGTAGGCGATGTCGCCCTTGTGCCGGGCCCCCATCTCCAGCACCAGGTGGCGGGTGGTCTCCTCGACCCGGGTGGCGGTCATCGGGAAGCCCAGCTCGTTGTTGAGCGAGCCCTCGGTGTACACGGTCGGGCCGAGCCGGCCGAGCAGCTGGGCGATCAGGTCCTTGGTGCTGGTCTTGCCGGCCGAGCCGGTCAGCGCCACCAGCCGGACCTGCTTGGCCCGCTCGGTCACCGCCTGGGCCAGCCGGCCCATCGCCTCCTGCACGTCGGCGACCAGCACCGCGGGCACCCCGACCGGGCGCTCGGCCAGCACCGCGACCGCACCGGCCCCGACCGCGCGCTCGGCGTAGTCGTGCCCGTCCACGTGCTCGCCGAGGAAGGCCGCGAACAGCCCACCCGGCACCACCTTGCGCGAGTCGATCGCCAGCGGCGCGGTCACCGCGGTCTGCGGGTCGGCGCCGCCCACCAGCTCACCGCCCGTCGCGGCGGCCACCTCGGCCAGGGTCAGTGCGATCACGGCTGCTGCACTCCTCGCTCGGGTGTGGTGTGCGTGATGGCGTCGCGCAGCACCTCCCGGTCGTCGAACGGACGGACCTCGCCCTTGACGTACTGGCCGAGCTCGTGACCCTTGCCGGCCACCAGCACGGTGTCCCCCGCGTGTGCGCGGGCGACCGCGAAGGCGATCGCCTCGGCCCGGTCCGGCACCACCAGCACGTCGCCGCGCTCGGTCTCCGGGACCTCCACCGCGCCGGAGAGCATGCTGGCCAGGATCGCCAGCGCGTCCTCGGAGCGCGGGTTGTCACTGGTCAGCACGGCGGTGTCGGCCAGCCGTGCGGCGCTCGCGCCCATCGGCGCGCGCTTGAACGGGTCGCGGTCGCCACCGCAGCCGACCACCACGTGCAGCCGGCCCTTGGTGACCTCGCGCAGCGACTCCAGCACGGCGTTCAGCGCGTCCGGCTTGTGCGCGTAGTCCACCACGGCCACGAAGGGCTGCCCGGCGTCCACCCGCTCCAGCCGGCCCGGCACGCCCGGCACGGCGGCCACGCCGGCCACCGCGTCGGCCAGCGGCAGGCCGGCGGTGACCAGGGCGGTGATCGCGGCCAGCGCGTTGGAGACGTTGAACGGGCCGGGCAGCGGGACGGCGGCGTCGGCCGACTGCCCGTCCGGGCCGAGCACCCGGAAGGTGGAGCCGATCGGGCCGAGCTGCACGTCCACCGCTCGCCAGTCGGCCTCGGCGGCGCCCTTGGCGGAGAAGGTGGTGACCGGGATCGCCGCCTCGCCGGCCAGCCGGCGGCCGTAGGCCTCGTCCAGGTTGACCACCGCGGCGCCGCTGCGGCCGGCCTCGAAGAGGCGCGCCTTGGCCCGGTAGTAGTCCTCCATGTCCGGGTGGAAGTCCAGGTGTTCGGGCGTCAGGTTGTTGAAGACCGCCACGTCGTACTGGACGCCGTCGGCCCGGCCGTAGACCAGGGCGTGGCTGGAGACCTCCATCACCACCGCGTCCGCGCCGCGCTCGCGCATCACCGCGAGGATCGCGTGCAGGTCGGTGGCCTCGGGGGTGGTGCGCTCGCTCTTGATCCGCTCGGCGCCGACCCGCATCTCAACGGTGCCGATCACCCCGGGCGTCCGGCCCGCTCCGCGCAGGCCGCCCTCGACCAGGTAGGAGGTGGTGGTCTTGCCGTTGGTGCCGGTGATGCCGATGGTCAGCAGCGCCCGCGAGGGGTCGCCGTAGATCCGGGCCGCCAGCGCGCCCATCCAGGCCCGCGGGTTCTCCACCACCAGCAGCGGCACGTCCAGCCCGGCCGCCTGCTCGGCGCCCGCCCGGTCGGTGAGCACGGCCACGGCGCCGGCCGCCACCGCCTGGCCGGCGAAGGCCGCGCCGTGGTGGTTGGCGCCGGCGAAGGCCACGTAGACGTCGCCCGGACGGACCGCGCGGGAGTCGTGCGTGATGCCCGTGACCAGGGTGCCCGGCCCGCCGTCGGGCACCGCCAGGCCGAGCAGTTCGGCCAGCTCGGCCAGCGGGGTGGGCGCCGCCGTGGTCGGGCGGGGAGGGCTCACACTGGTTTGGTCTGATTTCGGCACGGCGGGCAGGCTATCGGGCGTGGGGCTCCGGAAGCCAAGTGAGTCACCGCCGCTCCCTTGGGACGAGCGGGACGAGGCGGGGTCGGGTGTGATCGGGTTCACAACTCAGGGCTTCCACTCGACGGGCAGGTTGGGGGCCTGGCTGCCGCTCGGCGGCACCTGGAGGGTCTTCAGCGCGAACTCCATCACCTGCTTGAAGACCGGTCCGCAGAGCTGCCCGCCGAACTTGCCGTTGACCGGGTTCTGGATCACGCAGGAGACCGTCACCCGGGGGGCCTCGGCGGGCGCGAAGCCGATGAAGGAGGCGGTGTAGCCGGAGTACTTGCCGGTCTTCGGGTCCACCCGGTTGGCGGTGCCGGTCTTGCCGGCCACCCGGTAGCCCGGGATCTGCGCCGCGTTGCCGGTGCCCTGCTCGTCGGTGACCACCGACTCCAGCATCTCGCCGAGCGTCTTGGCGGTCTCCGGCTTGACCACCCGGGTCTGCGCGCCGGGCCCGGCCGGGGTGAAGCGGCCGTCCGGCGCGGTGGTGCCGGCCAGCAGGCTGGGCGCCACCCGGACCCCGCCGTTGGCGATGGTGGAGAAGACCGAGGTGGCCTGCAGCGCGTTGACCGACAGGCCCTGGCCGAACGGGATGGTGAACTGCTGCGAGATGTCCCAGTTCGCCGGCTTGGCCAGCAGGCCCTGGGTCTCGCCGGGGAAGCCGAGGCCGGTCGGCTGGCCGATGCCGAACTTCTGCAGGTAGCCGTTGAGGATCCGGTTCGACTCCGGCTGGTCCTTGCCCAGGTGCTCGGCGGCCTCGATGGTGCCGATGTTGGAGGACTTGGCGAGCACCCCGGCCAGCGTCAGGTACCAGGTGTCGTGCGGGACGTCGTCGTGGAAGACGTGGTCACCGCGCTGCAGGGTGCCGGGGACGGTGACGTGGGTGTCTGCGCCGGCGGTGCCGGTGTCCAGCACGGCGGCCATGGTCATCAGCTTGGCGGTGGAGCCCGGTTCGTAGGCGTCCTGCAGGGCCGGGTTGCCGAGCTGCTCGGGCTTGGCGCTGTTCAGGTCGTTCGGGTTGAAGCCGGGCGAGGTGGCCATGGCCAGGATCTGACCGGTCTTCACGTCCTGGACGACCACATAGCCCTTCTCCGCGGCCGCGGCGGCCACCTGGTCGGTGATGGCCCGTTGGGCGGCCCACTGGATGTCCCGGTTGAGCGTCAGCCGGACGTCGCTGCCGGGCACCGCGTCCTGCTGGGTGCCGCCGCCGGTGGGGATCGGCTGGCCGCCGGAGACCGCGGACACCCGGTGGCCGTCCTGGCCGGCCAGCAGCTTCTGGTATTGCAGCTCCAGGCCGCCGGCCCCGGCGCCCTCGCCGTTGACGAAGCCGACCAGGTTGGCCGCCAGGCCGTCGGCCGGGTAGACCCGGGTGGTGGTGGGCTTGTCGAAGACGCCCTCCAGCGGGTTGACGCAGGCGTTGTCGACGGTGGTCCGCCCGCCCTGTTCGGCGGACTTGCCGAGCAGCGTCTTCTGGGCCCGGCAGACCTTGGTGTCGACCTTCTTGGTCAGCGCGGCGCGCAGGTCGATGATCTGGTTGCGGGTCTGCGGGCTCTGCCGGGCGGCCAGCGTCAGGCCGCGGGTCTTGGGGGTGCGCAGCTTGGCGACCACCTTGTCGCGCGGCATGTTGAGGATCGGCACCAGCAGGTCGGCGGCCTGCTCGGGGCCGTCGGGAACGTGCAGTGCCTCGGGCGCGAACATGGTCGGGTCGACGGTGATGTCGTAGGCGTCCACCGAGGCGGCCAGCGACACGCCGTCGGCCGTCGTTATCGAGCCGCGCGCGGCGGGCAGCGTGACGTCCACGTACTTGTAGGTGCTGGCGTCGGCGGCGAGCGGGCCGGAGTCCAGCAGCTGGAGCTGCACCAGTCGGCCGGCGAAGACCGAGAAGACCACGGCCATCACCACGGTCACCGAGCGCAGCCGGCGCTTGGGGTCGGCGAGCTTGAGGCGGCGCGGCTGCGGGCGGGCCGGCGGGCGGCGCTTGACCGGCGGCCGTCCCGAGCGGTCCGGGCGGGCGGCCTGCCCTGCCTTCACGGACTGCCCGGGCCTCGCGGACTGCCCGGCCTTCGCGGGCTGGCCGGGCTGCGCGGGTTTGCGCGGGCGCTGCGACTCCCGTTGGGGTTCCCGCTGCGACTCCCGTTGCGGTGCGCGCTCGCCGGCCGGGCGAGCCGACCGCCGCGGGTCGCGCTCCCCCGCGACCCGGCGCTGCTGCGGTGCCGCGGGCCGCTCCCGGCGCTCGCCCGGGGTGCGCGGGCGACGAGGCTCGGTCATCGCCCGCCTCCGCTGCTCGGGCTCACCGGGTCCACCCGCAGCGCGCCCTCGCCACTGGCCGCCGGGTCGGGTGCGGTCGGCGCGGCCGCGGACGGCGAGGCGGCCGGGGCGGGCGCGGGCGCCGCCGAGGGCGCGGGCTGCGCGGTGGTCGGCCACAGGTCGGCGCCCGAGCGCTTCACCGGCGGGCTGTCCTTGGCGGGCCCGGGCGAGCCGAGCACCGTGCCGTCGTCCTGCAGGAAGGCCGGGTCGCCGCCGGGCACCATGCCGAGCTGGCGGGCGCTCTTCTCCAGCGCGTCCGGCGCCGCGTCGTGGTCGATCTGCTGCTGCAGGCCCTGCTGCTGGTCGGTCAGCACGGTGGTCTGCTTCTGCACCTTGGTCAGCTCGATGGCGCCCTCGTTGAGCGCGGTGTTGAGCATCAGCAGGCCGAGCAGTCCGCCGGCCAGCAGCAGCACCACCAGCACCGCGAACGGGGTCCGCCCGCGCCCGGCGCCGCGCGGCGGCCGTCCGGGCCGCACGGTGATCCGTGCCCGCCCCAGCTGCCCGGGCAGCAGCCTGCCCGGCTGGATGCCTGCACCGCCCGACTGCACCATGCTCTCCCTGTTTCCCCGCACGCCGTCGCCCGCCGTCGCCCCCCGCTCGGGCCAGTGCGCGACCCCGGGTGCCCTACCTGTTTTTGGCGGCTCTGATCCTCTCCGCCACCCGCAGCCGCACGGGTGCGGCGCGCCGGTTCTCCTCGATCTCCGCCTCGGTGGCCAGTTCGGCGCCTCGGGTGATCAGCTTCAACCAGGGCTGGTGCTCCTCCGGGATGAACGGCAGCCCGGGCGGCGCGGTGCTGGTCGCACCGGCCGCGAAGTACTGCTTCACCAGGCGGTCCTCCAGCGACTGGTAGGACATCACGGCGATCCGGCCGCCCAGCGCGAGCACCTCGAGGGCGTTCGGGATGGCCCGGTCGAGCACCTCCAGTTCGCCGTTGACCTCGATCCGCAGCGCCTGGAAGGTCCGCTTGGCCGGGTTGCCGCCGGTGCGCCGGGTCGCCGCCGGGATCGCGTTTCGCACCAGATCGACCAGACGCGCGCTGTTGCTGAACGGTTCCTTCTCGCGCTCCCGCAGGATCACCGAGGCGATCTTGCCGGCGAACCGCTCCTCGCCGTAGACCTTGAGGATCCGGGCCAGGTCGCCGTGGCTGTAGGTGTTCAGCACCTCGGCCGCGCTGAGTCCGCGGGTCTGGTCCATCCGCATGTCCAGCGGCGCGTCCTGGGCGTACGCGAAACCGCGCTCGGCCTCGTCCAGCTGCATCGAGGAGACGCCGAGGTCGAAGAGCAGGCCCTGCACCTCGCGGATGCCGAGCTCGGCCAGCACCTCGGGGATCTCGTCGTACACCGCGTGCACCAGGGTGGCCCGGTCGCCGAACGGGGCCAGCCGCTCGCCGGACAGCCGCAGCGCCACCGGGTCGCGGTCCACCGCGACCAGCCGGACCTCGGGGAACTGGGTGAGCAGCGCCTCGCTGTGTCCGCCCAGGCCCAGGGTGGCGTCGACCACCACCGCGCCGGGCACCGAGATCGCGGGGGCCAGGGCGTCCATGCAGCGTTGCAGCATGACCGGGACGTGCTTGGGTTCCGGACTGCCAGTGGCCATGCGCGCGGGCGCCTTTCTGTCGAAAGCGAGGGTGTCTCGGAGCTGGGTGATCCCACCATTCTCACGCACCTCGCCGCCGCCCCACGCCACCCGTGGTCCCCGCCCGCTCGCTGGGGAAGGAGCGCGGCCGCCCGGCGCCGGGGAAGGTGCGCCAGGTGGCACGGAGCGGGAGGAGGCCGCGGGCTGCGTACGGACCGTCAGACTACCGCCCGCGCCCACGCCGGCCTGCGGCGCCACGCGCGCCCTATGTGCTCCATCACACCGGCCCCTGACCTGGGCCGCGAAGCCCCCACCGGCCGTCAATTCCTACTAACGTCGTACCTATGACTGACGCTTCGGACACCGAGACGATCATCGACCGGTTCGTCGCCGCCAACCGCAAGTACGCCGTCACCTTCCGTGACGGCGGAATGGACGCCCGCCCGGTCCAAAACGTCACCATCGTGGCCTGCATGGACGCCCGGCTCGACCTGTTCGCCGCGCTGGGGCTGGAACTCGGCGACGCGCACGTCATCCGCAACGCCGGCGGCGTGGTCACCGACGACACCATCCGCTCCCTGACGATCAGCCAGCGCGCCCTGGGCACCCGGTCGATCGCGCTGATCCACCACACCGGCTGCGGCCTGCTCGGGCTCACCGAGGACTTCCGCCGCGAGCTGGAGCTGGAGGTCGGCCAGCGCCCGCAGTGGGCCGTGGAGTCCTTCGTCGACCTGGACGGCGACGTCCGGCAGTCGATGCAGCGGGTCCGCACCTCCCCCTTCCTGCCGCACACGGACGATGTCCGTGGCTTCGTCTTCGACGTGCACACCGGTCTGCTCCGCGAGATCTTCTGACCAGGGCCTGCACACCTCGCTCCTTCGGGTGACTTTCAACCGTGGCTCAGGGAAGAATGCGCCCTACGGTCGGATCCGGACAGGCGGACCGGCGCGAGGAGGGGCGAGGAGCGGACGGGTGACGACCTACAACGAGCAGACCGGTCTCGACAGGCGCGGGGGCGACCCGCGGTCGAGTGCACCGGCCCTGGGGGGTTCGATGGGTCCGGTGGGTCTGCCCGAGCTGAACGCGGTCATCGACCGGGTTCGCGCCTCGGTGGAGAGCGTGATCGAGGGCAAGCCGGAAGCGGTCCGGCTTGCCCTGACCGTGATGCTGGCCGAGGGCCATCTGCTGCTGGAGGACGTCCCAGGCGTCGGCAAGACGATGCTGGCCAAGGCGCTCGCCAGATCGGTGGACTGCACGGTCCGCCGGATCCAGTTCACCCCCGACCTGCTGCCCTCCGACGTGACCGGCACCAACGTCTTCGACCAGCAGCGGATGGACTTCGAGTTCCGTCCCGGCGCGATCTTCGCGCAGATCGTGGTCGGCGACGAGATCAACCGGGCCTCGCCCAAGACCCAGTCCGCGCTGCTGGAGTCGATGGCCGAACGTCAGGTCACCATCGACGGCACCACCTACGAGCTGCCGTCGCCGTTCATGGTGGTGGCCACCCAGAACCCGGTGGAGATGGAGGGCACCTACCCGCTGCCCGAGGCCCAGCGGGACCGCTTCATGGCCCGGATCTCGATCGGCTACCCCAGCCCCGAGGCAGAGCTGGCGATGCTCGACGTGCACGGCGGCGCCTCCCCGCTGGACGACCTGCAGCCGGTCGCGCACGCCGCCGACATCCTCAAGCTGATCGAACTGGTGCGCACCGTGCACGTGGCCGACAGCGTCCGCCGCTACGCGGTCGACCTGGTCACCGCCACCCGCAACTCCCCCGAGCTGCGCCTCGGCGCCTCGCCCCGCGCCACCCTGCACCTGATCCGGGCCGCCCGCGCCGCCGCCGCCCTGGAGGGCCGCGACTACGTGGTCCCCGACGACATCCAGGCGCTGGCCGTGCCGATCCTGGCGCACCGCCTGCTGCCCACCGCGGAGGCCCAGCTCAGCCGCCGCGGCGCCGAGCAGATCGTGCTGGAGCTGGTGCACCGCCTGCCTGTCCCGCAGGGCCGCTGAGGTGGCCTCGGACAGCGACCCGGCCGCCGGTTGGCGGACCGGTCTGCGCGGCCTGACCACCCGCGGCCGCTCCTTCGTCGCCGCCGGGCTGACCGCGGTGCTCTGCTCCTTCCTGCTGGGCCAGACCGCCCTGCTGCGGGTCGGCGTCCTGCTGGTGGCGCTGCCGCTGGTGGCCGCCGCGCTGCTGCTGCGCACCCGCTACCGGGTGGCCAGCGGGCGCCGGCTCAGCCCGCACCGGGTGCCGGCCGGCCAGGAGGCCCGGGTGCACCTGCGGGTGGACAACATCTCCCGGGCGCTCACCGGCCTGCTGATGCTGGAGGACAAGGTCCCGTACCTGCTCGGCCCGCGGCCCCGGTTCGTCCTGGACCGGGTCGAGCCGCGCGGCTTTCGCGAGGTCTCCTACCGGGTCCGCTCCGACCTGCGCGGGCGCTACCTGCTGGGCCCGCTGCAGCTGCGGCTGACCGACGCGTTCGGGATGTGCGAGCTGACCCGCGCGTTCAACTCCGCCGACACCCTCACCGTGGTGCCGCTGGTGCAGCCGCTGCCGACGGTCAAGCTGGCCGGCGAGTGGGCCGGCTACGGCGACAGCGCCTCGCGCGCGGTTGCGCTGGCCGGTGAGGACGACACCGTGCCGCGCGAGTACCGGCACGGCGACGACCTGCGCCGGGTGCACTGGAAGTCCACCGCGAAGTACGGCGAGCTGATGGTCCGCCGCGAGGAGCAGCCGCTGCGCGCCCGCGCCACCGTGCTGCTGGACACCCGCGAGGTCGGGCACCGCGGCAGCGGCCCGGCCTCCTCCTTCGAGTGGGCGGTCAGCTGCGCCGCCTCGATCGGCAGCCACCTGCTGGAACGCGGCTACCGGACCCGGCTGCTGACCGACAGCGGCACCCAGGTGCCGCAGACCTCCACCGGCGGCACCGGCGGCTCGGTCAGCGAGTCGATCGGCCTGCTGCTGGACGCGCTCGCCGTGGTGCAGCACTCCAGCGGCGGCGGGCTGGCCCGCGCCGAGGAGGTGCTGCGGCTGGGCGGCGAGGGCCTGGTGGTGGCGATCCTCGGCAGCCTGGACGACGAGCAGGCGGCCAGCCTGGGCCGGCTGCGCCGCCGGGCCGGCGCGGCCGTCGCCATCGTGCTGGACACCGGCACCTGGGCCGGCCTGCGCCAGGTCTTCCCCGGCGCCTCCGACCCCGCCGGCGAGCGCCAGCTGCGGCTGCTGCGCGAGGCCGGCTGGACGGTGCTGTCGGCCCGGGCCGGCGACTCCGTCCCGGAGCTGTGGCGGATGGCCGACGTGCATGCCCAGGCGAGCGGCCCCGTGGGCGGCGCCTCGGGCGCTTCGCTGCGGAAGGAGGCGAGCGCATGACCACGCGCGCGCGACTGACGGTCTACGCGGCCCTGGCCACCGCGCTGGCCATGATGGGTCTGTCCCCCCTGCTGCGGCCGTCCGGCTGGATCCTGCCCGCCTGCCTGCAGATCACCGTCGTCGCCCTGGTCGGCGCCGGGCTGCGCCGGCTGTCGATCGCCCGGCCGCTGGTGCCGCCGACCCAGCTGGTGGTGGTGCTCTACCTGCTGATCTTCGGCTCGGTCCGGACCTCGCTGAGCTTCGGCCTGCTGCCGGGCCCGCAGGCGCTGCGGGACTTCGGTCAACTGCTGAACGGCGCTCTGGACGACATCCACAACTACGCCATCCCCGCGCCCGCCACCGCGAGCCTGCGGCTGGTGCTGGTCGGCTCGGTGGCGCTGGTCGCGATCGTGGTGGACGCCCTCGCGGTGACCTACCGGCGGGCCGCGCTGGCCGGCCTTCCGCTGCTCGCCCTGTACTCGGTGGGCACCGGGCTGGCCGGCAGCGACAACGGCGCGCTCTGGCTCTGGTTCCTGCTGGCCGGTGCCGGCTACCTGATGCTGCTCTTCGCCGAGGGCCGCGACCGGCTCTCCCGCTGGGGCCGGGTCTTCCGCGGCAACGGCGCCGGCGCCAACCGCGGCGACCTGTCCACCGGCGGGCACCTGATCGGCATCCTGGCCCTGAGCTGCGCCGTGGTGCTGGGCGGGCTGGCGCCGGCCTGGGACGGCCTGAACCTGGTCAACGGCGGCTTCGGCGACGGCGGCGGGGGCGGGCGCGGCGGCGGCATCAGCGCGCTCAACCCGGTGGTCTCGCTGACCGACGGGCTGCGCCGCCCGGAGAACCAGGTCCTGATCACCTACACCGGCGACGACCCGGCGCTGAAGACCACGTACCTGCGCACCACCGCGCTGGACGAGTTCAACGGCGTCGAGTGGAAGCCCGGCAGCCAGAGCACCCAGCCGCTGTCCAACCCGCTGCCGTACCCCGACGGGCCGTCCGACGCGATCAGCTCGCCCGGCATGACCACCCGGATCGCGATCTCCAACGGCCTCAGCTCGCAGTGGCTGCCGATGCCCTTCCCGGCGCGGCAGGCCGAGCTGAAGGGCGACTGGCGGTTCGAGCCGGAGACCGGCTCGGTGATCGGTGCCCAGGGCCAGAAGGCCGGCGGGATGCGGTACACGGTGACCTCGCTGAACGTCGACCCGACCGCCGACCAGCTGCGCCGGGCCGGGCCGGTGCCCCCGCCGATCCTCGAGAAGTACACCAAGGTGCCGGCCAACCTGCCGTCCGTGGTCAGGGAGACCGCGCTCAAGGTCACCGCCGGTCACCCGACCGTCTACGACAAGGCCGTCGCGCTGCAGGACTGGTTCACCACCACCGGTGGCTTCCTCTACAGCCCCTCGGTGGACCCGGGCACCGGGCCGGACGCGATCGCCAAGTTCCTGCAGGACAAGCGGGGCTTCTGCGTGCACTTCGCCGCCACCTACGCGGCGATGGCCCGCGAGCTGGGCATCCCGGCCCGGGTCGCGGTCGGCTTCGCGCCCGGCGACGACCTGGGCGACGGCAACTACCAGGTCGGCAGCAAGGACTACCACGCCTGGCCGGAGCTGTACTTCGCGGGCGCCGGCTGGCTGCGCTTCGAACCGACCCCGAGCCGGGGCACCACCCCGGACTACGGCGGCACGGCCGTCGCGCCCACCCCGACGGCCACCGCGATGCCCAGCGCGACACCGACCGACCAGGGCAGCTCCCAGCCCTCGGCCGACACCAGCTGCGCGCCGATCCTGCGCCGCCAGGGCGGCTGCGCCGACCAGCAGCAGGACGCCCCGGTGGCGGTCGCACCGGTCAGCAGCGGGACCTCCTGGCAGCTGCTGGCGGTCCTCGCGGCGGCCGGCCTGGTGCTGCTCCTGCTGCTGTCGCCGATGGCCTGGCGGTGGCGGCTGCGCCGGCGCCGGCTGGGCGGCGGGCGGCGGCGGCCCGGCGGTCCCGGCGGCGGTGAGCTGACCGAGGCCCAGGTGCTGGCCGCCTGGCAGGAGCTGATCGACACCGCCTGGGACCTCGGCATCCCGCCGGACGAGGCGCTCAGCCCGCGGCACACGGTGCGCCGGATCAGCGAGGCGGGCGCGCTGGACGAGCGGGGGCGGGCCGCCGTCGGGCGGGTCGCACTGGCCACCGAGCGGGTGCTGTACGCCCGCGAGGCCGGGCCCACGGCGCCGCTGGGGCCCGATCTGCGCACCGCCCGGGACGGGCTGCGGGCCTCGGCCAAGCGCGGGCAGCGGCTGCGCGCGGTGCTGCTGCCGCCCTCCACGGTGCGGCTGGCCTGGCGGACCGGGGACGCGGTGCGCGGCCTGCGGCACCGGATCGGCGCGGCGCTGCGCCGGGCGGGCGAGCGGCTGACCGGGCCGCTGCGCCGGGCCGGCCGAGGACTGCGCCGCTAGGGCCCTGGGCCCGGGCCGGGACAAGCGAGTGGGCGGGTGATCCGAGGATCACCCGCCCACGTGCGGTCTCAGCGGCAATACGGTTTCGGGGCGGGCTATAGCCCGTCGTGCTCGTCCCGGCGGCGCTGCCAGCGCTGTTCCATCCGGTCCATCACGCCCGCCTTGCGGCGGGCCGGCGGGGCGCTGCGCGGTCCGTTGCCCGGGCCGACGGCCGGATGCCGACGCCAGCCGGCCACCGCGACCACGGCGCAGCCCAGCATCACCAGGAAGCCGACCACGCTCAGCCAAATGAACTTGGGCTGCGCGATCATGCCTCCCATCAGGAGGCCGACTCCCAGCACGAATCCCGCCGCCGCCAGGTACACCCGTCGACGGGTGTAGGTGCGCAGCCCGGTTCCCTCAAGCGCCGTCGCGAACTTGGGATCTTCGGCGTACAGCGCTCGCTCCATCTGATCGAGCAGTCGCTGCTCGTGCTCCGAGAGCGGCACGGAGTCCTCCTACTCGTCGGTCGCGGGGCGACCGGTCCGCCACCTGGCCTTGTCGTGGTCCATATGCCCCATGCGTCTGGCCGTCATGCGTTCTGGCTTTACCCAGATCATACGGTCCGTCGGCCGGATCCGGAGGGGGAGACGATCGGTCGTGTCCGCCACATTTCGCCCCGCTCCGCACCGGTTGAAACGCGCTGGCGGGCCAGGAAGTGCCCGGCGACCGCGCACCGGGTCCGCGGGCGGCTCAGGCGAGTGCGGCGAGCAGGTGAAGCTGCGTGGCGACGGCGTGGAAGGCGGGCTGCGAGGCGGCCGCTTCCTCCAGCTTCAGCAGCGCCTCCATGGCACCCGGCTCGGTGTCCACCAGGACTCCGGGGACCAGGTCGGCGAAGACCCGCACACCGTGCACGGACTCCACCCGCAGCCCGGCGTCGTCGGCCAGCCCGTGCAGTTCCTCGGCGGTGAAGCGGCGCGGCATCGGGTCCCCGACGCCCCAGCGGCCGTCGGGGGCGTCCAGCACGGTGCGGGCCTCGTCGAAGTGGCCGGCCAGCGCGCGGGCCAGCACGGCGCCGTTGCGGTTGGCGGCGAGCAGGCTGACCAGGCCGCCCTTGTGCAGGGTGGCGGTGAGGTGGCCGAGCGCCTCGGCCGGGTCGTCGACGACCTCCAGCACGCCGTGGCAGAGCACCGCGTCCACCGAGGCGGGGGCGATCAGCTCGGGCAGCGTCTGGGTGTCGCCCTGGACGGCGCGGACCAGCTCGGTCACCCCGGCTTCGGCGGCCCGGCGCTCCAGCGCGAAGAGCGCGTCCGGGCTGGGGTCGACCACGGTCACCCGGTGGCCGAGGCGGGCCACCGGGACGGCGAAGTTGCCGGTGCCGCCGCCGGTGTCCAGCACGTCCAGCACCGGCTGGTCCAGCTCGGCGGCCCGGCGCTCCAGCGCCGCACGGACCACCTCCCACACCACGGCGGTACGCAGGGCGCTGCGGGGACGCGTCGGGTACAAGGCTGGGCTCCTCGGCAGGCGGGCGGGGCAGGTCGGGTGGGACTACTCCACCCTATTGCCTCCCAGCTGCAGCACTCGCTCGACCAGGCGCAGGAAGAGCGCGGTGTTCCGGATCAGGTCGTCGGCGTCCCGGGCCGAGGCGGCGCCGGTCACCCCGGCCTCGGCAGCCGCCCGCTTGCGCGCGCCGGCCGCGAAGTAGACGGCCCACTCGGCGAGTTCGGGGGCCACCTCGGGCAGCACCTCCCAGGCGCTGCGGATCGCCTTGCGCCGGCGCGGGTTCTTCTCCGGCCGGCCGCGCACCGCCAGCACGGCAGCCGTGGTGCGCAGCGCGGCCAGGTGCGCGGTGGCGTACCGCTCCAACGGGTCCTCGGCGGCGTCGGCCGCGAGCAGGGTGCGCTGTGCCTGGTCCAGCAGGTCGCGGCCGGCGGGTGGTGCACCGGCCTTGAGCAGCACCGGGTGGACGTCGACGGAGCGCAGCGGGATCGAGTTCGGGAGGTCGGTGACGGTCATGGTCGGTACTCCCCCAAATATCCGGAGCGGGCAGCCGGGCCGATCTGACCCGTCTGCCCCCATGCTCACCGCCGCCACTGACAATTCAGTCGGCCAGTGCCGCCAGGGTGGTGCGCAGCCAACCGAGTTCGGCCTTGCTGGTGGCCCGGGCGATCAGCAGCAGACCCTGCCGGAACGGATCGGTGAGCTCCTCCGCGGCGATCGGGCGGTCGCCCTCTGGGTGGAGCTGCCCGGCGTCGAACCGGTGCGGGTCTTCCTGCACGGGCTGGGCGCCAGCTCCCCCGCGTACTTCGCCGCCACCGCCGCCCATCCGCTGCTGGCCGGGCACCGCTCGTTCCTGGTCGACCTGCTCGGGTTCGGGATCAGCGACCGGCCCACCGGGTTCCCGTACACGCTGGAGGCGCACGCGGACGCGGTGGCGGCGGCGCTGCGCGCGGCCGGGGTGACCGGCGTGCAGCTGGTCGGGCACAGCATGGGCGGGGCGGTGGCGATCGTGCTGGCGTCCCGGCACCCGGAGCTGGTGGCGAGGCTGGTGCTGGCCGACGCCAACCTGGACCCGGTCGCCCCGGCCCGGCGGCCCGGCAGCAGCGGGCTCGCCACCTACACCGAGCAGGAGTTCCTGGCCGGCGGCTGGCGCGAGGTGCGCGAGGCGGTCGGCCCGCACTGGTGGTCCACCATGCGGCTGGCCGGTCGGACCGCGCTGCACCGCAGCGCCGTCGAGCTGGGCCGCAGCAGCACCCGGGAACGCCTGCTGGCCCTGGACATCCCCCGCACCTTCCTGCACCCGGCAGACGAGGAGCCCCCGCTCCCCGGCACCGCCGTGCGCCAGGTCGCGATCCCGGACGCGGGCCACAACCTGATGCTGGACAACCCGGACGCCTTCGCGGCAGCCCTGGCCGAGGCGTTCCACCCCGGGGTCCGACGCGGGTCGGTCCAAGGCCGGTCGGTCTAAGATCACCCCTCATGGCACGGATCGTCATCATCGGAGCGGGTATCAGCGGCCTGGCCGCGGCGGCGCGGCTGGCGACGCTGGGGCATCGGGTGACGGTCTGTGAGGCGGGGCCGACCTACGGGGGGATGCTCGGGCAGTACCGGCGGGACGGGTTCGCCTTCGACACCGGCCCGACGCTGCTCACGCTGCCGGCCGTCTACCGTGACCTGGCACTGAAGACCGGCCGCGAGCCGCTGGAGCAGCTGGTCGAGCTGGCCCCGGCGGACCCGGAGAGCCGGCACCTGTTCGCCGACGGCACCGTGCTGACCCTCCCCAACGCCTCCCGCGGCGGCGTCGCGCAGGCCCTGGACGCCGCCCTCGGGGCCGGTGCCGGCGAGCGCTGGGCAGCGGTGATGAACCGCGGCCGGGCGGTCTGGGAGGCCACCCGCCGCCCGCTGCTCGAGGAACCGCTGCCCACCGGGCCCGGCGCGCTGGCCGCGCTGCGGACCGACCCGTACCCGGCGGCCCCCCGACGCGGCCTGGCCCGCCTGCGCGGCGGCGGCGCCCCGACCCTGGACCAGGTGGCGGCGCGCGAGCTCGGCGCCGATCCGGCGCTGACCGCGCTGCTCACCGAGTACGCGCTGCGCTTCGGCTTCGACTCGCGCGCAACCCCCGCCGGGGCGACGGTGATCCCGTACATGGAGCAGACCTTCGGTGTCTGGTCGGTCAGGGGCGGGATGCGGGCCCTGGCCGAGGCCTTCTACCGGCGCTGCGAGCAGCGTGGGGTGGAGTTCCGCTTCGACACCCCGATCGACGACACCTCGCTCGACGACGCTTCGATCGACGACGCTTCGATCGACGAAGCCTCGCTCGATCCGTCGGCCAGCCAGGCGCCGGAGGCCGACCTGGTGCTGCGGCCCGGGACGGGCGAGGCGACGGTGCCGGGCCGGTTCAGTGTGCTGCTCGCGCTGCGCGGCGCCCGGCCGCCCGGGACCGCGCAGCGCACCGTGCTGCACGCCGCCGACCGGGCCGCCGAGCTGGACGCGCTGTTCGGCGCCACCGCCCGGCTCTGCGAGCGGCCGACCGTCCAGGTCCTGCGTCCTGACGATCCGTCACTTCTCCCGGACCAGGAGCACGAGGCGGTCACCCTGACGGTCACCGTCCCCTCCCGGGCCCGCTTCGACTGGACGGCCCCGGGCGTCGCGGCGGCCTTCGCGGACCGGCTGCTGGCCCAGGCGGACGCGGCGGGGCTCGGACTGAGCGAGCGCTTGCTCTGGCGGATGGTGCGGACCCCCGTGGACACCGAGCGGGAGACTCTCGCGCCGGGCGGTGCGGTGCCGCGCCCGGCACTGGCGGGGGCCGACGGGTCGTACCTGCAGCCGGCCAACGCGGGCGGGATCGCGGGCCAGTACCTGGTGGGCGGCGCGGCGCACCCCGGCGGCGGCGTGGCGCGCGCGGGGATGTCGGCCTGCGTGGTGGCGGGGCTGATCGGGCCGGCCTGAGCTGCGGCCTCGCGCGGGGCTACGGCTGGGGGCTGCCCACCGACCGGCGGCCTACTGCCAGGTCTGCCAGTGCTGCTCGGCCTGCGGCTGCTGCTGGGGCTGGACCGGCTGGACCGGCTGCTCGGACTCGGGCATCGGCTGCGGCTGGTAGTACTCGTAGGACTGCTGCTGCGGGATGCCGTACTGGTACTGCGGCTGCCCCTGCCCCTGCCCCTGTGAAGGGTCGTACTGCTGCTGCCACTGCGGCTCGTACGGCACGTACTGCTGCTGCTCGTAGTAGCCGTACTGCTGGTAGTCGTACTGCTGCTGCTCGGCGTACGGGTAAGCCACCTGCTCCGGCAGCTGCGGCTGCTCCTGGTAGGAGGCGACCGTCTCGTAGACGCCGTAGTCCTCCTCCTCCGCCCCCGACTCCGGCGACCCGGCCGGGAACTGCGACCCGCCCTCCGGGTCGGCCTCCTCGACCGGACCGACCTCGCCGACCCGCTCCTGCTCGGCCACCACCGCGGCCGCCGCCACCCCGCTGGTGGCCGCGGCGAGCAGCGGGACCTTGGCGAGCGGACCGGGCAGCGCGCCGTCGGCCCGCCGCAGCGACCAGCCGTCCCGGTAGCCGTGCTTGACCGACAGGGTGACGAAGACCTGGCCGGCGGCGAAGGCCGCCGCCCCCACTCCGATCACCGGCACCGAGCGGATCGCCATCCCGGCGACCACCAGCAGGAACCCGCCGAGCGCGACGGCCCGCCAGTGCAGCGGGGCCCGGTTCTGCAGCAGCAGCTCGGCGATCAACCAGAGCGCGACCACGGCGAGGGCCGCATACAAGGCCAGCATCCCGATGCCCATCTGCGTCCTCCACCACAGCCCGGCGCGCGGCGCGCGTGTGCCGCGACTGTACCGGTTCCCCGGCTACCGCCCCACATCCCGTACGGGGACCGGTCTCAGCTCCGGTGCAGGCCCAGGTTCTGGTAGATCTGCAGCGTCGCGGTCGAACCGTTCAGGGTGATGAAGTGCAGGCCGGGCGCACCCTCGGCGAGCAGCCGCTCGGCCATCTCGGTGGCGTGCTCCATGCCGACCTCGCGCAGCGCCACCGGGTCGTCGACCACGGCGCGCAGCCGGGCCTCCAGCTCGGCGGGGAAGGCCGAACCGCTCAGCTGCGGGAAGCGCTCCAGCTGCCTGGCGTTGGTGACCGGCATGATCTCCGGGATGATCGGCGACTCGCAGCCGGCCGCCGCGACCCGGTCGCGCAGCTGCAGGTAGTCCTCCACCTCGAAGAACATCTGGGTGATCGCGTAGTCGGCACCGGCCCGCATCTTGGCCACGAAATGCCGGATGTCGTCGTCCCAGTTGGTGGACCGCGGGTGCATGTTCGGCGAGGCGGCGACGCCCACGCAGAAGTCGCCGATCCCCTTGATCAGCTCCACCAGCTCGTAGGCGTAGGTGAGGCCCTGCGGGTGGTTCACCCACTCGCCGGTCGGGTCGCCGGGCGGGTCGCCGCGGACCGCGAGGATGTTGCGCACACCCTGGTCGGCGTACTGGCCGATGATGTTGCGCAGCTCGGCCACCGAGTGGTCGACGGCGGTCAGGTGGGCGACCGGCGTCAGGGTGGTCTCGGTGGCGATCCGGCCGACCATGTTGACGGTCCGCTCGCGGGAGGAGCCGCCGGCGCCGTAGGTCATGCAGACGAAGTTGGGGTTGAGCGGCTCCAGACGGCGGATCGCGTCCCAGAGCTTGTGCTCGGCGGCCTCGTTGCGCGGAGGCATGAACTCGAAGGAGTAGGAGCGCTTGCCGGCCGCCAGGAGATCGCGGACCGTCTGAGCGCGGTCGGTTCTGGTGGAGGGAACGCCGAGTGCCATGTCCGCAGGTTATCCGCCGCAGGGCCGGAGCGAACAAACCACGTCCACGAGCTGAGACGATCTGTCCACCAGTTGAGGCAGGTCGGGACACCCGTGATCCCGGGGGCGGCTGGGACGCCGGTGACCTGCGCGGCGGTTAGTCTGATGACCATTCCCCGTACTTCGGAGTGCCTCGTGACCTCGCCCAGCCCCGCGCCCGCGCTGCCCCTCGACGTGGAGGCGGTCCGCACCCGGGTCGACGCCGCGCTCGCCCGGTTCATGGCGGAGCAGTACACCCTGCTGAGCGGCATCTCCCCCGACCTGTTGGCCGCCGCCGACGCGCTGCGGGACTTCCTGCTGGACGGCGGCAAGCGGCTGCGCCCCGCCTTCTGCTACTGGGGCTGGCGCGGCGCGGGCGGCGCGGCCGACAGCGCGGGCATCGCCAACGCGGCGGCCGCGCTGGAGCTGCTGCAGGCCAGCGCGCTGGTGCACGACGACCTGATGGACCGCAGCGACACCCGGCGCGGCCTGCCCTCGATCCACCGCCGCTTCGAGGCGCTGCACCGCGACCGCGGCTGGCGCGGCGACCGCGAGCAGTACGGCGCGGCGGCCGCCGTGCTGCTCGGCGACCTGCTGCTGATCTGGTGCGACGAGCTCTTCGTCCGCTGCGGGCTGGACCCGGCCGCGGTGCTGACCGCCAAGCCGGTCTTCGACCTGATGCGCACCGAGGTGATGGCCGGTCAGTACCTGGACGTGCTGGAGCCGGTGGCCGGCGACTCCACCGACGCCGGCGCGCTGACCCGGGCGCAGACCGTGCTGCACTACAAGTCGGCGAAGTACACCATCGAGCGCCCGCTCCAGGTCGGCGCCCGGCTCGCCGGGGCGAGCGACCAACTGGTCACCGCCTACGGCGAGTTCGGCCTGCCGCTGGGCGAGGCCTTCCAGCTCAGGGACGACCTGCTCGGGGTGTTCGGGGACCCCGCGGTGACCGGCAAGCCGGCCGGCGACGACCTGCGCGAGGGCAAGCGCACGCTGCTGGTGGCACTCGCGCTGCGCGCCCTGCCGCCCGCCGAGGCGGCGCTGCTCGACGCCCGCCTCGGCGCGCCCGGCCTCGGCGCGGCACAGATCGCCGAACTGAGCGACCTGGTGGCCAAGAGCGGCGCCCCCGAGCAGGTCGAGGAGCGGATCGAGCAGCTGATGGACCGCTCGCTCACCGCCCTGGCCGACGCCCCGCTGACCGACGAGGCGGCCCGGGAGACGCTGCTCGCGCTCGCCCGGGCCGCCACGGTCCGTCGGTACTGAGTCGGTGTTGAGTCGGTACTGAGTCCGGGCTAGGCCTGGGCCGCGAGCCGGCGGGCGAACTCGGCCGCGGCCGCGCCCGGGTCCTCGGCCGCGGTGATCGCCCGGACCACCACCACCCGGTTGGCGCCGGCCGCCAGCACCTCGTCCAGGTTGCCCAGGTCGATGCCGCCGATCGCGAACCACGGGCGGTCCGTCACCTGGGCGGCCGCGTACTCGACCAGGCCCAGGCCCGGCGCGTGCCGGCCCGGCTTGGTCGGGGTCGGCCAGACCGGCCCGGTGCAGAAGTAGTCCACCCCCGGTTCGGCGACCGCCGCGGCCACCTCGGCCTCGGCGTGGCAGGAGCGCCCGATCACCACGTCGGTGCCCAGGATCGCCCGGGCCGCCGGGACCGGCAGGTCGTCCTGCCCGAGGTGCAGCACCTGCGGGCGGGCCGCGTGCGCGACGTCCGCCCGGTCGTTCACCGCGAACAGCTTGCCGTGCCGGGCGGCCGCGTCCGCGAAGAGCTCCAGGTACTCCAGCTCCTGCTTGGCCTCCAGGCCCTTGTCCCGCAGCTGGACGATGTCGACGCCGCCGGCCAGCACGGCGTCCAGGAACTCGGCCAGGTCGCCCTGCTCACGCCGGGCGTCGGTGCACAGGTACAGCCGGGCGTCGGCCAGCTTCGCCCGGTAGTCGTCGAAGGCCGTCACAGCGACATGGCCTGGGCGCGCCGCTTGACCTCGGTACCGCGGTTCTCACGCAGCGCCTGGATCGGGCTACCGGGCAGCGACGGGTCCTCGGTGAAGAGCCACTCGAGGATCTCCTCGTCCGTGAACCGCCCGTCGCGCAGCACGGTCAGCGTGCCGGCCAGGTGCTTGACCAGGCCGTCGTCCTCGATGAAGGCCGCCGGGACCTGCAGCGCGTTGTTGGGACCGCGGCGCACCGCGATCAGCTTGTGGTCCTTGACCATTTGGCGGACCTCGGTGACCTGCACACCCCAGCGCTCGGAGATGTCGGGCAGGTAGGTCCAGTCCTGGACCAGGCGTTCGATGGTGGATTCCGTCTCGCTACTCACAGCACCAGCCTGCCATCTATCCGGCCGGACTCGCACCAACCGCGTTCTTGAGCGGCACCTCCGGGTCCGCCGCCAGGGCCGGGTCCACCGCTCGGCCCTGGTCGATCAGCCGCCGGCCCTGGGCCAGGTCCCGCGGCCGGTCCACCGCGAGCACGGCGGTCAGCGCGCCGTCGCGCAGCCACAGTGCGCTCCAGGAGGCGTCCTCGGGCGAGCCGCGCCAGAGCAGCCGGTCGCCCGGCGCGTGCCGGCCCGCGTACTGGACCATCCGCCCGAACTGCTCGGACCAGAAGTACGGCACCGGGTCGTACGGCGCCTCGCCGCCGAGCAGCCCGGCGGCGGCCGCCCGGCCGGAGTGCAGCGCGTGGTCCCAGTGCTGGACGGTGATCCGCTCGCCGAACCGGGCCGACGGGTAGCTGACGCAGTCGCCCACCGCCCGGACGCCGGGCAGCGAGGTGCGCAGTTGCTCGTCCACCAGGACCGCGCCGGCCGCGTCGAGCGCGATGCCCGAGCCGGCCAGCCACCCGGTGTCCGGGCGGGCGCCGATGCCCACCACCACCTGGTCGGCGGCCAGCTCGCTGCCGTCCGCGAGCAGCACCGCGCCCGACTCGACCGCGACCACCCGGGCGCCGAGCCGCAGGTCCACCCCGGCTGCCGCGTACCAGCGCTCCATCGGCGTGGTCAGCTCCGGCGGCAGCGCGCCGGCCAGCGGCGCGTCGGCGGCCTCCAGCACGGTCACCTCGCAGCCCAGCTGCCGGGCGGCGGTGGCGGTCTCGGCGCCGATCCAGCCGGCGCCGACCAGCACCAGCCGGGTGCCGGGGGTGAGCACCTCACGCAGTGCCAGCGAATCGTCGACGGTCCGCAGCAGCCTCTCCTCGGCCGCGCCGGGCAGTCGGATCGCGGCGGCGCCGGTGGCGATCACCAGGTGGTCGAAGGGGAGCTCCCCCGCGTCGGTGCGCAGCACTCCGGGCGCCACGCCGGTGGCCGTCCGGCCGAGCAGCAGCTCGACGCCGAGCTGCGCCCAGTCCAGGTCGAAGTCGGTCCGGTCGGCCTTGGCGAGCAGCACGTCCTTGGAGAGCGGCGGACGGTCGTACGGCAGGTGCGGCTCCGCGCCGACCAGTCTGACCGGCCCGCGCCAGCCGCCCTCCCGCAGCGCCACCGCACACTGCGCCCCCGCCATCCCGGCGCCGACGATCACCACCCGCTCATCTGCCACCGGGCCACTGTAGGGCCTCTCTTTGGATCTTGTCGGGTCAGCGCGCGGCGGTGGGCGCCCGGCTGGGCGCGCCCGGCAAGATCCAGAAGAGAGGCCCCAGCGAGGCGGTCACGTCCCAGCCCATGGTCCGCCGCTTCAGCCACCCGATGGCCCGGCGTTATGGTGGGGGCGTCCTCACGGGAGCCCGGCGCACCGGGCTGAGAGGCGGGCTGCGGCGGCCTGCGACCGTCCGAACCTGATCCGGGTCATTCCGGCGAAGGGAGAACCGTTCTCTTGTCACGCTTCAAGGACGGTGCACACACCGATGTGCTGGTGATCGGCGGCGGCATCATCGGCCTCGGTCTCGCCTGGCGCACCGCACAGCGCGGGCTGCGGGTGACGGTGGTCGACCCGGCCCACGGCGGCGGGGCGGCGCAGGTCGCCGCGGGCATGCTGGCCCCGGTCACCGAGCTGCAGTACGGCGAGGAGCCGCTGCTGCGGCTGGGCATCGCCTCCAACACCCGCTACGCCGACTTCTGCGCCGAGCTGACCGAGCTCACCGGCCTGGACACCGGCTACCGCGCCACCGGCACCCTCGCGGTCGCGCTGGACGCCGACGACAAGGCCGAGCTGAGCGAGCTGCACGCCTTCCACCAGCGCCTCGGTCTGGACTCGCAGTGGCTGACCGGCCGCGAGGCCCGCCGGCTCGAGCCGATGCTGGCCCCGGGCATCCGGGCCGGCCTGCACGTGGCCGACGACCACCAGGTGGACGGGCGCCGACTGTCGACCGCGCTGGTGCGCGCCTGCGAGCTGGCCGGCGTCGGCCTGCTCCGGGCCGAGGCCGTCGAGCTGCTGGTCGAGGGCGACCGGGCCCGCGGCGTCAGGCTCGGCACAGGCACGGGGGTCCCCCCGGTCGAAGGCTGGGGGACGCTGACGGCCGATCAGCTGGTGCTCGCCGCCGGCTCCCGCAGCCACCTGCTGCCCGGCCTGCCCGCCGACCTGATCCCGGCGATCCGCCCGGTCAAGGGCCAGATCCTGCGCCTGCGGATCCCGCAGCCGTACGCCCCCTTCCTCTCCCGCAACGTCCGCGCGGTGGTCCGTGGCGGGCACCTGTACATGGTGCCGCGCGCCGACGGCGAGCTGGTGATCGGCGCCACCAGCGAGGAGCAGGGCTACGACACCACCGTCACCGCCGGCGGCGTCTACGAGCTGCTGCGGGACGCGCACGAGCTGGTCCCGGGGATCACCGAACTGCCGCTGGTGGAGACCAGCGCCGGCCTGCGCCCGGGTTCGCCCGACAACGCCCCGCTGCTCGGTCCGACCGCACTGCCCGGCCTGGCCGTCGCCACCGGTCACTACCGCAACGGCGTGCTGCTCACCCCGGTCACCGCCGACCTGCTCGCCGAGTACCTGGCCACCGGCGCCGTACCCGCCCTCGCCACCCCCTTCTCCCCCAGCCGCTTCCGTGTCCTGGAGACCTCCTCATGAGCCAGATCCCCCTCACCGTCAACGGCGAGCCGCGCGAGGTGGCCGAGGAGGCGACCCTCGCCGAGCTGGTCGCCGAGCTGAGCAAGGCGCCCTCGGGCGTGGCCGCGGCCGTCAACGAGACGGTGGTGCCGCGCGGCTCCTGGTCCGGCACCCGGCTGGCCGCC
The DNA here is from genome assembly GCF_000744785.1 of Kitasatospora azatica KCTC 9699. NCBI lineage: Bacteria > Bacillati > Actinomycetota > Actinomycetes > Kitasatosporales > Streptomycetaceae > Kitasatospora > Kitasatospora azatica. The sequence continues at coordinate 4,680,820 of NZ_JQMO01000003.1, read as the reverse complement.
GGGGACCGGGTGGAGATCCTCACCGCCGTGCAGGGAGGCTGACCGCCATGGCCGACGACCTTTTGACCATCGCCGACACCACCTTCAGCTCCCGCCTCATCATGGGCACCGGCGGGGCGCCCAGCCTCGAGGTGCTGGAGCAGGCGCTGCGGGTCTCCGGGACCGAGCTGACCACGGTGGCGATGCGCCGGGTGAACGCCAGCACCCAGGGCTCGGTGCTGGACGTGCTGACCCGCAACGGCATCCGGATCCTGCCCAACACCGCGGGCTGCTTCACCGCCGGCGAGGCCGTGCTGACCGCCCGGCTGGCCCGCGAGGCACTCGGCACGGACTGGGTGAAGCTCGAGGTGATCGCCGACGAGCGGACCCTGCTGCCGGACGCGGTCGAGCTGCTGGACGCCGCCGAGACCCTGGTGGACGAGGGCTTCACGGTGCTGCCCTACACCAACGACGACCCGGTGCTGGCCCGGAAGCTGGAGGACCTCGGCTGCGCGGCGATCATGCCGCTGGGCTCGCCGATCGGCTCCGGCATGGGCATCCGCAATCCGCACAACTTCCAGCTGATCGTGGAGAGCGCGAACGTCCCGGTGATCCTGGACGCCGGCGCGGGCACCGCCTCCGATGTCGCGCTGGCGATGGAACTGGGCTGCTCGGCGGTGATGCTGGCCTCGGCGGTCACCCGGGCCCAGGAGCCGGTGCTGATGGCGGACGCGATGCGCAGGGCCACCGAGGCGGGCCGCCTCGCCTACCGGGCCGGCCGGATCCCGCGCCGGTTCCACGCCGAGGCCTCCTCCGCGATGGCCGGCCGCGCCGACCTGGACCACCGCGAGCGGCCCGCGTTCTGACGGGCCGTGCCGAACCATGACATCCGGGTCACCCAACCGTGTTCTGGCCACCCCTACACTCCTCGGGTGGACATGACGTTGAACGACCCTCTGATCGGTGCGCTGCTGGACGGCCGTTATCGGGTCGAGGAGCGCATCGCGGTGGGCGGCATGGCCACGGTCTACCGCGGCACCGACACCCGGCTCGACCGGGTGCTGGCGCTCAAGGTGATGCACCCGGGGCTGGCCGGCGACGCCGAGTTCACCGAGCGGTTCATCCGGGAGGCCAAGGCCGTCGCCCGGCTGTCGCACCCCAATGTGGTCAACGTCTTCGACCAGGGCGCGCACGACGGCGTGGTCTTCCTGGCGATGGAGTACGTACCCGGGCGCACCCTGCGGGACCTGCTCAGCGACCGCGGCGCGCTCTCGGCGCGGGCCGCGCTGGACGTGCTGGAGCCGGTGCTGGCCGCACTGGGCACCGCGCACCGGGCCGGGCTGGTGCACCGCGACGTCAAGCCGGAGAACGTGCTGATCACCGACGGCGGCCTGGTCAAGGTCGCCGACTTCGGCCTGGTCCGCCAGCTGACCGGCGCCTCGGTGACCGACACCACCACGCCCGGCGTGATCATGGGCACGGTCTCCTACCTGGCGCCCGAGCAGATCCAGTCGCAGGGCGGCACCGACCAGCGGGTGGACGTCTACGCCGCCGGGATCATGCTCTACGAGCTGCTGACGGGCAGTAAGCCGTACCTCGGTGAGAACCCGATGCAGGTGATCTACCGTCACCTGCACGAGGACGTGCCCGCACCCTCGCTGGTGGTCCCCGCACTGCCCGCCGAACTGGACGCGATCGTCGCGGCCGCCACCGCGCGCGACCCGCAGGCCCGGCCGTGGGACGCGGTGGAGCTGCTGGCCGCGCTGCAGCGGTTGCGGCGCCAGCTGACACCGGCTCAGCTGGACGCCGAGCCGCCGGCCTCGACCCGGCAGACCCCGCGGTTCGCCTCGACCGAGGCCACCTCGGTGATCGCGGCGCCGCCGGAGCGCACCAGCGTGCTGGCCGAGCCGCTGCTGCCGCCGGTCCGGCCGTACCACGAGCCCACGCCGGTCCGTCCGGCCCGCTCGGCCCGGTCCCGGCGCTCGCGCCGCCCGCTGGTCTGGGGCGCGGTGCTCGCCGCCCTGCTCGCGGTGGTCACCGCCACCAGCTACCTGCTGTCCGGCGCCGTCTACACCAAGGTGCCCAGCGTGCTCGGTCAGAGCCAGGCGCAGGCCGTCAGCACGCTGGGCGGCGCCGGGCTGCAGGGGAAGTTCGGGCAGGCGTTCAGCGAGACCGTCCCGTCGGGGCAGGTGATCAGCACCGACCCGGGCGTGGGGCAGAAGGTCCGCAAGAGCGACGGGGTGAAGGTCACCGTCTCCAAGGGTCCGGAGCGGATCGGCGTGCCGGACGTCGCCGGCAAGCCGCTGGACCAGGCGCGGAGCCTGCTGACCGCGGCCCGGCTGACCCCCGGCACCAGCACCGAGGACTTCAGCGCGACCGTGCCGCAGGGTTCGGTGATCTCCACCTCGCCGGCCGCCGGGCAGCCGCTGCCGGTGAACGCGCCGGTGGCGCTGGTGGTCTCCAAGGGCCCGCAGCCGGTACCGGTGCCGGACACCACGGGCAAGCCGGTGGACCAGGCGCAGAGCCTGCTGACCGGCGCGGGCTTCAAGGTGGCGCTCGGCACCGACCAGGCCTACTCGGACACCGCGCCGGCCGGTGCGGTCGCGGCGCAGGACGTCACCGGGACCGCCGCGCCCGGGACCACCGTCACCCTGACCCTGTCCAAGGGCCCGCAGCCGGTGGCGGTGCCCAACGTGACCGGGCTGAACGAGTCGGACGCCACCAAGGCGCTGACCGCGGCCGGGTTCAAGGTGAAGAGCACCGGGCTGAACTTCTTCGGGCTCAGCTCGGTCTCCTCGCAGAGCCCCACGGCCGGGCAGCAGGCGCCCAAGGGCTCGACGGTGACGATCAAGTTCTGACCGCCGGCTGCCGGCTAGCGCAGCGGGCCGTCGCCCGGCTCCTCCTGGTAGGAGTAGCGCTGCTCGGTCCACGGGTCGGCGCGGTTGTGGTAGCCGCGCTCCTCCCAGAAGCCGCGCCGGTCGGCGGTCATGTACTCGACCGCGCGCACCCACTTGGGGCCCTTCCACGCGTACAGCTGCGGGACCACCAGGCGGACCGGGAAGCCGTGCTCGACGGTCAGCGGCTCGCCGTTGTGGTGGGTGGCGAAGACGGTGCGGGGGTCGGCGAAGACGGCCAGCGGGAGGTTGGCGCTGTAGCCGTACTCGGCCCAGACCATCACGTGGGTGACCTCGGGGGCGGGCGGCACCAGCTCGAGGACGGTGCGCGCCGCCACTCCGCTCCACTCGCTGTCCAGCATCGAGAAGCGGGTCACGCAGTGGAAGTCGGCCCGCACGGTGACCCGGGGCAGCAGGTGGAAGCCTTCGTGGTCCCAGCTGTGCTTCTCGCCCGAGGCGGTCGCGCCGAAGACCTGGAAGTCCCAGGTCAGCGGCTTGAACCTGGGAACCGGCCCGTAGTGCAGAACCGGCCAGCCGCGCTGCATGCGCTGGCCGGGCGGGAGCCTGGGGTCAGACGGCGACGCTGGTTCTTGCTCGGACTGACCCATGGCTCCATGGTGACAGACGGCGGACGGCGCCAGTCGCGCGCCCCTCAGCGGGTTCCGCACGCTCCTCCGAATGCCTTAATCAGCCTCAAATCGGTCAATGCGACACATAAACGAGTGAGCGTGAACTTACTGGAAATATCACCCGCAGCGGTGCCAGGATGCGTCCAACCAGAGCGCGCGACGCAGTCAGGAAGGCAACGCCATGAAGGGCGACCCCGAGGTCATCGAGTTCCTCAACGAGCAGCTCACCGCCGAGCTGACAGCCATCAACCAGTACTTCCTGCACGCGAAGATGCAGGAGAACTTCGGCTGGACCAAGCTCGCCAAGTACACCCGGCACGAGTCCTTCGACGAGATGAAGCACGCCGAGGCGCTCACCGACCGGATCCTGATGCTCGACGGCCTGCCCAACTACCAGCGGCTCTTCCACGTCCGGATCGGCCAAACCGTCAAGGAGATGTTCGAGGCGGACCGGCAGGTGGAGGTCGAGGCGATCGACCGGCTGCGGCGCGGCATCGTGGTGATGCGGGCCAAGAACGACATCACCTCGGCCAATGTCTTCGAGTCGATCCTGGCCGACGAGGAGAACCACATCGACTACCTGGACACCCAGCTGGAACTGGTCGAGAAGCTCGGCGAGGCGCTCTACCTGTCGACGTTGATCGAGCAGCCCGAGGAGAGCTGACCCTCAGACCGACCGGCTCAGGCGATCCGCCGGACCTTCGCGGGCAGCTTCTGGGGCAACGGCTCGGCCGGGAGGTTGAGCTCGGGGTCGGCCAGCCCCAGCTTGGCGGCCAGCCTGGCTGTCGGGCACGGACGGCCGCCGTGCTCGCCGAGCAGCGCCTGGATCCGTCGCACGCAGGAGCCGCAGTCGGTGCCCGCCCTGCAGCCCTGGGCTATCTGACGGGGCGAGTTGGCGCCCTTGTCGATGGCCTGCTTGACCTGGTCCTCGGTGACCGCATGACACATGCACACGTACATCGCGGTCTCTCCCAGGGTGGTGCGGGGACTGAGGTCTTTCAGCTAAGCCTTACCTTACCTGGCGTTCCCGGGACGAAAAAGGCCCTGCCCCTCATCGAGGGACAGGGCCTTCGTCACACTGGCCTTAGGTGGCCGCTTGGTGAGCTGCTCCTCCACTACGTCGCAGCTCAGTCGCTCGGCGGTCAGTGCCCCCGGTACATCTCCGCCACCAGGAAGGCCAGGTCCAGCGACTGGCTGCGGTTGAGCCGCGGGTCGCACGCCGTCTCGTAGCGCTGGTGCAGGTCGTCCACCAGCACCTCGTCGCCGCCGCCCACGCACTCGGTGACGTCGTCGCCGGTCAGCTCCACGTGGATGCCGCCCGGGTGGGTGCCGAGGCCGCGGTGCACCTCGAAGAAGCCCTTGACCTCGTCCAGCACGTCGTCGAAGCGTCGGGTCTTGTGCCCGGTCTCCGCCTCGAAGGTGTTGCCGTGCATCGGGTCGCAGATCCAGACCGGCTGCGCGCCGGAGGCGGTGACCTTCTCCACCAGGGTGGGCAGGTGGTCGCGGATCTTGCCCGCGCCCATTCGGGTGATGAAGGTGAGCCGGCCCGGCTCGCGCTCCGGGTCGAGCCGCTCGATCAGGGTCAGCGCCTCGTCCACCGTGGTGGTGGGGCCGAGCTTGATACCGATCGGGTTGCGGATCTTGGAGGCGAACTCGATGTGCGCGTGGTCCAGCTGCCGGGTCCGCTCGCCGATCCAGACCATGTGGCCGGAGACGTCGTAGAGCTCGCCGGTGCGCGAGTCCACCCGGGTCAGGGCGGTCTCGTAGTCCAGCACCAGGGCCTCGTGCGAGGAGTAGAACTCGACCGTCTTGAACTCCTCCGGCGCGACCCCGCAGGCCTGCATGAAGCTCAGCGCGTTGTCGATCTCCTTGGCCAGGCGCTCGTAGCGCTGCCCGGCCGGCGAGTTGCGCACGAAGTCCTGGTTCCAGGCGTGCACCTGGCGCAGGTCGGCGTAACCACCGGTGGTGAAGGCGCGGACCAGGTTGAGCGTGGCGGCGGAGGCGTTGTACATCCGCTTCAGGCGCTCGGGGTCCGGGCGGCGGGACTCCGGGGTGAACTCGAAACCGTTCACCGAGTCACCGCGGTAGACCGGCAGGGTCACGCCGTCGCGGGTCTCGGTCGGCTTGGAGCGCGGCTTGGAGTACTGGCCGGCGATCCGGCCGACCTTGACCACCGGGACGGAGGCGGCGTACGTCAGCACGGCCGCCATCTGCAGCAGGGTCTTCAGCTTGTTGCGGATCTGCTCGGCCGAGACGCCGTCGAAGGCCTCGGCGCAGTCGCCGCCCTGCAGCAGGAACGCCTCGCCACGCGCGACGGCACCGAGCCGGGCGCGCAGCTGGTCGCACTCGCCGGCGAAGACGAGGGGCGGATACGAGGCGAGGTCCGCAAGAGCGGTGCGCAGCGCCTCAGGATCCGGCCATTCAGGCTGCTGCGCCGCGGGCAGGGACTGCCAGGAGTGGGGTTCGTTCACGGTCACGCCAGCAAGGCTACGGGGTGCGACAACCGATTTGTGCGTGCTGCCCGCGTGGTGAGACACCTGACGGACATTTCCCGGGTCCTCGTCCCAGGGCGCTCGTCGCGGCGATCCGATCGGCTACTGTCGCTCCCATGAACGCGCCGCACACCTTCTCCTGGTGGTGGACCATCCCCCGGGTGGCCCACTGATCGCGCGTCCCTGACGACACGACGGCCGCCCCTCGGGGCGGCCGTCTGTGTGACTGCGGACGGCCTCCCGGTAGAGCGGACCCCCTTCTCCCGGAAAGAAGCCGCACGTGACCAGTTCCACAGGCACCGCCGCCCTGCTCGCACGCCTGACCGCCCCCGGAGCGCCCGCCTTCGCCCTGCTGCACCGCCGGGCACCGCGGCTGGCGCCCGACACGGTGGAGCTGCTGATCGGCGAGGTCGGCTGCTACCAGACCCTTGCCGAGCTGCCACTGCCCACCGGCGCGCCCGCCGACGGCCGGCCGTGCCACGACCTGCTCGCCCTGGTGCCCTACCGGCAGATCCGCGAGCGGGGCTTCGAGGCGCACGACGACGGCACCCCGCTGCAGGCGCTGCGGGTGGCCGAGCAGTACACGCTGCCGCTGGCGGAGGTGCTGGCCGCGCTGCCCGAACTGCCGGTGCGGCTGACCGGCGGCGCCTTCGACATCGACGACGAGCAGTACGCCGGGATCGTCCGCCGGGTGATCAAGGACGAGATCGGCAACGGCGAGGGCGCCAACTTCGTGATCCGGCGCGACTTCCGGGCCACCCTGGCGGACTGCTCCACGGAGCTGATGCTCAGCCTCTTCCGTCGCCTGCTGGCGCAGGAGCGCGGCGCCTACTGGACCTTCCTGGTGCACACCGGTGAGCGGGCCCTGGTCGGGGCCTCCCCCGAGGTCCACGTCCGCCAGTCCGGCGGCACGGTGGTGATGAACCCGATCTCCGGCACCTACCGCTATCCGGCCGAGGGCCCGAGCCTGGACTCGCTGCTGGCCTTCCTGCACGACCCCAAGGAGCGCGAGGAGCTCACCATGGTGGTCGACGAGGAACTCAAGATGATGTGCACCGTCGGCGACCTCGGCGGCCAGGTGCTCGGCCCGCGGCTGAAGGAGATGGCCCACCTCGCGCACACCGAGTACGAGCTGCGCGGGCGCACCTCGCTGGACGTGCGCGAGGTGCTCAAGGAGACCATGTTCGCGGCCACCGTCACCGGCAGCCCCGTGCAGAACGCCACCCGGGTGATCCGCCGTTACGAGCCCACCGGGCGCGGCTACTACGCGGGCGCGTTGGCGCTGATCGGGCGTTCGGCCAGCGGCGGGCAGCAGCTGGACTCGCCGATCTGCATCCGCACCGCGGACATCGACCCGGCCACCGGCTCGCTGGTGGTACGGGTCGGCGCCACCCTGGTGCGGCACTCCGACCCGGACTCCGAGGTGGCCGAGACGCACGCCAAGGCGGCCGGCGTGCTGGCCGCGATCGGCGCCCGGCCCGGCCCGGCCCGCAGCACCGCCCGCGAGGGCAGCCCGCGGCTGGCCGACGACCACCGGGTGCAGGCGGCCTTCGACGCCCGACGGGCCGACCTGGCGCCGTTCTGGCTGCGGATGCAGCAGCCGCCGGCGCCCGCCCAGCCGGAGCCCACCCTGGTGGTGGACGGCGAGGACACCTTCACCGCGATGCTCGCCCACCTGCTGCGCTCGCTCGGCCACCAGGTCTCGGTGCTGCGCTACGACACCCCGGGCCTGCGCGAACTGGTCGCCGCGCACACCGGCCCGCTGGTGCTCGGCCCCGGCCCCGGCGACCCGGCCGACGCCGCCGACCCGAAGATGGCGGTGCTGCGGCCGATCGCCGCCGAGGCACTGGCCGCCGCCCGCTCCGGGGCCCGGACCGCGCCGCTGCTCGCCGTCTGCCTCAGCCACCAGTTGGTCAGCGCCGAGCTGGGCCTGCCGCTGCACCGCAAGGCCGTGGTCTACCAGGGCGCCCAGGAGACCGTCGACCTGTTCGGCACGCCGCGCACGGTCGGCTTCTACAACACCTTCACCGCGCGCTGCTCGGATGCCGACCAGGCCCGGTTGGCCGGCCTGGGGATCGAGGTCTCCCGGGACCCGCGGACCGGCGATGTGCACGGCCTGCGCGGTCCGGGCTTCGCCACCCTGCAGTTCCACCCGGAGTCGGTGCTGACCACCGACGGCGTCGGCATCGTGGCCGAGCTGCTCCGGGTGGGGGCGGCCCTCCCGCGCTGACCTTCAGCCGACCGTCGTGGGGGTGGGCGGGTCCGCCCGCTCACCCCTCGTCGAGGCCCTGCTCGATCGCGTAGCGGACCAGCTCGACCCGGTTGTGCAGCTGCAGCTTGCCGAGGGTGTTCTGCACGTGGTTCTGCACCGTGCGGTGCGAGAGCACCAGCCGGTCGGCGATCTGACGGTACGACAGGCCCTTGGCCACCATCCGCAGCACCTCGGTCTCGCGGGTGGTCAGCCGCGGCACGGCCGACTGCCCCGGGCCGGGCTCGGCGGCGGCCGGTTCGGCGGCCAGCCGGCGGAACTCGCCGAGCACCAGGCCGGCCAGCCCCGGGGTGAAGACCGGGTCGCCGACCGCCGTCCGGCGCACCGCGTCCAGCAGTTCCTCGCGCCCGGCCGACTTCACCAGGTACCCGGTGGCGCCCGACTTCACCGCCTCCAGCACGTCCGCGTGCTCCCCGCTGGCCGAGAGCACCAGCACCCGTACCGTCGGGTCCTGCGCCACCACCTGTCGGCAGACCTCCACCCCGGGCAGCTCGGGCAGGTTGAGGTCCAGCACCAGCACCTGCGGCCGGGCCGCCCGGGCCCGACGCACCGCCTCCGGCCCGTCCCCCGCGGTGGCCACCACCTCGAACCCGGCGTCCGCCAGGTCCCGGGCCACCGCCTCCCGCCACATCGGGTGGTCGTCCACCACCATCACCCGCAGCGCCTGCGTCATGACCCCTCCCTGGGGACTCTCAGTTCCACCTCGACACCCTCCCCGGGCGCGGCGAAGAACTGCGCCGAGCCGCCCAGGTCACGCAGCCGGCCCTCGATCGACTGCGCCACGCCGAGCCGGCCGGCCTGCCGCGCCTCGGCCAACCGGCCGGCCGGGAAGCCCGGGCCGTCGTCGCGGACCGAGACGGTCACCTCCGCCGGCTCGTCCTCCAGCAGGATCCAGGCCCGGGCGGTCGGGCCGGCGTGCCGGCGCACGTTGTCCACCGCAGCGCCGACCGCCGCCGCCAGTTCGGCCGCGGCGGCGCCGGGCAGCAGGACGGGCGTGGCGGGCATCGCCACGCTCACCCGCTCGTCCTCGTACGGTGCCAGCAGCTCGCGCAGGTCCCGCTCGGCGCCCGGTGTCTGACGGGGGATCGTCACGCCGGTCATCAGGGCCCGCAGCGCCCGCTCCTGCTCCCCCGCCAGCCGGCCGAGCTCGCCCGCCGCCTGGCGCTGCACCAGGGCCAGCACCTGCAGCACCCCGTCGTGGATGTCCCGGGAGAGCCGCTCCCGCTCCCGGGTGGCCGCCTCCACCCGCAGCGCCTCGGACAGCGTCGCCTCGCCGGCCCGGGCCAGTTCGATCACGTACCCGATCGCGCATCCGGCCACCATCAGCAGCACGCAGTTGTGCACGTTGTCGCCGGTGAAGCCGCCGTGGCCGAGGACGTTGGCCGCGCCGATCACCGACCCGGCCACCGCCGCGGGCCGCCAGCCGGCCTTGGCCGCGCAGCCGAGCACGGTGCCGGCCGCCCAGATGGTCGGCAGGGTCAGCGAGCCGGCGGCGACCCGCGCCGGGGTGTCGTAGAAGCCGCTGAGCACGATGCCGGTCACCGCCACCGCCAGGTCCAGGGCCAGCACCGGCCAGCCGAGCCGGGTCGGGCTGGCGAAGGCGCGCAGCGTGGCCAAGGTCCAGATGACCAGGGCGCCGAGGTAGATCCAGCCGGAGACCGGGTGGGCGAACCGGTGGTAGGAGGCGGCGTAGCGGGCCAGCGCGTAGCCGAGCGCGAGCACCCGGAAGACGCTGATGGCCCGCCAGAGCGGCAGCTCCACCGACATGCCGCCGGCTGCCACCGCCCCGTCCGGGCCACTGCGCAGTACTGCCATCCCCCGCTCCCCCCGACCGCTGTCCCCCGACCGCGTACTAGTCCTGCTTCGCGTCCTTCTCCTGCTTCTCCTGCTCGGCCTTCTCCAGGGCCTGCCGCTCCTTCTCCGCGGCCCGCTCCGCGGCGCGCTCGGCCCGCTGCTCGGCGCGGCGCTCGGCGTCGGCACGCTTCTTGTCATCGGCGATCTGCCGCTTGGCGGCGGTCGCGTAGATGTCCACGTACTCCTGGCCGGAGAGCCGCATGATCTCGTACATCACCTCGTCGGTGACCGAGCGCAGGATGAAGCGGTCGTTCTCCATGCCCTGGTAGCGGGAGAAGTCCAGCGGGCGGCCGATCCGGATGCCGGGGCGGATGCCGAACTTGGGGATCACCTGGCCGGGCGGCTGCACCTTCTCGGTGTCGATCATCGCCACCGGGATCACCGGCGCGCCGGTCTGCAGCGCCACCCGGGCGAGCCCCCCGACCTTGCCGCGATAGAGCTTGCCGTCGGGCGAGCGGGTGCCCTCGGGGTAGACGCCGAACAGCTCGCCGCGGTCGATCACCGCGATCGCGCTGCGGATCGCCGCCTCGCCGGCCCCGCGCACCCCGGAGCGGTCCACCGGGAGCTGGCCGACGCCCTTGAAGAAGGCGGCGGTCAGCTTGCCCTTGATGCCGGGCGTGTTGAAGTACTCGGCCTTGGCGATGAAGGTCACCCGACGCTTCATCAGGGCGGGCAGGAAGAAGGAGTCCGAGAACGAGAGGTGGTTGCTCGCGATGATCGCCGCACCTTCGTCGGGGATGTTCTCCGCACCTTCCATCCACGGCCGGAAGAAGATCCGCAGCATCGGCGCGACGATCATCTTCATCAGTCGGTAGAACAACCCGGACCTCCTGTATTGCAGACCGGTCGATCCTAATGCCCCGACGGCCCCCGCAGCGCACCCGGCACCGGGCCGGGTCTGTACGGACCGCCGGGGGCGTGGGACGATGCGGCTCCCGACGCCGTCGCCGATCGAGGAGCCCGCGGATGCCCCTGCTGCCCGGAGCCGAACCGTTCCACCACCGCGGTGGCCCGACCGGCGTGCTCCTGTGCCACGGTTTCACCGGCTCCCCGCAATCGCTGCGTCCCTGGGCCGAGCACCTCGCGGCAGCCGGCCTGACCGTGGCGCTGCCGCTGCTGCCCGGTCACGGCACCCGGTGGCAGGACCTGCAGGTGACCCGCTGGGAGGACTGGTACGCCGAGGTCTCCCGGGAGCTGCTGCTGCTCGCCGAGGAGTGCGAGCAGGTCTTCGTCCTCGGTCTCTCGATGGGCGGCGGCCTGGCGCTCAAGTTGGCCGCCGACTTCGGCGAGCGGGTGGCCGGGGTCGTCGTGGTCAACCCCTCGGTGCGCTCCGACAACCCCGCGACGGTGCTGCTCCCGGTGCTGCGCCACCTGGTCCCCAGCCTGCCCGGGATCGCCAACGACATCGCGCTGCCCGGCGCCACCGAGCTCGGCTACGACCGGGTTCCGCTGCACGCCGCCTGGTCGCTCAGCCGGCTCTGGCACGAGGTCCAGCAGTCCCTCCCCCGGGTCTCGCAGCCCGTCCTGCTCCTGCGCAGCCCGCAGGACCACGTGGTTTCGCCGGCGAACTCCGCACTCGTCCTGTCCCGGATATCCTCGGTCGATGTGACGGAGCGGCTGTGCGAGCGCAGCTTCCACGTGGCGACCCTGGACCACGACGCCGAACTGATCTTCGAGGAATCTCTCGGGTTCGTCCGACGGTTGTCCAAGGCGACGCAGCCCACCGAGGCCACCGACCAGCGGGGCTGAGGGCCACCAGGACCGAAGGGCCGGCAGTGCACGAGCACGAGCAGGAGAACACCCCCGCGGGCGACGACGAGGAGCGCCCCCCGGAGACCGAACGACGCCCCGCCCCCGGCAGCCAGGCCGAGCAGGACGCCATCTTCGCCGCGCTGGTCGCCCAGTTCGACGACCCGGTGGACCTCAACCGCCCCGACTGGCCCGAGATCGAGAACCTGCGGGCCAAGAACGACCTGTCCGGCCTGACCCCCCAGCCCCGTCCCCGGCCCACCCCCGGCCCGCGCGACTGGGACGCCGCCGAGGACCCCGACGAGGGCCACTTCGTCCCGCCCGAGCCGCCGCCGCTGCCGGCCGGCGACACCACCGCCAAGTTCGCCTGGATCGCCGTCCTCGGCGGCCCCGCCCTGCTGCTCTTCGACGCCCTGGTCTGGCGCGAGGTGGCCGGCTGGCCCGCCTGGGTGGGCCTCACCGCCTTCCTGGGCGGCTTCACCACTCTCGTCATCCGGATGAAGGACCGCAACGAGGACGAGCCCCCGGACCCGCACGGCGGCGCGGTCGTCTGACCCCTGACGCCTGAAGTGCGAAGGCGGGTGTGCCCATCGGGGCACACCCGCCTTCGTTCTGTTGACGGACGGTCAGAACCGGGTCGTCACCGAGGCTCCGGTGAAGGGGCTGGTGGCGTTGTAGAGGCTGATGTAGTTCCAACCGGGCTGCGGGTTGCTGATGGTGAGGGTGTGCGGACCGGCACCGGTGGCGGCGGCGGTGTGCGCGCTGCTGGTGGCCCAGCCGGTGGGGTTGTAGTAGAGGTCGGCGGAGCCGGTGCTGGTGATGGTGAGGGACTTGGTGCCGGCCGGGACGGAGAGGTAGAGGTAGGAGTAGTTGCCGGCGGTGGCCGAGAGGTTGGAGCGCCTGCAGTTCTGGCCCAGCTGCCGCTTGTCGGCCGCGGTGCACTCGGAGGCGCCGGTGACGGTGACGGTCTGGCTGCTGGTGGCGCTGACGCCCTGGCTGTTGGTGACGGTCAGTCGGACGGTGTAGCTGCCGGCGGCCGGGTAGGTCTTGACCGGGTTGGCCGCGGTGGAGGCGGTGCCGTCACCGAAGTCCCAGCTGCGCGAGGCGGCGCCCGTTGAGGTGTCGGTGAAGGAGACCGTCAGGTCGGTGGCCAGCGCGGTGAACGAGGCGGTCGGCGGCTGGCTGCCCGCGTTGCAGGCACCGGCGCCGCAGGCGGCCAGCCAGTTCGCCCAGTCGGCGTCGTAGCGGGTGCCGATACCGGTCAGCAGGTTGAGCGCGGCGGTGTAGTTGCCGGACCGGTAGTCGCCGAGCAGGGTGTCCACGTCGGCCCGGTGCTTCTCCAGCATGTAGCGGACCGAGAGGTAGCCCCACGGGTAGACCCGGTCCTGGCCGCTGTCGTAGGTGTTGGCGAAGATCGTGCTCAGCGGGTAGCTGCCCCGGGCGGCATCGGCCACCGCCTCGGTGTCGGTGACGCCGCGGTAGGTGTAGGAGACGTACTCGGCCAGGCCCTCGATCCACCAGATGGTGTCGGCGGTGGAGGTGGCGGCGGTGAAGTCGCCGAGGGTGTCGAAGCGGCCGTCGAGGTAGTGGGTGTACTCGTGGTTGAGGTTCCAGATGTCGGCCGCGAAGCCGTCTCCGGGGATCTGGTAGGCGACGAACCGGGGCTGGTTGCCGGGCGCGGCCGGGTCGCCCTCGAGGTAGATCCCGCCGTTGTCGGTGCTCATCCCGAAGATGGTGCCGGCGTAGGTCTGGTAGTCGGCGTTGGAGTGGAAGACGTCGACCTCGATGGTGGTGTTGTTGTCGTTGGCCACCGGGCCGGAGTCCTTGACCAGGCCGTGGAAGAAGGCGTCCTGGCTGCGCAGGCTGGCGCAGGCGGCCGTCAGCTGGTCGGAGGTCAGCGCCTGGGCGACGATCCGGATGCTCGGGCTGCAGGTGTAGTTGATGGTCAGTACGGCCGCGCGCAGCCGGTTGGCCAGGTCGCAGGTGCCGTAGTAGGCGCAGTTGGCCTGGTCGTAGGCGTCGGTCTGCTGCGCGATGCCGACCCAGAGCGGGGCGGTCGTGCCGGAGATCGAGGAGCGGTCGAGCAGGCCCTTGGCCAGCGGGCGGACCGTGCCGAGCAGGTTGGTGTCCTGCAGGAACCGGGCCAGTTCGGTGCCGGCGTTGGACTCCAGGTAGCCCTGGTCGGTGCCGAGCAGGGCGAGGTGGGCGCCGGCGAAGGAGTCGAGGGTGTCGATCACGCTCGGGTCGGCCTCGGTCGCCGCGACGAAGTCGGCGTTCTGGTGGCCGCGGAAGAGCACGGTGTAGGTGTTGTTGACGGCGAGCAGCATCGAGTACGAGCCGTTGTAGCGGGACGGGTCGTAGCCGTTGAGCAGGCGCTTGACCACGTACAGGTAGCGGGCGTTCTCGCCGGCGCTGTCGATCAGCGTGACGGCCTCGGCGAGCACCGCGCCGTTGGCCTCGCTCACGTCCTGGCTGTGCGGGGCGGCGTAGAAGCCGTCCAGGCCGGACCGGATCGCGGTCTGCAGCGCGGTGCCGTAGCTGCCGACATCACCGGAGTGGTACCACTGCACGAAATAGCCGGCCCGCAGGTAGAGCACCAACTCCTCGACCTGGGTGGAGTCGTCGCCCGGGTAGCTCGGCGCGGCATCGCGCAGCGCGTAGGCGACGGTGGTCATCTGGGACTCCTGGAAGGCCAGATGGGCATCGTTGCCGGTGAGGTTGAAGAGCGAGTTGACGCAGTCGACGCCGGCCGACTTGATCGCCCGGACCAGCGCGCTGCCGGTGGCACCGGTGAACGCGCCGGTGGAGCAGCTGGCGGCCGCGGTCCGGCCGAGCTGCGCAGCGGCGGCCGGCTTGCGGGGGTCCTTCGGGGTGGCGGAGAGCGGCGGGCGGTCCTTGGCCGCACTCGCGCTCGCGCGCTGGTCCTCGCTGACGGTGGCGCTTCCGGTGCCGGGCCGTGGGGGCAGCCCGGGTCGCGCGGCACCGGTACTGGCACTGGCGCCGGCGTGGACGGCGGCAGGCGCGGCGTGCGCCTGGCCCTGCGGCGCGGCCAGGCCGAGACCGACGGTCAGCGCCAGGGTGGCTATCAGGAGTCGGGGCAGGTGCTTCCCGACCGGTAGGGCTCTCACGTGGGGGTCTCCCGGTGTGGGGGGCCGCACTTGGGACGTGCGGACCGGACGGTGAGGACCGTGGCAGGCAGCGGGCATGACGGATCGTCAGTGCAGTGGGGTTCCGTCAACGCTTGCACACGGTGGGGCGTGTGACATGTACCATTGCATACATCACATGGCCCGTGAAGACATCCGTCCGGGCGAGCAGGGCGGAACGTTCACCGGAACGTTCACACCGTCAGAAACCGTTATCCCGCGGCGCGCTCGGGGTCGGCCGGCACCCGCAGCACCGCGATCACCGGCAGGTGGTCGGTGGCCGCCAGCAGCTCCTCGCGCGGCAACGACGGGACGCCGCAGGCCAGCACCTCGATCCCGGGCGAGGCGAAGACGGCGTCGAGGCGCTGGAACGGGTCCCCGGGCCGCGAGGTGTACTCGCCGCCCCAGGGGGCGGTAGCCCAGCCGTCCTGGTAGCGCTTCGCCAGCAGGCCCCAACCCTCGTGCTCGGGGTGCTCGTTGAAGTCCCCGCCGATCACCGAGTGGGGCAGGCCGAGGGACTGCTCGGGCAGCAGCTGGAACTGGGTCAGCCGCTCCGGCGGATCGACGCTCAGATGGCAACTGGTCAGCGCGAACGGCACCGCACCGCCGATCCGCACCACCGCCGTGGCGAAGCCGCGGGCGTGCAGACCGCGCCGCTTGGGCAGCAGCCGGTCGGCCCGCCGCAGCACCTGCGCCCGCAGCGTGCCGAGCAGCAGCGGACCGGCGGCGGTGCGGCCGCCGCCGGAGAGGATCACCGTGCCGGTGTTGCGGGCCAGCCAGGCCGCCTGGCCCTCGGGCCGCCAGTACCGGGGTGACTCCTGCACGCAGACCAGGTCCGGCCCGCACTCCCTGATCACCCGGACCAGCGCGCGCCGGTCGTCGCGCTGCGAGCGGATGTTGTAGCTCAGCACGCGGACGATCTCGCCGCCGTCGGCCTGGGGCCCGGACGGCGGCAGGTCGGCGATCCGACCGGAGGCGGCAGCAGTCACCCCCGACACGCTACCGGCTCCGCCGTGGCGGAGCCGGTAGTCCACGAAACAGCCCTGAGGGAGGGTCAGCGGGTGCGGGCCAGGTCGCCGGCGCCCACGATGCCCGCCGCCGACCCCATCGAGGCCAGCACCACCTCGGCGCGCGGCCGGTGCACCCCGCCGGTCAGGTACTTCTCGAAGGCCTTGGCCACCGGGTCGAGCAGCAGCCGGCCGGAGTCGGAGACCCCGCCGCCGAGCACGAAGACGCCCGGGTCGAAGAGCGCGGCCAGGTCGGCCATGCCGCGACCCAGCCAGTCGGCGACCTCCTCGTAGCAGTCCAGCGCCAGCGGGTCGCCGTCCTCGGCGGCTTCGGTGATGTGGATGCCGCGGATGGTCTCGGCCACCCCGTCGTTCAGCTCCAGCATCCGCTTGCCGGCCACCGGGTCGGCCGCCGCCTTCTCCCGGCCGTAGCGGCGCAGCGCCCGGCCCGAGGCGTACTGCTCCCAGCAGCCCCTGCCGCCGCAGCCGCAGAGCAGACCGTCCGGGACCATGTTGAGGTGGCCGATCTCGCCGGCCACGCCGAACCGGCCGCGGTGCAGCCGCCCGTCCAGCACGATGCCGCCGCCGATGCCGGTGCCGACGGTGATCAGCACCATGTCCGAGTGCTCGGCCGCCGCGCCGAACCGGAACTCGGCCCAGGCGGCGCTGTTGGCGTCGTTCTCCACCACCGTGTCGAGGCCGGTGAGCTCCTCGATCCGGGTGCGCAGCGGCTCGTTCTCCCAGGCGATGTTGGGGGCGAAGATCACCGTGGAGCGGTCGCGGTCCACGAAGCCGGGCGCGCCGACGCCCACGGCGGTGACCTCGCGGTACTGCTCCCTGAGCTCGCGCACGGCATTGGCGATGGCGTCGACCGCCCACTGCGGGTCGGCCGGGGTGGGTACCCGGGTCCGGGCCAGGATCTCGCCGGTCTCGTCGACCACGCCGGCCGCGATCTTGGTACCGCCGACGTCGACGCCGATGGTCAGAGCCATGTGTCCCTCAGTCATTCGCTCGTGCCCGATGGGCGGAACGGTATCCGCCCGGCCGTGCTCCCGTACACACCTGGCCATACATTAACCGAAGACAAGGCGCAGGGAACCCCGCCGGAAGGCTTCAATAGTCGTACGATTCGAACCTGTCGGTAGTAGCTAGGTGCCGCTCGGTAGTGAGGTCTAGACGACTTGAAGGGCTGCGTGGAACCGATTGAACGCTCGTTCAGTCGTCCAGGTCGATCTGCTCCGACTCCGCACGCTCGGGCGCCGACCAGCGGCGTTCATGCCCCGCTATGGCCGCGCGGTAGGCGGACAGCAGCTCGTTGCCTGCCGCCGCGAGGTGCCCGAACACCTCCGGGTTCTGCTCCCGGAAACGGCCGAAGGCCTGCTGGGCCTGATCGGTCAGGGCCGAGGCGAGCTTGCGCGCCTCGTCGACCAGGGGGTTGTCGACAGGTTCTGAACCGCTCATGGCACCCCTCCCTCTCCGCCGCCCTCAACGGGCAGCCCAGTTCGACGCTACCGGCTACTTCCGGGCCGGCCAGAGGTCCGGGTCAGGAGCGAAGCGCAACGTCAACTCGCCGTCACGCAGCGCCGCTCCGGCCACCGTGCAGCGGCGCAGCGCACCGGGCAGCGGCAGGATTCGACGGTACGGTCCGAGCCCGACCACCAGTTCGTCGCCGCGCCGGACCAGCTCCAGGTCGGCCCGCTCCGCACCGGGAGCGGCCAGCCGCCACAGCAGCACGCCGTCCTCGGCGAGCCGGTCCTCGGCGGTCCACGGCCAGCGCTCGGCCGGTTCGGGGCCGGCCCCGAACTCGCGCCCCTGGTACTCCCGGTACAGCTGCGCCGCGACGGCCGCCGGCCCCTCGGCCGTCCGGTCCGCCGTCAGCAGCGGCACGCCCAGGTCGATCGCGGCCAGCTTGTCCCGCTCCCGGGCGGCCTGCTCGGCCAGCCACGGGTCGGCCGAGTCCAGCGCGGCGGCGGGCAGACCGGCATGCGCGGCCACCGCGTCCAGCCGGTGCCCGAACAGCGCCAGCCCGGCCGCCGCCCGGCGCAGCGCGGCCGGCGAGCAGGACCAGGCGTCGACCGCCAGGCGCACCGAGGTGCGCGGCGACTCGATCACCGCCCGGGTCGCGGCCAGCTCGGCGGCCGCCCAGGAGCGGGCGGAGTAGATCCAGTCGGCCGGCATCGGCATCCCGACCACGGCGGCCAGCAGCGGGCGCAGCGCTCGGGCCGCCTGGCGCTGCTCGGGCAGCAGCCGGCTCAGATAGCGGTCCAGCTGCTCGGGGAGCGCGAGCGCGGCGGTGAGTTCGGCGGGCGGCGGGGCGGCGACCACCAGCAGGTCGTAGGCGCCGTCGGGCAGCCGCAGTGCGCGCAGCAGGGCGAGCTGGCGGGTGCCGGGCAGTGCGGTCAGCTCGTCGGACTCCAGCGGGTCGACGCCGAGCAGCTCGAAGCCGGTGCGCAGCTTGCCGTCCAGTCCGGCGACGGCGTGCCGGAAGGCCTCCTGCTCGTCCAGCCGGACCGCCCACAGGCCGTCCGCGAGGCCGACCGCCCGCCCCGAGAGCCGGGTGCCGAGCTGCTCGTCCAGCAGTCGGTGCGGATCGTCGGCGGCCAGCAGCAGCGTGCGCAGCCCCGAGCCGGCGGCCCGTACGGCGGTCGCGGCGGCCACCGCCGGTACCGCGGCGGCGTCACCGGTGACCAGCACCACCCGGGTCATCAGGGCGTCTCGACCCGCTTCTTCAGCCCGGCGAGCGCCCGGTCGATGATCACCTTCTCGGCCTTGCGCTTGATCATCCCGAGCATCGGGATCTTGACGTCCACGGCCAGCTGGTAGGTGACCTCGGTGCCGCCGGCCACCGCCGCGAGCGCGTAGGAGCCGTCCAGCGAGCGGAGCATCTGACTCTTCACCAGGGTCCAGGAGACCTCGCGGTCGTCGTCCCAGGTGTAGGCGAGCACGTGCTCGTCGCGGATCGCCCCGGCGTCGAGCACCAGACGGACCTCGGTGGCCCGGCCCTGCTCGGTGCGGCCGAGTACCTCGATCTCCTTGACCTCACCCGTCCAGGCGGGGTACGCCTCGAAGTCGGCGATCACCGCCATCACCTCGGCCGGGGTCGCCGCGATGACGATGCTCGACCTGGTGTGTTCCGCCATGGGTGGGCCTCCGCTGTGTCCCGTGCCGGCGTCAGTGCCAGTCAGTGCCCCCGAAGGCTATCGCGGCCGAGCGGTCCTCCCGCGCCCGTGGGGGGCTACCCACGGGTCACCGCGGTGCTGTCGTAGGGTGCGAATCGGAATGATCGACGTCGGACCAGCGGTGTGACACTTCGAACACCGGGGCTGGCCCCCCTACCCGAACCTCCCTACCGGGCAGTAACGTCCTGCCGTCCCGCAGCGTCGCAGACAGGAGCAGTGGTGCTCGAGTTCAGCCTTCCGGCCCTTTACCAGGTCCCGAGCGGTGGCAACCTCTCGGATCTGGTGCACCAGAACGCCGCACAGCGCCCGGAGGTCGCGGTGCTGAGCCGGAAGCTGGAGGGCAGCTGGCAGGACGTCACCGCGAGCGCGTTCCTCAAGGAGGTGCACCGCGCGGCCAAGGGCCTGATCGCCGCCGGTGTGCAGCCCGGCGACCGGGTCGGCGTCATGTCGCGCACCCGGTACGAGTGGACCCTGCTCGACTTCGCGATCTGGAGCGCGGGCGCGATCACCGTGCCGGTCTACGAGACCTCCTCCGCCGAGCAGGTCCAGTGGATCCTCGGCGACTCGGGGGCGGTGGCCGTGATCACCGAGACCGACAGCCACGCCGCCATGGTCGAGTCGGTCCGCGAGCGGCTGCCCGAGCTCCAGCACACCTGGCAGATCGAGCGCGGCGCGCTGGCCGAGCTGGCCGAGGCCGGCGCCCGGATCACCGACGCGACGGTGACCGAGCGCAGATCCGTCCCGACCGAGGACTCGATCGCCACCATCGTCTACACCTCGGGCACCACCGGCCGCCCGAAGGGCTGTCAGCTGACCCACGGGAACTTCCTGTCCGAGCTGGGCAACGTGACGGCCCGGATGCCGGAGCTGTTCGTCAGCGGCGAGAGCTCGGTGCTGCTCTTCCTGCCGCTGGCCCACGTGCTGGGCCGGATCGCCGAGATCGCCACCGCGATCTCCGGCACCAAGATCGGCCACGTCTCGGACATCAAGGACGTCACCGCCGAGCTGGCCTCGTTCCGCCCGACCCTGATCCTGGGCGTGCCGCGGGTCTTCGAGAAGGTCTTCAACACCGCACGGGCCAAGGCCCAGGCGGACGGCAAGGGCAAGATCTTCGACCAGGCCGCGGACACCGCGATCGCCTACAGCCGGGCGCTGGAGCAGGGCGGGGCGGGCCTTGCGCTGCGGCTCAAGCACAAGGTCTTCGACAAGCTGGTCTACGGCAAGCTGCGCGCCGCGCTCGGCGGCCGGGCCACCCACGCGATCTCCGGCGGCGCGCCGCTGGGCGAGCGGCTCGGCCACTTCTACCGGGGCATCGGCTTCACCGTGCTGGAGGGCTACGGCCTGACCGAGACCTGCGCGGCCACCGCCTTCAACCCGGACGACAAGCCGAAGATCGGCACGGTCGGCCAGCCGCTGCCCGGCTCCGCGGTGCGGATCGCCGAGGACGGCGAGGTGCTGCTCAAGGGCCCGCAGGTGTTCACCGGCTACTGGAACAACCCCACCGCGACCGCCGAGGCGCTGCGCGACGGCTGGTTCGCCACCGGCGACCTGGGCTCGCTGGACGAGGAGGGGTACCTGACCATCACCGGGCGCAAGAAGGAGATCATCGTCACCGCCGGCGGCAAGAACGTCGCCCCCGCGGTGATCGAGGACCGGATCCGGGCGCACCCGCTGATCGGCGAGGTGATGGTGGTCGGCGACCGCAAGCCGTTCATCGCCTGCCTGGTCACCATCGACGACGAGTTCCTGCCCAAGTGGCTGGAGCTGAACAACCGTCAGCCCGCCACCCTGGCGGAGCTGAAGGACGACCCGGCGCTGCTGGCCGCCGTCCAGGAGGCGGTGGACGAGGGCAACAAGGCGGTCTCGCACGCCGAGGCGGTGAAGAAGTTCCGCATCCTGGACACCGTCTTCTCCGAGGCCAACGGCTACCTGACCCCCTCCCTCAAGCTCAAGCGCAACGTGGTCCTCAAGGACTACGCGGCCGAGGTCGAGGCGCTGTACCAGCGTTAGCCGCGTTGTCGTCGCTCGCGGCGCTACGCGCCCGCCAGGAGGACGCCCAGCCGCTCGGCCAGCAGGTCCCAGCGCCAGGCGTCCTCCACCCAGCGGCGGCCCGCCTCGCCCATCTTGCGGCGCAGCGCCTCGTCGCCCAGCAGCTCGGCCACCCGCTCGGCCACGGCCGCCGCGGACCCGCCGGGCACCACGTAGCCGGTCTCGCCCTCCAGCACCGCGTCCGGGGCGCCGCCGGAGTCCCCCGCGACCACCGGCAGGCCGGTGGCCGAGGCCTCCAGGTAGACGATCCCGAGCCCCTCCACGTCCAGCCCCCCGCGCCGGGTCCGGCACGGCATCGCGAACACGTCGCCCGCGCCGTAGTGCGCCGGCAGCTCCGACCACGGCACCGGGCCGGTGAAGACCACCGACCGGGCCACCCCGGTCGACTCGGCGAGCCGCCGCAGGTCCGCCTGGTAGGGCCCGCCGCCGACGATCAGCAGCACGGCGTCCGGCTGGGCCGCCAGGATCCGCGGCATCGCCTCGATCAGCGTGTCCTGCCCCTTGCGCGGCACCAGCCGGGAGACGCAGACCACCACCGGACGGTCCGTCAGTCCCAGCCGCTCGCGCACCTCGGCCCCGCCCGAGCCGGGGTGGAAGGTCTTCTCGTCCACCCCCGGCGGCAGGTGCGCCATCCGCGCGGCCGGTCCGGGGCCGATCGCGTCGGCGATCCGCGAGCGGGTGTACTCGCCGAGGTAGGTGAGCGTGTCGGTGCCCTCGCCGATCCGCCGCAGCAGCTGCCGCGCGCCCGGCAGCTGGGCCCAGGCGGCCTCGTGGCCGTGCGTCATGCCGAGCAGCCGTCCCGCCCCGGCCCGGCGCAGCGCCGGGGCCATCAGCCCGAGCGGGGCGGCCGCCCCGAACCAGACCGTGTCGCAGCCCTCGGCCCGCAGGATCTCGGCGGCCCGCCGGGTGGCCCGTGGGGTCGGCAGCAATATCGTGGTGCGGTCCCGGATCACCGGAAAGGGTTGCTCGGCGTCGAACCGGGCCGTCTCGCGCCCCTTGCCGTCACCGCGGTCCCGCCAGGATGAGGCATACACCACAATGCTGCCCGCCGGCTGGCGGACCGCCATGTTGTGGATGAACTGCTGGATTCCGCCTGGGCGCGGGGGAAAGTCGTTGGTGACGATGAGGGTTTTCGGCATACTGGCCACGGCTCGCTCGGTCGGGGGGTGTACGGTTCACCGCTCGCTGATCCGTACCATAGGTCACCATGCCGACTCGGCGGGAACGAGCGTGCAGCCCGGAACCGTTTGGCCCCTGAGGCATGTCCTGGTCCACACAGAGGTGCGACTGGTCGACAGCGGTGTGCGGAGCGAAGAACGAGGGAGCTGTGGTGTTGGCGGAGGACGGCCCGACCGGTCAAGCCGGTAGCGGCGGCAGCGGCACTCTCGCCCTCGCCGCACCCCCGAGCCAGGGAGCCACCGCGGTCACCCCGGCAGCGCCCGCGCGCGGAGCGCTCTGGGGGCTGGGCGGCGGCTGGCTGGTCACCCGCACCTTGATCGTGCTGCTGCTGGCCGGCATCCTCAAGATCAGCAACCTGGACGTGACCACCGACATCTCGGTGATCTACCACGGCTGGTACGAGGTGCTGCAGACCGGCACCTTCCCGATGGACGACGTCACCTGGCAGTACCCGCCCGGCGCCGCGCTGGTGATGCTGCTGCCCGGGCTGCTGCCCTGGTCGTACCTGATCTCCTTCTACGTGCTGTGCGGCGTCTTCGACCTGCTGGCCATGGGCATGCTGGTGCGGGCCGGGCTGCGCAAGGGGCGCAGCTTCGCCGGCGCCTGGGTCTGGGTGGCCGGGGTGCCGCTGCTCGGGCCGACGGTCTACTGCCGCTACGACATCCTGGTCACCGCGATCGCCGTGGTCGGCCTGCTGGTGCTGCTGCGCCGGCCGGTGCTGGGCGGCATGCTGCTCGGGCTGGGCGGCCTGATCAAGCTCTGGCCGCTGCTGGCGCTGGCCGGCACCCCGCGCGGACGGCGCACCCGCCGCTCCTGGACGGCCGCGCTGGCCGCGCTCAGCGCGCTGGCCTTCCTGCTGGCCGCCGGGATGAACGGGGCCTTCCAGTTCCTCACCTTCCAGGCGGACCGCGGCATCGAGGTGGAGTCGCTGGGCGCGCTGCCGCTGCACTTCGCCCGGCTGTTCGGCGGCTGGCACGGCCTGGTCTCGATGAACTACGGCTCGGTGGAGCTGCTCGGCCCGTGGGTCACGGTGATCTCCAAGGTCTCGGTGGCCGCCACCGTGGTCGGCTTCGGCTGGCTGCTCTACTGGCGGCTGCGGGCCCGCCGCTGGCAGGCCTCCACCACCTATGACGCGGCGTTGGCCGCCCTGCTCATCTTCACCGTGACCAGCCGGGTGATCAGCCCGCAGTACATGATCTGGCTGGTCGGCCTGGCGGCCGTCTGCCTGACGGTGCGTGGCAGCAGCCAGCGTCCGGTGGCGGTGATGATCCTGATCGCCACCGTGCTGACCACGATCGAGTTCCCGATGATCTTCGGGGAGATCGTCAACAGCCAGCCCTGGGGCGTCGCCGTGCTGAGCGGCCGCAACCTGCTGCTGGCGGCCGCGACCATCGTCTCCTGCCGCCGCCTGTGGCTCTCCACCCGCGGCGAACTGCCCGCCACCACCGTGCTGCTGCCCGCCGAGCCCGAGCGCAAGTACCCGGTCCGCCCCGGCATCGCCTACGAGCAGAGCCTGCTGGACGACTGACGCCCAACCGGCCTGATGCCTGCGGGGGGCGTCACGCCTGCGGCGAGAGCTGACGTTCCGTGTGGGCGATCCAGTCCTTGCTGAACTCCGTCAGCCCGTAGCCCAACCGCTGCCGGAAGACCTGGTCCAGCTGCTGGTCACGCCCGGCACCCGGCCCTGCCGCGCCGACCGCGCGGTAGAGGTCCACCAGCGCCGGCCGGCCGTGCCGCTGGGCGATCAGGTCGCAGGCCAGCCAGGAGAGTTCGTAGGCCTGCGCGATGCCCTCGGCGCCGGCGGTGAAGTCGCTGTCCGCGGGCAGCGCGCCGGGCAGTTTGCCGGCGGCCACGTCCTGGGTCAGCTCGGGGGCGATCTGCCGGGCGGTGCGGCCGGTGTCCAGGTAGCCGGTCCAGTCGGCGACCCCCTCGGAGAGCCAGAGCGGGGTCCACGGGTGGGTGTCCGCCCGGGTCGCCACATGGGTGCTCTCGTGGGTCACCACCACCTGCTTGCCGACGGCGCTGAGCTGCCGGAACGCCTCGGGGTTCACCAGCACCCGGTCCGCGGGGGTGTGCAGCGGCGCGCCGGCGGCCGCGCTGGTGACGGCGGCTATGCCCTGGTAGGTCCCGGGGTCGACGCCGAGCAGCTGGGCGAACTGGTCCTCGCCGGCGGGCAGCTGGAGCAGCAGTCGCTCGGTCCAGCCGCTCCCCCAGACCGCGCTGACCGCCGAGACCGCCCGGTCCCCTGTCGCGGCCAGCGCGGTGAGTTCGTCCTGCGCGGCGGGCCCGAGCACCAGGCAGCGGGCGCCGTGCACCGGCCGCAGCGGCCCCAGGTCCCAGGGCGCGGCGGCGGTGTTCGGTGCGGAGCTCTCGCCGGTCACCGCCCCCTCGGCGAGGGTCAGCCGGCGCTGCAGCACCGCCGGGTACTCGTCGATGCCGCTCAGCCGGTAGTCCAGTTCGGCCAGCACGCTGTCGGCGTCCCAGCTGGTCGCCCGGTAGCCCAGCTCGGCCAGCTCGAGAGGGGCCAGCTCGCCCTCGCGCAGCGCGCCGGCGTGTGCGGCGAGCAGCGCGTCGAGCCGGGCGCTGCCCAGCTTCGCGCTGCCGGCCTGGCCGACCGGTAGGTCGAGCGGCGGCGGCACCCGGGGCAGTGAGAGCTGTGCCAGGGCGCCGCCGACCAGCAGCAGCGCGGCCCGCCGGGACATCCCGCCGCCGCGCTGCTGCGGCATCGCCGTGACGGGACGGGCTCCGGCGGGGCGGGCTCCGGCGTGGGCCGCCTGCTCGCTGCTCAGGGCCGCACCACCGCGGCCACCGGCATCGCCGAGACGTTCTCGTACCGGACCCGGGCACCGGGGTAGGGCGCGTGCACCACGGTGCCGCCGCCCACGTACATGCCGACGTGGTGCATGTCCTTGAAGAAGATCACCAGGTCTCCCGGTCGCGCTTCGGCGAGGCTGATCCGCTGCCCCCCGAACGCCTGCGCCTGCGAGGTGCGCGGCAGGGTCACTCCGGCCTGCCGCCAGCTCCAGTACATCAGACCGGAGCAGTCGAACGCGCCGGGCCCGGTGGATCCGTACACGTACGGGGAGCCGACCTTGCTCAGCGCGGCAGCCAGCGCCACCGCCGCCCGGTCCGAGGAGGGCGGCAGGTTGCCCAGGTCGATCCGGTCGGTGCCACGGGTGGCCCGCTCCTGGGCCTCCTTGGCGTCCTGGGAGACCAGCTGGGCCCGCTCGGTCGCGGTCAGGCTGTTCAGCAGCGCCTGGGCGCTCTTCAGCCGGGCCTGCACCTGCTGCTTGCTCTGCGCCAGCGCGGCCCGCACCGCCTCCAGCTCGACCAGCTTGCCGGAGGCCTCGGCGCGCCGCTGGTCCAGCTTGCGCTGCTGCTGCTGCACCTCGCGCAGCGAGTCGGCGCGCTGCTGCCCGGCCTGGGCCAGGCTGCGGGCCTTCGCCAGGTAGTCCTGCGGGTCGGAGGAGAGCATCAGCTGCACCCCCGGGTCCATCCCGCCGGCCCGGTACTGGGCGGCGGCCACCATGGCCAGGTCGGAGCGCATGGTGTTGAGCGAGTCCTGCGCCACGGCCACCTGCTGCTGCAGGCTGCCGGCCTCGCGCTGCAGCCGTTTGGCGTCCTCCTCGGCCGCGTTGGACTTCTCCGAGGCCTGCTCGGCCTCCGCGTAGAGCTGGTCGACCTGCGCCTTGACCTCGTTCCGGTCCGGCCGTGGTGCCGCCTGCGCGCCCGAGCCGGCCGTTATCGCCAGCGCGGTGGTCGCGGCAGCGGTGACCGCCAGCACTCGGGCGAGCCGCCGCGCGGCGCCCTGCGGGGGAGTACGGCCCGGAGGTACCGGGCGCTGCGGCATCGCCATGGGCTTGACGACTCCAATCGTCCAACTGAGGTCCGAGCGCAGACGTTAGCGAGTCAGGACGGACGAGTCCAAACCCCTACCGATACGAATATTTGATCACCAATCGGACATTTATACGAGAACAGCCCGACTTCCCAAGGGAAGCCGGGCTGTCTGCTGACGTCTCGTCAGGGGCGCACGATCGCCGAGATCGGCATCACCGTGGCGGACTCGTAGCGGACCACCGCGCCGGTGTGCGGGGCGTGGATGACCTGCCCGCCACCGACGTACAGGCCGATGTGGTGCATGTCGCCGAAGAAGACGATCAGGTCGCCGGGCTGGGCGTCGGCGATGTTGGTGCCGATGTTGGTCCCCGCCCCGGCCTGCTCCTGCGAGGTGCGCGGGAGCGAGACCCCGGCCTGCGCGTAGGCCCACTGGGTCAGGCCCGAGCAGTCGAAGGTGGATGGGCCGGCGGCACCGTAGACGTACGGCGAGCCGAGCTTGCTGACGGCGGCGGCTATCGCGGCCTGCGCGTGCGAGCCACCGGTGCTCGGCACGCTGGGGGTGCCGGCCGGCGCGCTCGGCGTGCCCAGGTCGGTGCGGGTGGTGTCGCGCGAGGCGGCGGCGCTCTGGCTGGCGGCGGCCTTGGCGTCCGCAGCGGCCTTGTCGGCGGCGGCCTTGGCATCGGCGGCGGCCTTCGCCTCGGCGGCGGCGATCGCCTGCTTCTGCTGCTCGGTCAGCGTGTTGAGCAGGTCCTGGGCCTTCTTCAGCTTGGCCTGGGCCTCGTCCTTGGTGGCCTTCAGCTGCTGGGTGGAGGCGTCCAGCTCGGTGAGCTTGGCCTGCGCCTCGGCCTTGTCCTGGTCCAGCTTGCGCTGCTGCTGCTGAAGCTGCTTCAGGGTCTCGGCCTGGGTGCTGTTCAGCTCGTTCAGCGAGCCGGCCTGGTTCAGGAACCGGTCGGGGCTGGTGTTGAGCATCAGCTGCACGGTCGGCGAGATGCCGTTGTTCGCGTACTGGTCGGCGGCCACCCCGGCCAGTCCGGACTGCAGGTTGGTCACCTGGTCCTGCTGGCGGGCGACCTGGTCCTGGATGTCGCTGACCTGCTTCTGCAGCGCCTGCTGCTTGACCTGCGCACCCTCGTAGCTCTGGTTGGCAGCCTCGGCCTGGCCGTTCAGGTCGTCGACCTGCGTCTTGACCTGGTCGAGGGTGGGAGTCGGATCGGCGTGCGCACCGGTCTGCGACGAGAGGGCGACGGCGGTCGCGGCAGCGGCGGTCAGGATCGACGCGCGTGTTCGGCCGACGGGCTTGGGACGACGATGGGACGCCACGAATCCTTCTTCCTTCGACCGCCTACCGGGTGAGCTGACGGGTTCGGGCTGGAAGACTGCCCTACGACGCCTCACCGACCGTCAGGTCGACCTGGCGCCGATTCACCCCGGAGGAACGTGTGGTTCCCCGGCTCCGGTCCGCAGCTCCCCCGCAGGGGCTCCCCGTCGGGCAGTCAACTGCCCGTGCCGCTTTCCAGACTCGGCGGTAACCCCCGCTGCCACCCGGGTCGGGTGAACGCCATCGCGGTGGTCCGGTTGACGACCCTAGTAACAGATCCGTGATCTGTTCAAATCTTTGTCGGAAGAATCGTCCAACTTTGACTGTGAGTGATACGCGGGTCACCGGAAGGTGATCATGAAGTGTACGAACAGGTGTCCGGGCTCACATCGAGGCGTGAGAGAACGTCAGGTCCGCCGGATCAGGGCCGGCGGATCGTGTTGATGGACCCGATCGAGGCGGCGTCCGCGATCCGGATCACGTCACCGGTGTGCGGTGCGTGCACGGCCTGGCCGTTGCCGATGTACATCGACACGTGGTGCAGGTCGCCGCCGTAGAAGATCAGGTCGCCCGGCTCGGCCTGGGCCAGGCTCGGCACCCGGGTGCCGACCGAGACCTGCTCGTAGGTGGTGCGCGGCAGCGAGACGCCGGCCTGCCCGTAGGCCCACTGGGTCAGGCCCGAGCAGTCGAAGTAGGTGGCACCGCTGGCGCCCCACTGGTAGGCGTGGCCCAGCTTGCTGAGCGCGGCCTGCACCGCGGCGCCGGCGTAGCCGGAGGCCGGCGGCAGGTTCAGCGGGGCCCGGACGTCGCTGCGCGAGGCACGGTCGGCCGCCCGCAGTGCGGCCTGGTCGGCGGCGCTGAGCGAGGAGAGCAGCTTCTGCGCCGCTGCCAGCTTGGCCTGCACGTCCGCCTTGGCCGCGTTCAGCGCCTGGGTCGAGCGGTCCAGCTCGGCCAGCGTGTCGGCGGCTTCCTTCTTCTCCTGGTCCAGCTTGCGCTGCTCGGACTGGAGCGACTTCAGCGCGTCGGTCTGGGTCGAGGTCGCCACCTGCATGCTGGCGGCCTGGTCCAGGTACTGCTGGGGGTTGGAGTTGAGCATCATCTGCACCGAGGAGTCGATTCCCCCGTTGCGGTACTGGTCGCCCGCCACGGCCGCCAGGCCGGACTGCAGCTCGGTCACCTGCTGCTGGGTGCGGGCCACCTGGTCCTGCAGCTGGGAGGCCTGCTGGCGCAGCTGGTCGCCGCGCTCCTTCTCACCGTTGTACTTCTCGGTGGCGGCTTCCTGCTGGCCGTTCAGGTCGTCGATCTGCGCCTTGACGTCTTCCTTCGACGGCTTGGGGTCGGCCCAGGCTCCGGTCTGTGCGGAGAGGGCGACCGCGGTCGCCGCAGCGGCGGTGAGCACGGACACCCGCGCGCGGCTCGGCTGCTTGGGACGGCGGTGGGACGCCAAGGGACAGCTCCTTCTTCTACCGGGCTCACCCGATCGGGTGAAGTGACCGGAAAAATAGGTTTGACGCCAGACCCTAGTGAACATCACATCTTCGCGCCACTCCCCCGCCGGTGCGAACTACCTTTGGCGCAGCGCCTTTCACCGACTCTTCACCGGGTGAACCCCGGTCAGTACCCGAACGGTACTTCAGGGACGCGACAACCGGTTCAACAGCAGGGTCGACGCCACCGGGCGTGCGCCGACTTTGCGCACGCCGTCGGCGACCTCCCGGTCGGCCGACACCACGACCACCGGGCGGCCCTGCGGCTCGGCCCGGACCAGCTGGCGGATCAGCTCGTCGGCGGTCTGCCCGGTGCGGCTGAACCGCACCCGCACCCCGCGCGGCGGCGCCATGATCACCGGCACGTCCAGGTCCTGGCCGTCGAAGACGCAGGTCACCTCGGCCTGGGTGCGCTGGGCCAGCATGGCCAGACCGCCCAGCAGCCGCAGCCGCTGCTGTTCCAGCGGCAGCGTCGGGTAGCCGGTCTTGGTCACGTTGTAGCCGTCCACCACCAGGTGCACCTGAGGGATCGCCAGCAGCTGGTCCAGCAGCGCCGGGTCGTCCTCCGCCAGGCCGCGCCGGGCCACGTCGTGCGGCGAGGCCGAGCCGGGCACCACGGCGTCCACCAGGTCGGCCGGGTGCAGCTGGGTGACCGGCAGCGCCAGCTCGCGCTGCAGGCCCTGGGCCGACTGCAGCACGGTGTCCAGCAGCAGCCGCAGCCGCATGTCCTCCACGCTGCGCCCCTCGCGGGCGGTGCGCCGGCCGGTCTCCAGCGCGCTCTCCAGCTCGGCCACCCGGTGCTTGAGCCGGCGGTTCTCGCTCTCGGCGGCGCCGCGCTCGGTGGCCGCCGCCGCCTTGGCCTCGGTGAGCTCGCCCTGCAGCTTGCGGCTCTCGGCCTGGGCCCGGCGGGTGTCGCTCTCCAGGCTGCGCAGCTTCTTGCGCAGCGACTCCAACTCCTTGCGGGTGCCCTCCGACTCGGCCCGCTGACGCTCCAGGTCGGTGCGGGCGGCGGCCCGGGTGGTGGCCAGCTCCTCCTGGAGCTTCTCCACCAGCCGGGCGGCCTCCGCGGCGGCGTCCTCGACGCCGGCCCGCTCGGCCTGTTCGCCGGCCTCGGCCACCAACCTGGTCCAGCCGCGCGGGCGCAGCAGGTAGGCGGCGGCCGCCACGTCCAGCGGCTCGGCTGCGCCGGGGACCTGGCCGGCCTCCAGGGCCTTGACCAGGTCCGGCTGGCCCAGGCGCAGCCGGTCCGCTATCCGCAGCCGGAAGACCGGCTCGGCCTCCAGCGCCGCGGCCAGCGCGGTGCCGGCGTACTTGGCGCGGCGGGCCGGGGTGAACTTGGCGTACGGACGCAGGGTGGTCGGCAGCTCGGCGGCCGGCAGCCCGCCGAGCGCGTCGGCGGCCAGGCCGACCACCCGGCGGCGGACGCCCTCGGGGAGCGGACGCTCCAGCTGCTCGGCCGCGCCTTCGTCAGCCGCACCGCCGTCGGGTGCACCATGGCCGGCCGCACCGCTCTGGGGCGCGTCGTTGCCGGACGTCCCGGTGTCGGGCGCGTCCTCGGCAGCAGGCGGCTGCCCCTGGGGCTCGGCGGCCTCCCTCGCTGCGTCCATCGCGTCCTCGGCTCCGATCCTGGTCTGCTGACTCACCACTCGGTGCAATTGTCTCGTGCGTGGCGCCGCGAGGAACACCACGCCCCGGTCGACCCGGAGGGTCAGCCGGTCAGCTCGCGTTCTCGGCGTCCGGCCGTGCCACCAGCTCGACCTGGTCGACCGCGTTGCACCAGCGGCAGCGGATCGACTCCACGCTCTCGCTGAGCACCTCGCGCTCCTCCACCTTGGCCTCGCCCGCCAGGTCCAGATGGACGTACTCGACCACCTTGGAGGACCGGGTCACGTCGAAGCGGGTCAGGTTTCCGCAGAGCGTGCAGCGCCAGCGGGTCTCGGCAGTGGGCACGGGGACAGTCATGGGGCGGGGTCCTCTCGGCTGGTCCCTGGTCCGGGCCGATGCTCCGGCCAGGCCTCAAGCCTAGGGCCTCGACCTGCGACCGCAGGCACCGGATACCGGTCCCGACCAGCATCCGGACGGCTCGAACAGCCGACCGGTTGGTTCACCCAGTCGCCGTACACCGCTGTGTCGGCACCCGCACCGCGCGGAATGGATCCGGCCATGGCGCTCCCGAGGACGCAGTCGGCCCCGCTGGTCAGCTATCTGCTGATCGGCCTGAACTGCCTGGTCTTCCTGGCCGGACCGAGCGGGCTCAACTCGGAATGGGGATCAGCCCGGCCGGAGGCTGGGGGAGGTCGGACCACCGCCGAGCGCGCCTGTGCGGCGCAGCGCTACCAGCAGCGTTGGGGAGCCGTCCCGGCGGAGCTGCTGAGCAACCGTCCGCTGACCGCGGCTCAGCTGGCCGGGGCCGCCGCACCGCTGCCGGACTGCCCGTTGCGGCCCACCCCGGGCAAGCTGCCGGCCGTCTCGGTGTTCAGCTCGCTCTTCGTGCACGGCGGGTGGCTGCACCTGCTGGGCAACATGCTCTTCCTCTTCGTCTTCGGCCCGGGGGTGGAGCAGCGGCTCGGACGGGTGCGCTTCCTCCTCTTCTATGTGGCGGCGGGCGCGCTGGCGGCCTACGGGTACGCGCTGACCACCGGCAACGGGCCGGAGGCGCTGCGGCCGCTGGTCGGGGCCTCCGGGGCGATCGCGGGGGTGCTCGGCGGCTACCTGCGGCTCTATCCGAAGGCCCGGGTCACCGCGCTGGTGCCGCTGCTGTTCTTCCTGCCGCTGCGCTTCCCGGCCTGGCTGGTGCTCGGCCTCTGGTTCGCCGTCCAGTGGTGGTCCGCGCACGACGCCCTCCCGGGGGTCGCCTACCTGGCCCATGTGATCGGCTTCGCGGCGGGGTTCCTGGCGGTGTGGGTCGGGAGCAGGCGTGCCCGATACGCTGATCCCACGACCTATCAGGGAGCCCCCCAGTGATCACCGCCATCGTGCTCATCAAGACCAGCGTCGACCGGATCCCCGAGATCGCCGAGGCGATCGCCGCGATCGACGGGGTCAGCGAGGTCTACTCGGTCACCGGCGGGTACGACCTGGTGGCGATGGTCCGGGTCCGCCACCACGACGACCTGGCCGAGGTGATCCCCGGCCGGCTCAACAAGGTCCCGGGCGTCGAGCACACCGAGACCCAGATCGCCTTCCGCACCTACTCCCAGCACGACCTGGAGGCCGCCTTCGCGCTGGGCCTGGACGGCTGACGCCCGCTCAGCGGCTCAACCGCCCAGCGGCTCGCTGCCTCAGCGGCGGGTGTCGGCGACGCAGCGCCCGCCCTCGTTGCGGTAGCTCCAGCGGGCGCCGTCACTGACCAGCTCGCGCACGGCGCCGAGGAACCGGTCCAGGTGCTCCTCCGGGGTCCCGGCACCGAAGCTGACCCGGATCGCGTTGAGGCTGCGCTCGCCCGGCAGCGAGGGCTCGGGCGCACCGCACTGCGAGGGTGACGCCTCCTCGGAGCCCAGCAGCGTCCGCACCAGCGGGTGCGCACAGAACAGCCCGTCCCGCACCCCGATCCCGTACTCCGCCGAGAGCGCCGCCGCGAAGTGCGAGCTGTTCCAGCCCTGCACCACGAAGGAGAGCACGCCCACCCGCGCGGCGTCGGTCCCGAACAGGCTGAGCACCTTGACCTCGGGGATCTCGGCCAACCCGGCCTTGAGCCGCTCGATCAGCCGCTGCTCGCGCGCCTCGAGGGCGTCGAAGCCGGCCTCGCCGAGCGCCCGGCAGGCGGAGGCGATGGCGTAGGCGCCGATCACATTGGGCGAGCCGGCCTCGTGCCGGGCCGGGCCCTGGTGCCACTCGACGGCCACCGACCCGTCCGCCTCGCGGGCCACCGTCCGGCTGGCGCCGCCGCCGGCCAGGTACGGCTCGGCCGCGTCCAGCCAGTCGCTGCGCCCGGCCAGCACGCCCGCGCCGAACGGCGCGTAGAGCTTGTGCCCGGAGAAGGCGACCCAGTCCACGTCCAGCTCCCGCACCGAGACCCGGTGGTGCGGCGCCAGCTGGGCGGCGTCCAGCACCACCCGGGCGCCGTGCCGGTGCGCGACCCGGGTCAGCTCGGCCACCGGCCACAGCTCACCGGTCACGTTGGAGGCTCCGGTGACGCAGAACAGCCGCGGGCCCTCGCCCTGGTCCCCGTGCGGGGAGGTCTGCGCGAGTGCCTCGTCCAGTGCGGCGACCGCCTCGGCGTGCGAGCGCGGCGCCCGCAGGTAGCTGACCGGCAGTCCGGCGTGCCGCCAGGGCAGCAGCGAGGCGTGGTGCTCGGTCTCGAAGGCGAACACCCGGGTGCCGGCCGGCACCGCGCCGGCCAGCAGGTTGAGCGAGTCGGTGGTGGCCCGGGTGAAGACCACCTGGTCGTCCTCGCGCAGGTCGAGGAAGTCGGCCACGGTGCGCCGGCTCTGCTCGAACAGGTCGGTGGAGAGCTGCGAGAGGTAGCCGGCGCCGCGGTGCACGCTGCCGTAGTAGGGGGCGTAGGCGGCCACGTCGTCCCAGACCCGCTGCAGGGCGGGCGAGCTGGCGGCGTAGTCCAGGGCGGCGTAGCCGACCTTCTCCCCGGAGACCAGCGGGACCTGGACATCGGCGCCGAGCACGGCGAGCGGGGCGCGGAAGGCGAGCGACAGTTCGGTGGCAGACATGGAGATGCACTCCTCCTGGGGTCAGGACCCCGGAGGTGCAGATATGCCGGTGGTCCGCGCTTGCCACGCGGACCTGTCGCCGCCTGGCCTGGTCTTCACCCAGGGCACCCCGCCACGGACGGAGGGTTGCCGGACAGCAAGCTGGGGCTAGTCGCGCTGTCACTCATGACCTGTCGCAGACTCTATGCAGACGATCGAGGAGTGGTCAAACAGCGTTCCACCATCCGGACGGGCCCCGCGCCGACCAGGCCTCAGTGCGCGGTGGCCGCCGCCCAGCGCTTCAGCAGGTCCTGCGCCGCGCCCGAGTCGATCGCGGCCGCGGTGCGCTCCATCGCGGCGGCCAGCTGCTCGACCAGCGGCGCCTCGGTCAGCTCCAGCGCGACCAGCGCGGCCGCCGAGTTGAGCACCACCGCGTCCCGCACCGCACCGCGCTCCCCGGCCAGCACCCGGCGGGCCACGTCGGCGTTGTACTCGGCGTCGGCGCCGCGCAGCGCCTCGATGCCGACCAGCTCGATGCCCAGCTCGCGCGGGTCGAGCACGGTCTCGGTGACCTGACCGGCACGGACCACCCAGACCCGCGAGGTGGTGCAGACGGTCAGCTCGTCCAGGCCGTCGTCGCCGCGGAAGACCAGCGCGGTGGAGCCGCGCTCGGCCAGCACGCCGGCGATCAGGCCGGCCAGCCGGGTGTCGAAGCAGCCGACCGCGTGTGCCGTGACATGGGCCGGGTTGGTCAGCGGGCCGAGGATGTTGAAGGCGGTGGCCACTCCGAGATCGCGCCGGGCGGTGGCGGCGTGCCGCATCGCGGGGTGGAACTTGGCGGCGAAGCAGAAGGTGAGGCCGACCTCCTCGGCCACCTCGGCCACCCGGTTCGCGGCCAGGTCCAGCCGGATCCCGAGCCGCTCCAGCACGTCGGAGGAGCCGCTGGCCGAGGAGGCCGCCCGGTTGCCGTGCTTGACCACCTTGGCACCGGCCGCGGCGGCGACGATCGCCGACATGGTGGAGATGTTGACGGTCTTCGCCCGGTCGCCACCGGTGCCGACGATGTCCACCGCCGGACCCGGGATGTGCAGCGGCTCGGCATGCGCGTACATCGCCTCGACCAGGCCGGAGACCTCGTCCACCGTCTCGCCCTTGGCCCGCAGCGCCACCATGAAGCCGGCCACCTGGGCCGGGCTGGCCTCGCCGCTCATGATCCGGTCCATCGCCCAGGCCGCGTCGGCCCGGCTCAGGTCACTGCCGCCGAGCAGCGCGGTCAGCAGGTCGGGCCAGCTGTGGACCGCCGCCGGCGCGGGGTCCTGAGCGGGGTTCACGTTCGCCATGGCCGACTCCAGCTCGCGTCTCTTGTACAGATGGACAGGAACGCGGCCAGCCTAGCGAGCGGGAAGGGGCCGCCGTCCCGCCGACGGCGACCCTTCTCTCCTGCTGAGACACCGACTCCCGCGGCACCCGCGGGGCCGTCCCGATCAGCGGGACAGGCTGCGTGCGCCGAGCCGGGCCCGCAACAGGGTGGCGGCCGCCTCGGCCAGCGCCACCGGGTCCACCGGCTGGGAGATCGCGGCGTCCGCCCGGCTCCAGGCGGCCAGCCAGCTGTCCTGCGGGCGGCCGATCAGCACCAGCACCGGCGGGCAGCCGTAGATCTCGTCCTTCACCTGCCGGGCCAGGCCCAGGCCACCGGCCGGCACCGCCTCGCCGTCCAGCACGCAGAGGTCCACGCCGCCCTTCTCGAGGGCACGCAGTACGGCCGGGGTGGTGGCGCACTCCAGGTAGGTCAGCTCGGGCAGGTCCGCGGCCGGGCGGCTGCCGAGCGCCGCCGTGACCTGCGCACGGGTGTTGCGGTCATCGCTGTAGACGAGGACGGTGAGCGTCTCGTCGCTGCTGTGCGTCATGGGCCCTGCTCCCAGATGTCAGAGGAATGTGATCCGGACCACGTCCACCACCTCCGGATGCTACTCCCGATCACCCGTCCCGGTGAGCCTGCGGCGCGATCTCTTCCCCTTCCTTCCCGCTCCGGTTCGCCGGTCCCGGGAACCGCCGTCACCCTCCCGAGCGAGGGGCCGTCACCCGCGCCCCACAACTCCCGTCTGACGGCCCGTTCGAGGTGACCGGTCGTGAGTCCGGGCGCGGGTGCGGCCATCCGGGCATACCGCACGCACCGGACACTCCGAGGAAGACCCCCCGGCGTGAAGACGGAATAAGGGACCGACATAATGTCGGTCGTGGCGACAGCAACAGTAGAAACCGGGCACGCACATGGATCGGTCAACCGACCGAACATGACCAGCGTCGGAACCATCGTCTGGCTGAGTTCCGAGCTGATGTTCTTCGCGGCCCTCTTCGCGATGTACTTCACGGCGCGTTCCGTGAAGGGACCAGACTTCTGGGCCGAGAAGGCGCATGCCCTCAACGTCCCCTTCTCCTCGGTGAACACCACGATCCTGGTGCTCTCCTCGCTGACCTGCCAGCTCGGCGTCTTCGCCGCCGAGCGCGGTGACGTGAAGAAGCTCCGCTCGTGGTTCTCGATCACGTTCGTGATGGGCGCGATCTTCATCGGCGGGCAGATCTACGAGTACACCTCGCTGGTGAAGGACGACGGCCTGTCGCTGTCCTCCGACCCGTACGGCACGGTGTTCTACCTGACCACCGGCTTCCACGGCCTCCACGTGACGGGCGGTCTGATCGCCTTCCTGCTGGTGCTGGGGCGGACCTACGCCGCGAAGCGGTTCACTCACGAGCAGGCCACCGCGGCGATCGTCGTGTCGTACTACTGGCACTTCGTCGACGTGGTCTGGATCGGCCTCTTCGCGACCATCTACCTGATCAAGTAACCCGGATCAGGTCGCTGGCCGCCGGCCCGACCCGTAGCCTCCACCGGCGCCGGGTCATCTGCCCGTGCCTGGCCCCCTGCCGATCATCGACCGGCACCGGGCCCACCAGACCAGAGACCAGATCATGACACCGGCCAGATCCTGAAACTCGGGGTATCCGTGAAAAAGCTCTCCGCACGACGGCGCCACCCACTGGCGGCGCTGGTCGTCCTACTCTTCGCCCTCGTGGCCATCGGGGGGCTGTACGCCGCGTTCGCGCCCGCCGAGGCTGCGCAGGCCGACAGCTCCGCGCAGTCACTCAAGATCGACGAGGGTAAGAAGCTCTTCGCCGTGGGCTGCTCCTCCTGCCATGGCCTCAACGGCGAGGGCAGCAGCGACGGTCCGAGCCTGGTGGGCGTCGGCTCCGCCGCGGTCGACTTCCAGGTCGGCACCGGTCGGATGCCCGCTCAGCAGCCCGGTGCCCAGGTCCCGCGCAAGAAGAACATCTACAGCCAGAACGACATCGACAAGCTGGCTGCCTTCGTCGCCTCGCTGGGTCCCGGCCCGGTGACCCCGACCAAGGACCAGTACACCGCGACCGAGACCGACGCCATCTCCAAGGGTGGCCAGCTGTTCCGGACCAACTGCGGTCAGTGCCACAACTTCGAGGGTGCCGGCGGTGCCCTGACCCAGGGCAAGTTCGCCCCCTCGCTGGAGAACGTGGACGAGAAGCACATCTACGAGGCCATGCAGACCGGCCCGCAGAACATGCCCTCCTTCCCCGACAGCACCATGCCGGAGAAGCAGAAGCAGGAGATCGTCGCCTTCGTCCGCTACCAGGCCAACGAGGCGCCCAACCCCGGCGGTCTCTCGCTCGGCAGCCTCGGTCCGGTGACCGAGGGTCTGTTCGGCTGGATCTTCGGGCTCGGTGCCCTGATCGCCATCGCGATCTGGGTCGCCGCTCACACCACCAAGGCCAAGAAGTCATGAGCCACGACATGTCAGACGACAAGCTGCCGCAGGCGCACGACGCCTCCGACGCACACGGCGACGTCGCCGTGACCGACAACCCGTTCGCGGACCCGGGCCTGCCGGCCCACCAGCCGCGCCGGACCGACATCGACGAGCGGGCCGCCAAGCGGGCCGAGCGTCAGGTGTCGCTGATGTTCCTCGTCTCGATGCTGGCCACGGTCGGTTTCATCGCCTCCTACGTGGCGATCGACCCCGACAAGATCGTCTACATCTTCCCGCTGGGCCACATCAGCGCGCTCAACTTCGCGCTCGGCATGACCCTGGGCGTGGCGCTGTTCTGCATCGGCGCGGGCGCGGTCCACTGGGCCCGCACCCTGATGTCGGACGTCGAGCTGCCGGCCGAGCGCCACCCGATCGAGGCCGACGACGAGGTCCGCGCGGACGTCATCGAGCAGTTCAAGACCGGCGCCGCCGAGTCCGGCTTCGGCCGCCGCAAGATGATCCGCAACACCCTGATCGGCTCGATGGCCCTGGTGCCGCTGTCCGGCGTGGTGCTGCTGCGCGACCTCGGCCCGCTGCCCGAGAAGAAGCTGGACGTCACCGCCTGGAACGAGGCGACCCCGGCCGCCCCGATCCGCCTGGTCAACATGAACACCGACGAGCCGCTCAAGGCCGAGGACGTCGCGGTCGGCTCGCTGACCTTCGCGAAGCCCGGCCCGTCGGCCAGCCGCCCGGCCGGTCTGCAGGAGTCCGACGAGGACTTCCAGCAGGCCATCGCCAAGGACGCGCTCATGCTGATCCGCATCCAGCCGGACGACATCAAGGACGCGAACTCCAAGGCGCTCGGCTTCGAGGGCGTGCTCGCCTACTCCAAGATCTGCACCCACGTCGGTTGCCCGATCTCGCTGTACGAGCAGCAGACCCACCACGCGCTCTGCCCCTGCCACCAGTCGACCTTCGACCTGTCGGACGGTGCCCGCGTCATCTTCGGCCCGGCCGGGCACCCGCTGCCGCAGCTGAAGATCACCACCGATGCCTCGGGCTACCTGATCGCCACCCAGGGCTTCAACGCGCCCGTCGGACCGAGCTTCTGGGAGCGCAGCGCATGAGTTCCTCGACCAGTGCCAAGCAGGCCGCTCCGGCCAGCACCCGCGCCAAGCCCGCCAACAAGGCCGAGGCCGCCGCGGACTACCTGGACGGCCGGCTGGGGATCTACTCCCTGGCCAAGGCCAACCTGCGCAAGATCTTCCCGGACCACTGGTCCTTCATGCTGGGCGAGATCTGCCTCTACACCTTCATCATCATCATCCTGACGGGCGTCTACCTGACGCTCTTCTTCAAGCCCAGCATGGGCGAGGTCGTCTACAACGGCTCCTACGCCCCGCTCAACGGCATCAAGATGTCGGAGGCCTACGCCTCGACGCTGAACATCAGCTTCGAGGTCCGCGGTGGTCTGCTGATCCGTCAGATCCACCACTGGGCCGCCATCGTCTTCGTCGCCGCGATGTTCGTGCACATGATGCGCGTCTTCTTCACCGGCGCGTTCCGCAAGCCCCGTGAGATCAACTGGATCTTCGGCTTCCTGCTGCTCTTCCTGGGCTTCTTCGACGGCTTCCTCGGGTACTCGCTCCCCGACGACCTGCTCTCCGGCACCGGTATCCGGTTCATGGAGGGCGCGATCCTGGCCGTCCCGCTGGTGGGCACCTACATCTCGTTCTTCCTGTTCGGCGGGGAGTTCCCCGGCACCGACATCGTGCCGCGGTTCTTCACCATCCACGTGCTGCTGATCCCGGGCGTCATGCTCGGCCTGCTGGTGGCGCACCTGATCCTGGTCTTCTACCACAAGCACACCCAGTGGGCGGGCCCGGGCCGGACCGAGAAGAACGTCGTCGGCATGCCGCTGATGCCGGTCTACATGGCCAAGGCCGGTGGCTTCTTCTTCCTGGTCTTCGGCATCATCGCGGCGATGTCCGCGATCGCCTCGGTCAACCCGGTCTGGGCGTACGGCCCGTACCGTCCGGACCAGGTCTCCACCGACGCGCAGCCCGACTGGTACATGGGCTTCGCCGAGGGTCTGATCCGTGTCATGCCGGGTTGGGAGGTCCGCGCCTGGGGCCACACCCTGAACCTGGGTGTGTTCATCCCGCTGATGCTCTTCCCGCTGGTGCTGGTCGCGATCGCGGTCTACCCGTTCATCGAGAGCTGGATCACCGGCGACAAGCGCGAGCACCACATCCTGGACCGCCCGCGCAACGCCCCGGTGCGTACCGCGCTCGGCGCCGCCTGGATCAGCCTCTACCTGGTGCTGCTCTCCGGTGGTGGCAACGACCTGATCGCGACCCACTTCCACCTGTCGCTGAACGACATCACGTACTTCGTTCGGGTTGGCTCCTTCGTGGTCCCGGTGATCGTCTACATCGTCACCAAGCGCTGGTGCCTCGGCCTGCAGCGCCGCGACAAGGAGAAGGTGCTGCACGGTCGCGAGACCGGCGTCATCAAGCGCCTGCCGCACGGCGAGTTCATCGAGGTGCACGCCCAGCTCCCGCAGGAGCGGCTGCACACGCTCACCTCGCACGAGCAGTACGAGCCGGTTGAGCTGCCGGCCGAGACCGACGAGAACGGTGTCGCGCGCAAGGTCGGCCTGGTCACCAAGACCCGGGCCAAGCTCTCCGAGGGCATGTTCGGCGAGGGCAGCCAGATCCCCAAGCCGACCGTCGAGGAGCACCAGGAGATCACCAGCGGCCACGGCCACCACTGATCACCGACACTGATCACTGACGCTCAGTCAGCCACCTGAGGGCCCCTGCCCGGCATCCGCCGGGCAGGGGCCCTTGGCATATTCGCCGACGAACCCGCCACAATGGGCTGATCGTCCGTCAGTGAGGAGATTCACAGGTGCACTTGAGCATCGACCACGCCGCCGCCACTCCCCCGTACGAGCAGCTGCGCTCGCAGATCGCCGACCAGGCCAGGACCGGCACCCTGCCGGCCGGGCTGAAGCTGCCCACCGTCCGGGCGCTGGCCGAGCAGCTGGGCCTGGCCGCCAACACGGTGGCCCGCGCCTACCGGGAGCTGGAGGCGGACGGAGTGGTGGAGACCCACGGGCGGCGCGGCACCCTGGTGGCCGCCGTCGGGGACACCGCCCACCGGCTGGCGGCCGGTGCCGCCGCCGAGTTCGCGGAACGGGCCAGGCGGCTCGGGGTGACGCGAGACGAGGCCCTGGCGGCCGTGAGCGGCGCGCTGGACCTCGTCTACGGTCCTTCCTGACGGGCTCTTGCCTCAGAGCTGGGGCCGCAGGGTCGCGGCGGCGATCGCGGCGGGCGCCGGGGCGTCGGTGCTGACCGGCTTGCCCAGGGCACTGCCCTTGACCCAGTCGTCCCAGCTCAGGTTCCAGTCGCCGAAGCCGTTGCCGAACGGCTCCATCTGGTGGCCCTTGCTGTTGACCACCTGGACTATGTCACCCACTCGGGTCTGCTCGTAGAACCACTTGGCGTTGTCCGTGCTCATCCCGGTGCAGCCGTGGCTGACGTTCTCCGCGCCCTGGGAGGCCACCGACCAGGGCGCCGCGTGCACGTACTCGCCGCTCCAGGTCACCCGGGTGGCCCACTCGACCTTGAGGTCGTAGGCCTCGGTGCTGCCCTGCGAGATGCCGATGGTCTCGCTCTTCATCTGCACCGAGCGCTCCTGGCCCAGCACCACCTTGATGCCGTTGCGGGTGTCGAAGCCGGGCTTGCCGGTGGTCACCGGGATGGTGTTGACCACCTGGCCGTTGCGCTTGAAGGTCAGCTGGTCGGTGGCGGCGTCCACCAGTGCCTCCACCCGGTCGCCGACCTTGAAGGCGAGGCTG
Organism: Kitasatospora azatica KCTC 9699; assembly: GCF_000744785.1. Taxonomy (NCBI): domain Bacteria; kingdom Bacillati; phylum Actinomycetota; class Actinomycetes; order Kitasatosporales; family Streptomycetaceae; genus Kitasatospora; species Kitasatospora azatica. The sequence goes on along the minus strand of NZ_JQMO01000003.1, from coordinate 4,639,459 downwards.
CTCGGTGCGCCGACGTAGAGCTTCCCGTCTATCGCGCGGCCCTGGCCGTCGAAGGTGAGCTTCACCTTGGCTCCGGCCGGCCAGTAGTCGTGCGGGCGGAAGTGCAGGTTCTTGCCGTCCACCCAGTGCCAGGCACCGGTCACGGCGGGCTCCGAGGAGACCGTCAGGGAGCGTTCCACCTGCTGGCGGGCGGCCGGATCGGTGACCGCCTCGGAGAGCTGCACGGTGAGCGGCTCGCCCACCCCGTAGGTGTCCCGGCCGAGGTCCGGGCCGAGTGCTGCGGTGAGCAGCCGCTCGGCCTGCTTGGTGCTGAACTCGGCGGTGGTCTCGCCGCGCCCGCCGTGGCCGTCGCTGGCGGCGATCCGGGCGGTGTAGTGGGTGGACGCGGCGAGCGCGCCGGTGCTGTGCCAGCCGTGCCCGTCGGGGTCGAGGGCGCCGGCCACCTGGCGGCCGTCGGGCCCGCTCAGGGTGACGTCGGTGAGGCTGGTGCCGCGCTCGGCGGTCACCGTGAAGGGCTTGCCCGGGTCCGCGTCGGCCGCTGCCGAGGTGTGCACCAGGTGGCTTGCGTCGATCAGGTGCGGTGGGGCCACCGCCGCCGTTCCGGAGCCGTCGCCGCCGCCGGAACAGGCGGCCACTGGGGCGAACAGCAGCGTGGTGAGCACGAACCGGATTTCACGTCTCTGGGCCACCGGAGCCTCCTGAGGTTCGAACGGTGCATCAGATCGTAGGAACATCACCGCACCCGGACGGGGGACGCGCACCCCACTGCGGCCGGGCGGGTGAATCCACCCCCCGGTAGCAGCAACAGAACAGGCGGGACCCCTCCGAAGAGGGATCCCGCCTGGTACTGCGAGGCGATTCGACCGTTACTGGTTCTGGTTCTCGCCACGGTAGAACTCGAACACCCAGCCGAACAGGCCGACCGCGATGAACGGCGCCGCCCAGAACATCAGCCACCAGCCGAAGATGACACCGCAGAAAGCGGTGGCGCCACCGAGGGCCAGCGAGAGCGGCTGCCAGCTGTGCGGGGCGAAGAAGCCCATCTCACCGGCGTCGTCGGAGACCTCGGCCTCGGGGTTGTCGCCCGCGCCCAGGTCCACCCGGCGGGCCGTGAAGCCCAGGTAGAAGGCGATGAAGGCGCACAGGCCGAAGGCCAGGAAGAGCGCGGTGGTGCCGGCCGCCTCCGTGCCGTGGCCACTGTGCGTGGTCCACAGGCCGTACACGACGGCCATGATCAGGATGAACGCGGCGAAACCGGCGAAGATCTTGCCCTGTTCCTTCATCAGGCGTCGCCCTCCTTCTTGTTGCCGCGGCTCAGCTCGGGCTTGTCGTACTCCGCCGGGATGACGCCCTCGAGGTGCTTGGCCGGGTGGCCGTGGTACTCGAGGTAGTCGAGCGCGGCGATGTCCGGGTGGTGCAGGTCGAACGCCGGGGATTCCGAACGGATCCGGGGCAGGGTGAGGAAGTTGTGCCGCGGCGGCGGGCAGGAGGTCGCCCACTCCAGCGAGCGGCCGTAGCCCCACGGGTCGTCGACCTCGACCTTCTCGCCGTACTTGGCGGTCTTCCAGACGTTGTAGAGGAACGGCAGGATCGACAGGCCGAGCAGGAAGGAGCCGATGGTCGAGACGGTGTTCAGGGTGGTGAAGCCGTCCGAGGCCAGGTAGTCGGCGTAGCGGCGGGGCATGCCCTCCGCGCCGAGCCAGTGCTGCACCAGGAAGGTGGAGTGGAAGCCGATGAAGAGCGTCCAGAAGGTGATCTTGCCGAGGCGCTCGTCCAGCATCTTGCCGCTCATCTTCGGCCACCAGAAGTGGAAGCCGGCGAACATCGCGAAGACGACGGTGCCGAAGACCACGTAGTGGAAGTGGGCGACGACGAAGTACGAGTCCGAGACGTGGAAGTCGATCGGCGGCGAAGCCAGCAGCACACCGGTCAGACCACCGAAGAGGAAGGTGACCAGGAAGCCGACCGTCCAGAGCATCGGGGTCTCGAAGCTCAGCGAGCCCTTCCACATGGTGCCGACCCAGTTGAAGAACTTCACACCGGTCGGGACCGCGATCAGGAAGGTCATGAAGGAGAAGAACGGCAGCAGCACCTGGCCGGTGACGTACATGTGGTGCGCCCACACCGTGACCGAGAGGCCGGCGATGCCGATGGTCGCGGCGATCAGACCGGAGTAGCCGAACATCGGCTTGCGGCTGAAGACCGGGATGATCTCGGAGACGATGCCGAAGAACGGCAGCGCGATGATGTACACCTCGGGGTGACCGAAGAACCAGAACAGGTGTTGCCACAGCAGGGCTCCACCGTTCGTCGGATCAAAGACATGGGCCCCGAACTTGCGGTCCACCTCCAGGGCGAACAGCGCGGCGGCGAGCACCGGGAAGGCCAGCAGCACCAGCACGGCGGTCAGCAGGACGTTCCAGACGAAGATCGACATCCGGAACATCGTCATGCCGGGCGCGCGCATGCAGATGATGGTGGTGATGAAGTTGACCGCACCGAGGATGGTGCCGAAGCCGGAGAAGGCCAGACCCATGATCCACATGTCCGCGCCGATGCCCGGCGAGCGGACCGCGTCGGACAGCGGCGAGTAGGCGAACCAACCGAAGTCGGCAGCGCCCTGCGGGGTGAGGAAGCCACCGACCGCGATCATCGAGCCGAACAGGTAGAGCCAGTAGGCGAACATGTTCAGCCGCGGGAAGGCGACGTCGGGCGCACCGATCTGGAGCGGCATGATCCAGTTCGCGAAGCCCGCGAAGAGCGGGGTCGCGAACATCAGCAGCATGATCGTGCCGTGCATGGTGAAGGCCTGGTTGAACTGCTCGTTCGACAGGATCTGGGTCCCGGGACGAGCCAGCTCGGCGCGCATCACCAGCGCGAGGATGCCACCGATCAGGAAGAACGCGAACGAGGTACCGAGGTACAGCGTGCCGATCGTCTTGTGGTCGGTGGTGGTCAGCCACTTGATGATGGTGGCGCCGGGCTTGCGGGTGCGCTGCTGGGCCCCGCCCGCCGCGACGGTGCCCCCATGCGCCCCACCGGCCGCGGCGGGTTCGTTGAGGATGGTCACTTCGCTTCACTTCCCATGCTGATGACGCCCGAAGGCACCGCACCGGCCTGGCCGATGGCCCGCAGGTCCTGCAGGTGCTTCACGTAGTCGTCGTGCGAGACGACCTTCACCTTGAAGAGCATCCGGGAGTGGTCGACACCACAGAGCTCCGCGCACTTGCCGTCGAAGGTGCCCAGCACGGTCGGCGTGACCTCGAACTTGTTGACCACGCCCGGCACGACGTCCATCTTCATCAGGAAGTTGACGGGCCAGAAGTCGTGGATCACGTCACGGGAGGTCAGCCGGAACTGCACCGACTCGTTGACCGGCAGCCAGAGCACGGGGATGTCCTTGGGCGTGCCCACGTCGTACGCGGCGAGCTGGTTGGCCGGGTCCGGCGTCTCGGTGTTCTCGTAGTTGAAGGCCCAGCTCCACTGGAAGCCCACCACGTTGACGTAGTGCTGCGGCTTGGCGGAGACGGACGTCAGCTTCGCCTCGTCGCGGGCGACGAAGTAGAAGAGGACCGAGACGATGACGATGGGGACCGCGGTGTAGAGCGCCTCGATGGGCATGTTGTACCGGGTCTGCGTGGGGATCTCGATACCGGTGCGGCTGCGCCGGTGGAAGATCACACTCCAGACGATCAGACCCCACATCAGTACGCCGACCACCAGCGCCGCGATCCAGGACCCCTGCCACATCTGAAGGACGAGATGTCCATCCGTGGTGACGGGGCTGGGGAGGCCAAGCCTGGGCAGGTCGTTGGCCGAGCAGCCGGTAGCGGTCGCGATGACGAGGCCCAGTGCCAGCGCCTGAGGCAGCTTCCGCCGCATCGTGCGCCGCGGCGAGCGGTCGGAGCCGTTGGGACTCACGTAGCGCCTTCCCGAAGTCTCGCCCGCGATCGCGCCGCCCCCTGGGGGCTGTGCGCCTCCCGAGCGACCCGTCCACGGGCACGGTTTGAATGCTTATGCGGGCCAAACCCTACTCCAGCCTTATGCGCACCTGACGGGCAGGTCCCAGTAACGCGCCGCCCCGCTACCCGATCAGCCGCCGGGGACGCGGACTCCCTGGTCATAGCAGGCTTTAGGGGTCCGTACACCCGATCGGGGGATGGCGTTGTGGCGACCGGGTGACGGTCCGTCGGGTACGGACGAACCGGACATATGGCATGGCAGCTCGGTACTCGACTGACGGACCGTGAGACCCGGATACGGTGTCGGGTGTGTCGTCCCCAGAGAACGTGTACTTCGATGCGGCCTCCACCGCTCCGCTGCACCCCGTCGCCAAGCAGGCGCTGGCCGCCGCGCTGGACGAGGGATGGGCCGACCCGGCCCGGCTCTACCGGTCGGGCCGGCAGGCCCGGATGCTGCTGGACGCGGCCCGCGAGACGGTGGCCGAGCTGCTCGGCGCCCGGCCGGACGAGGTCTCCTTCACCAGCAGCGGCACCCAGGCGGTGCAGCTGGGCATGCTCGGCGCGCTGGCCGGGCGGCGCCGGACCGGCCGTCACCTGGTGCACTCCGCGGTGGAGCACTCCAGCGTGCTGCACACCGCCGAGCAGCACGCGGCCGCCGGCGGCGAGCTGACCGAGGTCGCGGTGGACCGCACCGGCCGGGTGTCGGCCGAGGAGTTCGCCGCCGCGCTGCGCCCGGACACCGCGCTCGCGGTGCTCCAGTCCGCCAACCACGAGGTCGGCACCCTGCAACCGGTCGCCGAGGTCGGCGTGCGGTGCGCCGAGGCCGGCGTGCCGCTGCTGGTGGACGCCGCGCAGAGCGTCGGCCGGCTCGAAGTCCCGAGCGGCTGGGCGGCGCTGACCGCCAGTGCGCACAAGTGGGGCGGCCCGGCCGGCGTCGGGGTACTCGCCGTCCGCAAGGGCGTCAGGTTCGCCTCCGCGCTGCCGGCCGACGAGCGGGAGAGCGGGCGGGTCCCCGGCTACGTCAACGTCCCCGCGATCGTCGCGGCGGCCGCCTCGCTGCGCGCCGCGCGGCTGGAGGCGCAGACCGAGAACGCCCGGCTGCACGCACTGGTGGAGCGGATCAGGGCCGCCGTGCCCCGGCTGGTGCCGGAGGTGGAGGTGGTCGGGGATCCGGTGCGCCGGCTGCCGCACCTGGTCACCTTCTCCTGCCTCTACGTGGACGGCGAGGTGCTGCTGACCGAGCTGGACCGGGCGGGCTTCGCGGTCTCCTCCGGCTCCTCCTGCACCTCGAGCACCTTGACCCCCAGTCACGTGCTGGCGGCGATGGGCGTGCTGACCGAGGGCAACATCCGACTCTCCCTGCCCACCGGGACCACCGCCGCCCAGGTGGACCGCTTCCTCACCGTCCTCCCCCAACTGGTGGCCGACGTCCGGGCACCGCTGGGGCTGGACCTGCCCGCGCCGGCAGCCGCCTCCTCGGAGCTCGTCGTGCGAGTGGACGCGCTGGGTAAGCGGTGCCCGCTGCCGGTGATCGAGTTGGCCAAGCACTTCGGCGAGGTGCCGGTGGGCGGTCTGGTGGTGGTGCTCGCCGACGACGAGGCGGCCCGGCTGGACATCCCCGCCTGGTGCGAGATGCGCGAGCAGGCGTACGAGGGCGAAGCCCCGGCCGCCGAGTACGGCGGCGACCGGGGCTTCGCCTATCTGGTCCGACGGCTCAGCTGAGCAGCGGCGTCAGCCGAGCCGGCCGCGGCGTCAGCCGAGCTTGGCCCGGACCTCGGCGCCGGCCTGCTCGCCGTAGGCGGCGGTGAAGCGCTCCAGGAAGTGGCCGGCCCGCAGCTCGTACTCCTGGGTGCCGACGGTCTCGATCACCAGGGTGGCCAGCATGCAACCGATCTGCGCGGCCCGCTCCAGGCCCAGCTCCCAGGAGAGCCCGGCCAGGAAGCCGGCCCGGAAGCCGTCGCCGACCCCGGTCGGGTCGGCCTTCTTCAGCTCGGGGGCGCAGGGCACCGTGATGTCCGGCTCGCCCTTGCGCTGGATCCGCACGCCCTTGCTGCCCAGCGTGGTGACCCGGATGCCGACCCGGTCCAGGATCTCCTCCGCGCTCCAGCCGGTCTTGGACTCGATCAGCGCGGCCTCGTACTCATTGGTGAACAGGTACGCGGCGCCGTCCACGATCTCGCGGATGTCGTCGCCCTCCAGGCGGGCCAGCTGCTGCGAGGGGTCGGCGGCGAAGGCGTAGCCGCGGGTGCGGCACTCCTGGGTGTGCCGGACCATCGCCTGCGGGTCGTCGGCGCCGATCAGCACCAGGTCCAGGCCGCCGATCCGGTCGGCGATCGGCTTCAGCTCGATGTTGCGGGCCTCCGCCATGGCGCCGGTGTAGAAGGAGGCGATCTGGTTGTGGTCCTCGTCGGTGGTGCACATGAACCGGGCCGTGTGCCGGGTCTCCGAGATGTGCACCGAGTCGGTGTCCACGTTGTGCCGCTGCAGCCAGGAGCGGTACTCCGCGAAGTCCGCGCCGGCCGCGCCCACCAGCACCGGGCGCAGGCCCAGCAGGCCCATGCCGTAGGTGATGTTCGGCGCCACCCCGCCGCGCCGGATGTCCAGGGTGTCGACCAGGAAGGAGAGCGAGACCGTGTGCAGCTGCTCCGGGACCAGCTGGTCGGCGAAGCGACCGGGGAAGGTCATCAGATGGTCGGTGGCGATCGAGCCGGCGACGGCGATGCGCACGGGTGGACTCCTCGGTAGGGGAACGCAGGACAACCCCCCTACGGTACCGTCCGGGGGACTACCTGCGGGTAGGTCTGGCCGGGCCCGAGCAGTCGGCCTAGGGTCGCGCTATGGAGCGAGAAGCACAGGTGCTGCCCAGTCTTTCCCCCGTCCATATCCCCGGCGTACCCGGCGTATCCGGCACGCCGCTGGGCGAGGCCGATCCGGACACCCTCGACGCGCTGCTGGACTCGTCCCGCCGGCTCGGCGTCTTCTGGCCGCTGCTGGACGGCGGCCCGCAGCCCGGCAACCCCGCGAGCGGCTCGATCACCGTCCCGGACCGGACTCGCGCGCTGGTCGCGGGGATGGCCGAGTACGGCCTCTAGATCCCCTCCTGTCGCGACGGGAACCGGATTCCTCCGTGACACGTCAGATCCGGGCAGCCACCGCTGCCGTACGGATTCTGACCTTGGAGGATGTCGCACATGGACGACAAGACCACCGCCACCCGCCCGGCCCGGCGTCGCCTGGCGGCCGCCGCCCTGCTGCTCTCGGTCACGGCGGCGGTCAGCGCCTGCGGCGGCAGCAGCGGGACGAAGACCGTGGCGAGCTCGGCGAACTCCGCCGGTGCGTCGTCCTCCGCCTCGGCCGCTGCGTCCGCCTCCGCCTCCGCCTCGGGCAGCGCCTCCGCCTCGCCTTCGGGTGCGGCCTCGACCGGCGGCAGCTCCGACTCCGCGAGCACCCCGGGCGCGGCCGGCAGCTCGACGCCCGCCGGCGGTGGCAACCCGCCCGCCACCTCGGCCCCGCTGAAGCCGACCACCGCCCCGCCGGCCGGGGCCACCCCGCCCGACAACCCGAACGACGCCAAGGCGAACCTCAAGCCGCTCAGCTACCTGACCCAGAACAACCAGCTGACCGTCTTCTTCTTCGGCGGCACCTGCGACAAGTACGGCCTGAAGCTGAACGAGACCAAGCCCGGCCAGGTCGGCGTGGACGTGGTCATCACCGTGCCCGCCAAGGTGGGCCAGATGTGCCCCGCGCTGGTCAAGCGCCAGTCCGTGACGGCCGACCTGTCGCAGCCGCTGCAGGGTCGCACCGTGATCAACCTGCGGGACGGCTCGGACGTGCCGCTGGAGTCGGTGCCCAACGGCGGCCCGGTCAGCGCCGACAACTGAGCCAGTCGCCACACACGTGCGCGCATGACGACGGCGGCGGCCCCCCGGAGTGGTTCCGGGGGGCCGCCGCCGTCGGAGCGAGGCGCAGTCGGCCTTGGGCCGACCGGTCTTAGCTGAACGAGTCGCCGCAGGCGCAGGAGCCGGTGGCGTTCGGGTTGTCGATCGTGAAGCCCTGCTTCTCGATGGTGTCGACGAAGTCGACCGTGGCACCGCCGAGGTACGGGGCGCTCATCCGGTCGGTGACGACCTTGACGCCGTTGAAGTCCTTGACGACGTCGCCATCGAGCGAGCGCTCGTCGAAGAAGAGCTGGTAGCGCAGGCCCGAGCAGCCACCGGGCTGCACGGCGACGCGCAGCGCGAGGTCGTCGCGGCCCTCCTGATCCAGCAGGCCCTTCACCTTGGCCGCGGCCGCGTCGGTAAGGAGCAGACCACTCTCGACGGTGGTCTCGTCCTGGACGGTCATCTGCTTACTCCCGGTCTGTGACGACATACTGCCGCAAGTGCCAACCAGCGGCCGCCCGGTTTGATTCCGGGCAGTGGATCCACTGTGGTGAATCCTGGGCTCGGGCGCTGACCCGCTCCCTGTCCGTCCATGCTCGCACACCGCGGCGGAAGCGGTAACCGGCTGATCGGTGGGCCGGCCCGTGCTTCTGATCACGAAAATCGGGCCCACGCGGCCGGCTGAGCGGCCAGGATGGACGGATGATTCTGCGTCAGGTCCGAGACAGCCCAGCCGATGCCGAAGCCGTCCGGGAGATATCGGCGGCCGCTTTCAGCGCCCTCACCCCGGGTTCCGGCCGGCTGCCGACCGAGCGGGAGAACATCTTCCAGCTGGCCCGGACCCGGCACCTGGCCGGCACCGACCCGCAGGGCTGCTGGCTGGCGGTGCAGGACGGCCAGCCGGTCGGCTTCGCGCTGTCGGCGCGTCGCGAGGGCGTCTGGATCCTGTCGCTCACCGCGGTGCTGCCGCAGTACCAGGGCAAGGGGGTCGGCCGGCTGCTGCTGGACCGGGCCGCCGAGCACGGGCGCGGCTGCCTGCGCGGGATGATGACCGTGTCGATCGACCCGGCCGCCGCCCGCCGCTACCGCAAGGCCGGGTTCACCCTGTACCCGACCATGCGGCTGTCCGGGCCGGTGGACCGCTCCGGCCTGCTGGACAGCGGGGACATCCCGGTGCACCCGGGCAACGCCGGCCACCTGCACCTGCTGGACTCGGTGGACCGCCGGCTGCGCGGCGCCGCGCACGGGGTGGACCACGAGCTGATGCTGGCCCACTACGACGAGCTGCTGGTGGTGGACACGCTGGCCGGCAGCGGGTACTGCTACCGCGACGCCGGCACGGTCAAGCTGCTGGCCGCCACCTCCAAGCGCCTCGCGGTGCGGTTGCTGCGCGAGGCGCTGGCCCGGGTGCCCGAGGGCGCCGACGCCAAGGTGGAGTGGCTCACCGCCGAGCAGGAGTGGGCGGTGGACGTCGGCCTGGAACTGGGGCTGACCCTGGAGAACCGCGGCTACCTCGCGCTGCGCGGGCTGCGGCCGCCGGTGGCGTACCTGCCGAGCGGGGGTCTGCTGTAGGGCGAGGGCCGGTCAGACCATGGTGTCCAGGATCTCGCGGACCATCTCCATGGTGGTCCCCGGGTGCAGGAAGGCGAACCGGGCCACCGTCTCGCCGTCCCAGCCGGTCGGGGTGACGAAGCCGATCTGGTCCGCGAGCAGCTGCCGCGACCAGGCGTAGTACTGCTCCTCGGTCCAGCCGACCCGGCGGAAGCAGACCGCGGAGAGCTGCGGGTCGTGCAGCAGCTCCAGGTGCTCGCTCTCGCGGATCAGGTGGGCGGTGTCCCGGGCGAGCTCGAGACCGGCCTCGATCGCGTCGGTGTAGGCCTGGGTGCCGTGCACCGCGAGCGAGAACCAGAGCGGCAGGCCGCGGGCCCGGCGGGTCAGGTGGTAGGCGTAGTCGGTGGGGTTCCACTCGTCGCCCTCGTGGTGCAGCACGTCCAGGTAGCCGGCGTCCTGGGTGTGCACGGCCTTGGCCAGCCGCGGCTCGCGGTAGATCAGCGCGGCGCAGTCGAAGGGCGCGAAGAGCCACTTGTGCGGGTCGACCACGAAGGAGTCGGCGTGCTCGATGCCGTTGTAGCGCTCGCGCACCGAGGGGGCGAACAGGCCCGCGCCGCCGTAGGCGCCGTCCACGTGGAACCAGATGCCGCGCTCGCGGGTGACCTCGGACAGGCCCTGGAGGTCGTCGACGATGCCCTCGTTGGTGGTGCCGGCGGTGCCGACCACGGCGATCACGGTCTCGGGGTTGGGGTCGGCGGCCAGGGCCGCGCGCAGCGCCTCGCCGGTGAAGCGGCGGTCGACGGTGGGGACCTTGAAGGCCTCCACGCCGATGATGTTGAAGGTGTTCTTGACCGAGGAGTGCACCTGGTCGGCCACCGCGATCCGCAGCCGGGCCTCGGGCCCGACGCCAAGCCTGCGGCGGGCCACGTCGCGCGCGACCACCAGGGCGGAGAGGTTGCCCGCCGAGCCGCCGGAGACGAAGGTGCCGCCGGCCGTCTCGGGCAGCCCGGCCCGGTCGGCTATCAGGCGCAGCACCTGGTTCTCGGCGGCGATCGCTCCGGCCGCCTCCAGCCAGGAGATGCCCTGCAGCGAGGCGCAGGAGACCACCATGTCGAAGAGCAGTGCGGCCTTGGTCGGCGCGCAGGGGATGAAGGACAGGTAGCGCGGGCTGTCGGCGGAGATCACCGCGCGGGACAGCTCGTGGTCGTAGAGCTTGAGCACGTCGGCCGGGGCGTTGCCGTGCTCGTTCAGCAGGCCGGCCAGGTGGGCCCGGAGCTGCTCGCCGTCCCCGGGGTGGTCCAGGGGCACCGGGTCGTACTGGAGCCGGTCGCGCATGTAGCCGAAGACCAGGTCGACCAGCTCGTTGTCCGGCTGGTGCATGCGGTGCGGGGCGGTGGTCACTGGGTGCTCCTTCGGCTGTCCAACTGCATGATCAGCCTAGGCAGCGGGGGCTTTCGTCCGCGCGTCCGAATGCGCCGGTCCGGGCCGGTTTCGAGCGTGTTCGGCGGGTGGGGCGCAGGAATCCTGCGTCGGCCCGCACGGGCCGTGCACCGGCGGGGCCCTAGCCGATCAGCCGGGAGAGCACCACCGAGCTGCGGCTGCGCTGGACGCCTGGTTCCTTGCGGATACGTTCAATCACGGCCTCCAGATGGCGGGTGTCGGCGGCCTGCAGGTGGACCAGCGCGTCCGGGTCGCCGGTGACCGTCCAGGCGGCCACCACCTCGGGGAACTGCCGCAGGCTGGCCAGGATCTCCTCGGGCGCGGTCCGTTCCCGGCAGTAGACCTCGACGAAGGCCTCGGTCTGCCAGCCGAGCAGCTCGGGGTCGAGCACCACGGTGAAGCCGCGCACCACGCCGCGGGCCCGCAGCCGGTCGATCCGCCGGCGCACGGCGGTGGCGGAGAGGTTGGCCAGCAGGCCGATCTCGGCGTACGAGGCCCGTCCGTCGCGGCCCAGATGGGCCAGCAGCAGCCGGTCGGTCTCGTCCAGGGAAACCCCACCCGCATCGGGAGTTCTGTTGGTGCCCATCGGTGCGAGGTCTCCACGGTTCGGATTGCGGACGCTTTCAGCGCTCCCATTCTCTCGAACCGCGTTGATCAGTCCATTGTCCGGAACGGACGGTCCGACGAAGGCCCAGGTGACGTAGCGTCCAGCCGATCGCGTCACATCGACGCGATGTCCATCGTCAGAGTGACGCGAACGGGTTATCATAGATAGCGTCAGATAGACGAGAAGGCTGGGAGCGTCCGGCCGCACAGGAGGGCACCCGCCCGTGACCACCACCCTTGACACCACGTTCGCCGAGCCGACCCAGACGCCGCTTGCCCTGCTGCTGCTCGGCCGCAACGCCGACCCGAACAGCGAGCGCGGGGTCGAGTGCCCCGGCGACCTGCCGCCTGCCTCCGACCCCGACCTGGTCGAGCGCGCCCGCGCCGCCAAGGCCGCGCTCGGCGACCGGGTCTTCATCCTGGGGCACCACTACCAGCGCGACGAGGTGATCGAGTTCGCCGACGTCACGGGCGACTCCTTCAAGCTCGCCCGGGACGCGGCGGCCCGCCCGGAGGCCGAGTACATCGTCTTCTGCGGCGTGCACTTCATGGCCGAGTCCGCCGACATCCTCACCAGCGCGGCCCAGCAGGTGATCCTCCCCGACCTGGCGGCCGGCTGCTCGATGGCCGACATGGCCACCGCCGAGCAGGTCGCCGAGTGCTGGGACGTGCTGACCGAGGCCGGCATAGCCGAGGAGACCGTCCCGGTCTCGTACATGAACTCCTCCGCCGACATCAAGGCCTTCACCGGCAAGCACGGCGGCACCATCTGCACCTCGTCCAACGCCAAGCGGGCCCTCGAGTGGGCCTTCGAGCAGGGCCAGAAGGTGCTCTTCCTGCCCGACCAGCACCTGGGCCGCAACACCGCGGTGCGGGACATGGGCTTCTCGCTCGACGACTGCGTGCTCTACAACCCGCACAAGCCGAACGGCGGCCTGACCGTCGAGCAGCTGCGGAACGCCAAGATGATCCTCTGGCGCGGGCACTGCTCGGTGCACGGCCGCTTCACCGTGGACTCGGTCAACGAGGTCCGCGAGCGGATCCCCGGCGTCAACGTGCTGGTGCACCCCGAGTGCAAGCACGAGGTGGTCGCCGCCGCCGACCAGGTCGGTTCGACCGAGTACATCATCAAGGCCCTGGAGGCCGCCGAGCCCGGCTCCAAGTGGGCCATCGGCACCGAGCTCAACCTGGTCCGCCGGCTCGCCAAGGCGCACCCGGACAAGGAGATCGTCTTCCTGGACCGCTCGGTCTGCTTCTGCTCGACCATGAACCGGATCGACCTGCCGCACCTGGTCTGGGCGCTGGAGTCGCTGGTCGAGGGCCGGGTGCCGAACGTGATCACGGTCGACCCGGAGACCGAGAAGTACGCCAAGGCCGCGCTGGACCGGATGCTGGCGCTGCCGTAGTCCCGGCCGTACGCGAGAGGGCGGCACCCCGACCGGGGTGCCGCCCTCTCGTATGTCCGCCGACCTACTCCGGGATCCCCGGAATCAGCCCGTCGCCCTCAGTCCGCAGCAGCTGCCGGACGTCCTCGATGGTCGCGCCGTCCTGCGGCAGGATCGAGTCCGACGGACCGAGGTAGTCGTCGGCCACCGGGGCGCCGACCTCACGCACCGCACCGAGCAGCTTGCCCAGGGTGCCGCGGAAGGCCGTCTCGTCCCCCGAATCCAGTGCGGCGAGCAGCTCGTCGTCGAGCTGGTTCAGCCGGTTCAGGTGCTCGTCCGCCACCTCGAACTGGCCCTCACCCATGATCCGCATGATCATGCCGGTGTATCTCCCTGCTGTCGAGACGGGGGGGTTACTTCTGGTAGTTGATGGTGGGCGGCGGGGTGTCCTGCTGGCCCCCCTGGCCACCCTGGTGCTGCTGCGCGGCGCCGCCGTTGCCCTGCTCGATCGCGGCCGGGCCGGACCCGCCACCGCCGAGCTCGGCCTTCATCCGAGCCAGCTCCAGCTCGACGTCGCTGCCGCCGGCCACCCGCTCCAGCTCGGCCTCGATGTCGTCCTTGCGGCCGAGCCCGCTGTTGTCGTCGAGCGCGCCGGAGGCCAGCAGCTCGTCGATCGCACCGGCCCGGGCCTGCATCTGCGCGGTCTTGTCCTCGGCCCGCTGGATCGCCAGGCCGACGTCGCCCATCTCCTCCGAGATCCCGGAGAAGGACTCGGCGATCCGGGTCTGCGCCTGGGCAGCCGTGTAGGTGGCCTTGATGGTCTCCTTCTTGGTGCGGAAGGCGTCCACCTTGGCCTGCAGGCGCTGGGAGGCGAGCGTGAGCTTCTCCTCCTCGGCCTGCAGCTGCTGGTACTGCACCTGCAGATCGTTGATCTGGGACTGCATCGCCGACTTACGGGTCAGCGCCTCGCGGGCCAGGTCCTCACGGCCGAGCGAGAGCGCCTTGCGGCCCTGGTCCTCGTACTTCGCGGACTGCTGCTGGAGCTGGGTCAGCTGGAGCTCCAGGCGCTTGCGCGAGGTGGCGACGTCCGCCACGCCCCTGCGCACCTTCTGCAGCAGTTCGAGCTGCTTCTGGTACGAGTAGTCGAGCGTCTCGCGCGGGTCCTCCGCCCGGTCCAGGGCCTTGTTCGCCTTGGACCGGAAGATCAGCCCCATACGCTTCATGATTCCGTCGCTCATGGGCCTCGGGTGCCCCCTTCTACCGGGCTGTGGTTGCTATCTCGTACCGAAATCTACTGCGAGTGTATGGGTAGCGAGGCCCTCACCGCAGTACACCTACCTGCAACAAGACTGCTACGACCACACCCGTTCCTGCCTCATCCCACGGGTGGATCCGCAGGCCCTTCCCCTGACAGGGCCGAACCCCGGCAGAACCGGGGGACGCGGCATTGTGCGGCCAGCACGTACGCTTGTCATGTGTTCCGACGCCGTTCAGATGAAGCGCCCTCCTCCGCCACCGCGCTGGCCGAGCAGGATGACGCAGCCAGTAACGCCCGCGACCCGCAGGCCAAGAAGGGCCGCCCGACGCCCAAGCGCAGCGAGGCAGAGGCCCACCGACGGACCAGGGTGACCGTGCCCAAGGACCGCAAGGAGGCCGCCAAGCAGTCGCGCGAGCGGATGCGCGCCGAGCGCGAGAAGCAGCGGATGGCACTGCTCAACGGTGACGAGCGGGCGCTGCCCGCACGTGACAAGGGCCCGGTGCGCCGCTTCACCCGCGACTACATGGACTCGCGCTGGTCGCTGGCCGAGTTCTTCCTGCCGTTCGCGGTGGTGATCCTGGTGCTCAGCGTGGTCCGGGTGCAGACCCTGCAGCTGCTCTCCACGGTGCTCTTCCTGCTCTTCTTCGTGCTGGTCGTGATCGACTTCCTGCGCCTGGGGCTGGGCCTGCGCAAGGCCCTCGCCAACCGGTTCCCGAACGAGAACCTGCGCGGCGCGGTCGGCTACGGCCTGATGCGCAACCTGCAGATGCGCCGACTGCGGCTGCCCAAGCCGCAGGTGAAGCGGGGCGAGCACCCCTGACCGCGGATCCGCTGCCGTACGACTGGGCCCCCGCCGCGCCGGGACCCGGTCTGTACGCGCTGCCCGGCCAGGCCGGTGGCCAACACGACCGCGGCCACGGCTACGACCGCGCCACCGGGTACGACTACGGTCACCACGGCCTGCCCGCCCGCAGCGGCTCCTTCGCCGGCGGCGCCGGGGCCTGGCTGGAGCGGCAGGGCGGCCTGCACAACCTGGTCCGCCAGGAGATGGTCAGCCGCCAGCTGACCGAGCGGATCACCGCGCACTTCGGCGAGCGGGCCACCACGGCCCCACTGCGGGTCCTGGACGTCGGCTGCGGCCAGGCCACCCAGGCGGTCCGGCTGGCCCGGGCCGGCCACCTGATCACCGGTCTGGACTCCGACCCGGTCACCCTGGGCGCCGCACAGGCCGTGCTGGCCGCCGAGCCGCCGCAGGTGCGCGAGCGGGTCCGGCTGCTGAGCGGGGACGGACACCACTGCGGCCGCTGGTTCGGCCCGGGCAGCTTCGACGTGGTGCTCTGCCACGGCGTGCTGATGTACCTGCCCGACCCGGACCCCCTGATCGCCTCGCTGGCCCGGATGCTGGCCCCCGGCGGGCTGCTCTCGCTGCTGGCTCGCAACCGGGACGCGCTGGCCATGCGGGCCGGGCTGAGCGGCGACTGGCGGGCGGCGCTGCAGGCCTTCGACTCCGACCACTACGCCAACCGCCTGGGCCTGACCGCCCGCGCCGACCGGCTGGCCGACCTGGCCACCACCCTGCGCGAGGTCTCGGTACCGCTGCAGGCCTGGTACGGCGTGCGGGTCTTCACCGACGCCATGCCGGACCACGCCGCGCCGGTGGACGGCCGCCAGCTCGGCCAGCTGCTCGACGCCGAGGACCGGGCCGGCCGCGAGGACCCGTACCGTCAGGTGGCCGCACTGCTGCACCTGGTGGGGACCAAGTAACGACGGTGTCCGGGTACCGACGGTGTCCGAGCAACGACGGTGTCCGGCCGCGTGCGGACCGGCTCAGGACTCGTGCAGGCTCATCGGGTAGATCACCTGCTCGTCCTCGAGCAGCACCACCTTGTCGACGCCCTCCTCCAGCAGGCGCTTCCACTCCTCGCCGATCCATGACTCGGCGTCACCCTGGCTGGAGAACTCCTCGACCCCGCCCTCCGGCGTGATCACCGTTCCGTCGGCCGCCTCATACCGCCACGTCCACACCATGCGAACTCCTCTCCTAGGCTGGCAGGCTGCCCGCCGTGCCGTCGCTCAACCCTGGTAAGCATCGCTCAACCCGGGTGAGCCAGGATGGAGCGTATGGCACGCACCCTGATCCTCGGCGGCGCGCGGTCCGGCAAGTCCACCCGGGCCGAACAGCTGCTGCTCGCACATCCCGACGTCCTCTACGTGGCCACCGGTGGCACCCGGGAGGGGGACGTCGAGTGGGCGCAGCGGGTGGCGCTGCACCGCGAACGGCGCCCGGCCGGGTGGCGCACCGCCGAGACGGTCGAGCTGGACCGGATCCTGGCCGACCGCGAGGACCCGGCGCCGGTGCTGGTCGACTGCCTGGGCCTGTGGCTGACCGCGGTGATGGACCGGGCGAACGCCTGGGACGACGGCAACTGGGCCCGCTTCTCCGAGGCCGCCGTGACCAAGCGCTGCACCGAGCTGGCCGAGGCGGTCCGACTGACCCACCGTCAGGTGGTGCTGGTCAGCAACGAGGTCGGGATGGGCGTGGTGCCGGCCACCGCCGCCGGTCGACGGTTCCGGGACACCCTGGGCCGACTGAACATGGCGGTCGCCGAGGCCGCGGACCGGGTGCTGCTGGTGGTGGCCGGTCAGGTGCTGGCCATCAAGGACGCGGCGCCGACCGACGCAGTACCGGTGAACGACGCAGTACCGGTGAACGACGCAGTACCGGTGAACGACGCCGTGCCACGGACACCGTGACCCCCGATTGGTAAGGTTCCCCGCGATGGACACCACCGTGGATCTCGATACCTTCGCCTCGCTCGTCGAGCGCCCCGACGACGCCGCCCGGCGCGCGGCCGAGGAACGCTGGCTCGCCCTGGACCAGCCGCGCGGCGGCCTCGGGCAGTTGGAGGAGCTGGGCAACTGGCTGGCCTCGGTCCAGGGGGCCACCCCGGTCCGGGCGATCACCGCGCCCAAGGTGCTGCTCTTCGCCGGCGACCACGGCATCGCCTCGCTCGGCGTCTCCAAGCTCCCCGCCGAGGGCGGCACCGCCCGCCGGGTGCACGCGGTGCTGGACGGCAGCGCTCCGGTGGCCAAGCTGGCCCGCCGGTTCGGCGCCGAGGTGCGGGTGGTGGACCTGGCGGTCGACGCCCCCGAGGCGGAGTTCCCCGAGGAGGTCACCCGGCAGCGGGTGCGCCGCGGCTCCGGCCGGATCGACCTGGAGAACGCGGTCAGTGCGGCCGAGGCCGCGCAGGCCTTCGCGATCGGCATGGCGATCGCCGACGAGGAGGCCGAGCTCGGCACCGACCTGGTGGTCCTGGGCGACCTCGGGGTCGGCTCGACCACGGTTGCCGCGGTGCTGATCGGCGCGCTCTGCGGGACCGACGCGGCCGCGGTCTGCGGGCGCGGCTCGGGCATCGACGACAAGGTGTGGATGGTCAAGTGCGCCGCCGTCCGCGACTCGCTGCGCCGGGCCCGTCCGGTGCTCGGCGACCAGCTGGCGCTGCTCGCGGCCACCGGCGGCGCCGACTTCGCCGCGATCACCGGCTTCCTGCTGCAGGCCGCGGTGCGCCGCCTGCCGGTGGTGCTGGACGGCGTGGTCTCGGCCGCCTGTGCGCTGGTGGCGCAGCGGATCTCGTTCCGCGCGCCCGAGTGGTGGCGGGCCGGTTCGCTGACCGGTGAGCCCGCGCTGGCCAAGGCCTACGACCGGCTGACCCTGACCCCGCTGCACGACCAGAAGATCACCATGGGCGAGGGTGTCGGCGCGCTGCTGGCGCTGCCGCTGCTGCAGGCCGCCTCGGACGCGCTGGCCGAGGAGGCGTTCGTCCCGTCCGCCCCGGCCGCGCCCCGCGAGCCGGCGAAGCTGCCGACGGCGGCCGAACTGCTGGGCCAGCTCTGAAGGCTCACGGCCTGCGGTTCGCCTTCGGCACCCTGTCGGTGCTGCCGGTACGGGTGGAGCGCTGGGACCGTCCCTCGGCCGGGCGCGCGATGCTCGCCGCGCCGCTGGTCGGCGCGGTGCTCGGCGCACTGGCCGGCGGGCTCGGCGCGCTGCTCGCCTGGCGCGGCTCGGCGCTGCTCGGCGCGGTGGCCGCCGTCGCCGCACTGGCGGTGCTCACCCGGGGCCTGCACCTGGACGGGCTGGCCGACGTGGCCGACGGCCTGGGCAGCGGCAAGCCCGCCGAGGACGCGCTGCGCATCATGAAGCAGTCCGACATCGGGCCGTTCGGCGTGCTGACGCTGGTTCTCGTGCTGTTCGCTCAGGTGGCCTGCCTGGCGGGTCAGTTCGCCCACTCCCCCGCGCGCGGCGCGCTCGCCGTGCTGACCGCCGCGGTGGCCGGTCGGTGCGCGCTCGGCTGGGGCTGCCTGCGCTCGGTGCCGCCCGCGCGTCCCGGTGGGCTGGGCGCGATGGTGGCCGCCACCGTCGCCCCGGCGCAGGCGCTCGCCGTCACCGCCCTCGGGGCACTGCTCCTGACCGTCCTTCATCCGCGCTACGCACTCGCCCTGGTCCTCGGTCAGCTCGCCGCGGCGCTGCTGCTGCGCCGGTGCGTGCAGCGGTTCGACGGGATCACCGGTGACGTGCTCGGCGCCCTGGTGGAGACGTCGGCCACCGGTGCCCTGGTGTGCCTGGCGCTCTGGGCCTGATCCCAGGGGACACACCATCCCACTATGCGGACTACCATGCGGGGAGCACCGTAGCCCTGCGCCGTCACGGCGGAGCATGCTGGGGCTGTAGCCATGCCGCACATCCGGCCGTGGACCGCGAAAGAACAGGACGCATTTACGTGACTGCATTGTCTGTGAGCACCTCCTCCGCCGCCGCGCTGCGCGCGGATGCCCTGGTGATCGGTGTGGCGAAGGGTCCCAAGGGCCTGGTGGTGGCCTCCGGCGCCGAGGTGGTGACCGAGGCGTTCGACGGCAAGCTGGTCGAGATCCTCAGCACCCTGGGTGCCACCGGTGGCGAGGGCGAGACCACCAAGCTGCCGGCCCCCGCCGGGCTCAAGGCCGGCTACGTGCTGGCGGTCGGCCTCGGCGAGCTCGCCGAGGACGGCTTCGCCGCCGAGGCGCTGCGCCGGGCGGCGGGCGTGGCCGCCCGCACCCTGGCCGGTGCCAAGAAGGCCGGCCTGGCGCTGCCGGCCGAGTCCGCCGAGGAGGTCGAGGCGGTCGCGCTGGGCGGCCTGCTGGGCGCGTACGACTTCACCGCGTACCGCACCGCCGAGGGCGGCAAGGAGCCGGTCGGCGAGCTGACCGTGCTGACCACCCGCAAGGGCAGCAAGGACGCCAAGGCCGCGCTGGAGCGCGCCGGCGTGCTGGGCGAGGAGATGAACCGCGCCCGCGACCTGATCAACACCCCGCCGAACGACCTGTTCCCGAAGTCCTTCGCCGCGATCGTGCAGACCGCGGGCAAGGAGCACGGCCTCAAGGTCGAGGTGCTGGACGAGAAGGCGCTGGCCAAGGGCGGCTTCGGCGGCATCCTGGGCGTCGGCAACGGCTCGGAGAACAAGCCGCGGCTGGTGAAGGTGGCCTACACCCACCCGAAGGCCAAGGCCACCCTCGCCTTCGTCGGCAAGGGCATCACCTACGACTCGGGCGGCATCTCGCTCAAGCCGGCCGGCCACAACGAGACCATGAAGTGCGACATGTCCGGCGCCGCCGCCGTGTTCGCCGCCGTGGTCGCCGCCAAGCGGCTCGGCCTGCAGGTCAACGTCACCGGCTGGCTGGCGCTGGCCGAGAACATGCCGTCGGGCTCGGCCACCCGCCCCGGCGACGTGCTGAGGATGTACGGCGGCAAGACCGTCGAGGTGCTCAACACCGACGCCGAGGGCCGCCTGGTGCTGGCCGACGCGATCGTCCGGGCCGGCGAGGAGAAGCCGGACGCGATCGTGGACGTCGCGACCCTGACCGGCGCGATGGTGCTGGCGCTCGGCAACCGCACCTTCGGTGTGATGGCCGGCACCGACGCCTACCGCGAGAAGCTGCACGCGGTGGCGGAGCGCGCGGGCGAGCAGTCCTGGCCGATGCCGCTGCCGGCCGAGCTGCGCAAGGGCATGGACTCGCCGGTGGCCGACCTGGCCAACATGGGCGAGCGGATGGGTGGCGGCCTGGTGGCCGGCCTGTTCCTCAAGGAGTTCGTGGCGGACGGCATCGACTGGGCGCACCTGGACATCGCCGGCCCGGCCTTCCACGAGGGCGCGCCGTACGGCTACACCCCCAAGGGCGGCACCGGCAGCGCCGTGCGCACCCTGGTGCAGCTGGCGACGGAGACCGCGCAGGGCTGATCACCCGCTCTGCTCCACCCTGCTCGACTGGTTCCACCCTGCTCAACTGGCTCCACGCTGCTCGACCGACAGGGCCCGGTGTTTCGGCACCGGGCCCTGTTGACTTTCACACCGGGTTACCCATCGGTAGCGCGGGACGCCACTCACCTGCATGTTCGCCTCCGGCGAAACTTTGTTCCACAAAGTGGAATCAACGCCGGCGTCGATCGGCGCAGACCGGCCGAACAACGCGCCACCACGGCCTCTGACCTGCACAGACAGGGCCTTTGGAGGGTCGACCAAGCCCCGCCCACGGGTCGCCCGACCCCCCACAGGGTGGACCCGGCCTTCAGCTGCGGTGAACAAGTGCGAAGATGTATTTCCGGCACGACTGGGCGCCTCACAAGGGCATCCCGACAGCTGGACAACCAGACTGGCGGACCAGAACGGGCCCGGACGATCCACACCCATTGCATGGAGGACGTGACGTGGCGAACGACGCCAGCACCGTTTTCGACGTAGTCATTCTCGGAGGCGGAAGCGGCGGCTACGCCGCGGCGCTCCGCGCCGCTCAGCTGGGCCTGAGCGTGGCCCTGATCGAGAAGGGCGAGCTGGGCGGTACCTGCCTGCACCGGGGTTGCATCCCCACCAAGGCGCTGCTGCACGCCGCCGAGATCGCCGACGAGACCAAGGAAGCCGCCGAGTTCGGTGTGCTGGCGACCTTCCAGGGCATCGACATCAACGGCGTCCACAAGTACAAGGACGACGTGATCGCCGGCCTGTACAAGGGCCTGCAGGGCCTGGTCGCCTCGCGCAAGGTCGTCTTCATCCAGGGCGAGGGCCGGCTCTCCTCGGGCACCTCGGTGGACGTCAACGGCCAGCGCGTCGAGGGCCGCCACATCGTGCTGGCGACCGGCTCCGTGCCGAAGTCGCTGCCGGGCCTGACCATCGACGGCGACCGGGTCATCTCCTCCGACCACGCCCTCAAGCTCGACCGGATCCCGCAGTCGGCCGTCATCCTCGGCGGCGGCGTGATCGGTGTCGAGTTCGCCTCCGTCTGGAAGTCCTTCGGCGTCGACGTCACCATCGTCGAGGCGCTGCCGCACCTGGTTCCGCTGGAGGACGAGAACTCCTCCAAGCTGCTGGAGCGTGCCTTCCGCAAGCGTGGCATCAAGTTCGAGCTCAAGGCCCGCTTCTCGGGCGTGGAGTACACCGAGACCGGTGTCCGGGTCTCCACCGAGAACGGCAAGCAGATCGACGCCGACCTGCTGCTGGTCGCGATCGGCCGCGGCCCGGTCTCGCAGGGCCTGGGCTACGAGGAGGTCGGGGTCGCGATGGACCGCGGCTACGTCCTGGTCGACGAGTACATGCGCACCAACGTGCCCACCATCTCGGCCGTCGGTGACCTCGCCCCCACCCTGCAGCTGGCCCACGTCGGCTTCGCCGAGGGCATCCTGGTCGCCGAGCGGCTGGCCGGCCTGAAGGCCGTGCCGATCGACTACGACGGCGTGCCGCGGGTGACCTACTCCAACCCCGAGGTCGCCTCGGTCGGCATCTCCGAGGCCAAGGCCGTGGAGCTGTACGGCAAGGAGAAGGTCGTCACGCTCAAGTACAACCTGGCCGGCAACGGCAAGAGCAAGATCCTCAAGACCGCCGGCGAGATCAAGCTCGTCCAGGTCAAGGACGGTGCTGTGGTCGGCGTCCACATGGTCGGCGCCCGCATGGGTGAGCAGGTCGGCGAAGCCCAGCTCATCTACAACTGGGAGGCGCTGCCGGCCGAGGTCGCGCAGCTCATCCACGCGCACCCGACGCAGTCCGAGGCGCTCGGCGAGGCGCACCTCGCGCTGGCCGGCAAGCCGCTGCACGCGCACGACTGATCGCGCTCGCCCCACTCCCCTTTCCCACGTCCTGAACGCAAGACTTGATAGGAGTCGCTGAAACCATGGCGGTCTCAGTAACGCTGCCCGCGCTGGGCGAGAGCGTGTCCGAAGGTACTGTCACCCGCTGGCTGAAGGCCGAGGGTGAGCGAGTGGAGGCCGACGAGCCGCTGCTCGAGGTGTCGACCGACAAGGTCGACACCGAGATCCCGGCGCCGGTCTCCGGCATCCTCGCGGCGATCAAGGTCGCCGAGGACGAGACCGTCGAGGTGGGCGCCGAGCTGGCGATCATCGACGACGGCTCGGGTGCACCGGTGGCCGCGGCCGCTCCGGTGGCCGAGGTCGCTGCTCCGGCTCCCGTGGCCGCGCCGGCCCCGGTCGTCGAGGCGCCGGCTGCTCCGGCCCCGGCTGCCGCCGCCCCGGTTGCTCCGGCCGGCGACGCCACCCCGGTACTGCTGCCCGCGCTCGGCGAGTCGGTCTCCGAGGGCACCGTGACCCGCTGGCTCAAGGCCGAGGGTGACACCGTCGAGGTCGACGAGCCGCTGCTCGAGGTCTCCACCGACAAGGTCGACACCGAGATCCCGTCGCCGGTCGCCGGTGTCGTGGTGAAGATCCTGGTCGGCGAGGACGAGACCGCCGAGGTCGGCGCGCAGCTCGCGCTGATCGGTGCGGCGGGTGCGGTCGCTGCTGCTCCTGCTCCGGCTCCGGTCGCTGCTCCGGCCCCCGTGGCCGCGCCGGCCCCGGTCGTCGAGGCTCCGGCCCCGGTGGCCGCCCCGGTCGCCCCGGCCCCGGTGGCCGCTCCGGCTCCGGTCGCCGCCCCGGCGCCCGTGGCCGCTCCGGTTGCTCCGGCCGCCCCGGTCGCCCCGGCTCCGGTCGCCGACGCCGGTGACGCCTACGTCACCCCGCTGGTCCGCAAGCTCGCCGCCGAGCAGGGCATCGCGCTCTCCGCCGTCACCGGCACCGGCGTCGGCGGTCGGATCCGCAAGCAGGACGTGCTCGCCGCCGCCGAGGCCGCGAAGGCCGCCGCCGCTGCTCCGGCCGCCCCGGCCGCCGCCGCTGCCGCGCCGAAGGCCGCTGCCGCCGCGCCGTCCCCGCTGCGCGGTCAGACGGTCAAGATGACCCGGATGCGCAAGGTCATCGGCGACAACATGATGAAGGCCCTGCACGAGCAGGCCCAGCTGACCAGCGTGGTCGAGGTGGACGTCACCAAGATCATGAAGCTGCGCGGCAAGGCCAAGGACGCCTTCCTCGCCCGCGAGGGCGTGAAGCTGTCCCCGATGCCGTTCTTCGTCAAGGCCGCCGCCCAGGCGCTGAAGAGCCACCCGGTGGTCAACGCCCGGATCAACGACGCCGAGGGCACCATCACCTACTTCGACACCGAGAACATCGGTATCGCGGTGGACTCCGAGAAGGGCCTGATGACCCCGGTCATCAAGGGTGCGGGCGACCTCAACCTGGCCGGCATCTCCAAGAAGACCGCCGAGCTGGCCACCAAGGTGCGCGGCAACAAGATCACCCCGGACGAGCTGTCCGGCGCCACCTTCACCATCAGCAACACCGGCTCGCGCGGCGCGCTCTTCGACACCGTCATCGTGCCGCCGAACCAGGCCGCCATCCTGGGCATCGGCGCCACGGTCAAGCGCCCGGTGGTCATCGAGACCCCCGAGGGCACCGTCATCGGCGTCCGCGACATGACCTACCTCTCCCTCTCCTACGACCACCGCCTGGTGGACGGCGCCGACGCCGCCCGCTACCTGGTCGCCGTCAAGGAGATCCTGGAGAGCGGCGAGTTCGAGGTCGAGCTCGGCCTGTAAGGTCCGGACACGCACGCTGGCCGGCATCCCCTCGGGGGTGCCGGCCAGCGGTGTCTTTCCCTGCCCCGTTCACCCGAATCGGGGGCGCATGGGGAGTGGCGCGGGCGCGGATGTTATGCAGTCGCGCCGTGGAGCGAGGATGCTGGAGCGGTGATGTACGAGACCGACTTCTGGCAGATCATCGACGAGACCCGGGACGCCGCCGAGGGGGATCCGGAGGACCAGGCCGACTTGTTGGTGGAGCGGCTTGCGCAGTTGACGCCGGACGAGGTGATCGACTTCGCGCGGTTGTTCGAGGCGCGGTTCCAGCGGGCGTACACCAGGGAGCTGTGGGGGGCGGCTCAGCTGATGTTGGGCGGGGCCTCGGAGGACTCGTTCGACTTCTTCCGGTGTTGGCTGATCGCGCAGGGGCGGGAGGTCTTCGAGGGGGCGGTGCACCATCCGGACGACCTGGCGGAGCTGGTGCCCGACTTCGACGAGGAGGAGGACGGGGACGCGGAGGAGTTCGGGTACGCGGCGGACGAGGCGCACGAGCAGCTCACCGGGATGCCGCTGCCGGATCTGGGGAACAATCAGCCGCGACAGCCGGAGGGCTCCCCGTTCGACTTCTCGGACCCCGCCGTGATGGCGAAGCGCTTCCCCAAGTTGTGGGAGCTGTACGGGGATTGAGCGATCAGAGGGTCCACTCGCTCAGGCCGCGTTGGCGGGGGTGGCGGAGCGCAGTCCGGTGGCGATCTGGTCGAGCACGGCGGGCAGCGGGGCCTTCGGGTCGTCGTCCACCGAGCCGACCAGGGTGGTGAAGCCACCGCCGGGGGCCGGGAGGGCGATCAGCAGCAGGAAGCCCTGGGCGGCCTGCTGCGGCACCACGTGCCAGCGGACGGCGTAGCCGGGCAGGCCGGCCACGGTGAGCGGGCCACTGGTCAGCTCCTGGTGCGCGGCGAGCGGGCCGAAGAGCTGCGGGGCGTAGGAGTCCATGGCCTGGCGGGCCACCGTCTGGGCGTCGGTGCCGGCGGTGGTGGCGGTGTCGATGGAGAAGTTGCCGCGTACGCAGCCGCCGGGGGTGGGGCAGTCGTAGGGGCCGGTGGCCAGCAGCACCGAGGTGGCCGCGTCGTGCGCCTCGGAGGTCCAGCCGGCCGGCAGCGGGACGGTCCAGCCATGGGCGGCGTCCAGCACCGAGGCGCCGTCCGGGGCGACCGGAGCGGCCGAGCCCGGCGGGGTCGCGGGCCTGGAAGGGGAGCGCGGAGCGGACGGGGACGACGGGGACGACGGGGAGCCCGGGCCACTCGCCCGGGGCGAGGGCGCAGGGGCGAGCGGCACCGGCCGGGCGGCGCTCGGCGCGGGGCGGGCCGAGCCCTTGAGCACCGCGATGCAGACCCCGGCCGTCAGCACCACCAGCACCAGCGCACCCGCCAGGATCCCGACGATCAGCCCGGTGCGCTTGCGGGCCGGTGGCGGCGGGAAGTACCCCGGCGCCGGCTGGTACCCGTACAGGGGTGCGGGCGCCGATGCCGGTACCGGTACCGGGGCGGCCGGCGGAAACCCGTACCCCAGCGACTCCACCGGCTCCGGCACCGCCGGGTGCCCGTACGCGGGCGAGGCGTCGGAGACCGGGACCGCGACCGGCTGCACCGGCCCGAGCGGCCGGGTGCGGGTCGTCCAGTCGCGCCCGTCCCAGAAGCGCTCGTGCGCGGGCGTCGCGGGGTCCGGGTACCAGCCGGGAGGAGTGGAGTTGCTCACGGCGTTACCGTATCGGTCGACCGCGCGGTGCAGACAGCGTGGGCGACCTGAGCGCGGGTCAGCGCCGCTTCGTCCGCGCCCGGGTGCCAGGATGGCGGCATGCGCATCGCTGTCACCGGTTCCACGGGGCTGATCGGCTCCGCCCTCGTCCGTTCGCTGCTGGCCGACGGCCACCAGGTGGTCCGGCTGGTCCGCCGGCGCTCGGAGCTCGGGCCGCGGCCCGACGGCACGGTCGGTGTCGGCTGGCATCCGGCCCGTGGCGAGCTGGACCGGGCCGGCCTGCTGGGCGTCGAGGCGGTGGTCCACCTGGCCGGCGCCGGGGTGGCCGACCGCCGCTGGACCGAGGCCTACCGGCGCGAGATCCGCGACAGCCGGGTGCTCGGCACCCGCACCCTGGCCGCCGCGCTGGCCGAACTGGACGCCCCGCCCGCGGTGTTGGTCAGTGCCTCGGCGGTGGGCTACTACGGGCAGACCGGGGACCGGCTGATCGACGAGACGGCGCCGGCCGGGGACGACTTCCTGGCCCGGGTCTGCGTGGACTGGGAGGGTGCGGCGCGGCCGGCCGCCGAGGCGGGGATCCGGGTGGTGCATCCGCGCACCGGGCTGGTGCTGAGTGCCGAGGGCGGGGCCGGGGGACGGCTGTTCCCGCTGTTCAAGCTGGGGCTGGGCGGTCGGCTGGGCTCGGGCGAGCAGTACTGGAGCTTCATCTCGCTGGCCGACCAGATCGCGGCGCTGCGCTTCCTGATCGACAACGCGCAGGTCAGCGGGCCGGTCAACCTGACGGCGCCGCACCCGGTGACCAACGCCGAGCTGACCGCGGCGATGGGGCGGGTGCTGGGCCGGCCGACGCTGTTCGCGGTCCCGGAGTTCGCCTTGAAGCTGGTGCTGGGCGAGATGGCGGTGGAGGTGGTGGGCAGCCACCGGGTGGTGCCCGCGAAACTGCTGGCGGCCGGGTTCAGCTTCGCCCACCCGGAGGTGGACGACGCCGTGCGGGCCGCGCTCTGAGCCGGTCCGGCTGAGCCCGTCAGGCGCTAGGGGCACACGGCACGGCGCACGAGGACGGCGCGTGCCCCCCGGCGTGCCACCGGCGTGACAGGGTACCCATCGATCCGTGCCGATGGCCTTGCCTGATCAAGGTTCTGACGGGGCATCACCCACTCGGACCGTCCCGGCACGCCCGCAGCCGTCTGCCGGCCGGAGCTCCGGGACCAGGGAGGGAGCTCGCCCGTGACCCCACACGACATAGCCCGCCGCAGCCGCCCCGACGACCCCGACGTGGTCGTGGTGGGCGCTGGGCTGGCCGGCCTCGCGGTCGCCCGCTCGTTGACCACCGCCGGACTACAGGTCCAGGTGCTGGAGGCGACCGAGCGGCTCGGCGGCCGGATGGCCGGCCACCAGCTGGACGGATACCGGCTGGACCACGGCGGCCAACTGCTCAACACCGGATTTCCCGAGCTGGTCCGCCGGCTCGACCTGGACGACCTGGCGCTGTGCCCGCTGGCACCCGGGGTGCTGGTGCACAGCGGCGGCCGCCGCTACCGGGTCGGCGCCCCGCAACTGCCCACCGCAAGGCAGGCCGCCGCCCGTTCACCGCTGGGCAGCCCGCTGGAGAAGGCCCGGCTCGGCGCCACCCTCGGCCGGCTGGCCGGCACCCCGGTCGCCCGGCTGCTGACCCGGCCCGAGACCACCACCGCCCGCGCGCTGGCCGACCGCGGCCTGCCGCCCAAGGTGGTGGAAGGCTTCCTGCGCCCCCTGCTCACCGCGCTGCTCAGCGACCCCGCACTGGGCACCAGCAGCCGGGTCGCCGACCTGGTGCTGCGCGGCTACGCCCGCGGCCGCCTCGCCCTGCCCGCCGCCGGCACCGCGGCCGTCCCCGGACAGCTCGCCGGGGCCCTGCCGCCGGGCACGGTACGGCTCGGGGTGCGGGTGACCGCGGTCGGCACCGACGGGGTGGCCACCGCCGAGCACGGTCGGATCGGCGCCCGCGCGGTGGTGCTGGCCACCGACGCCCGCTCGGCGGCCGAGCTGCTGCCCGGTCTGCGGCTACCCGACTTCCACTCCGTGACGACCTACTACCACACCGCCTCCCAGTCGCCGTTGAACGAGGCGGTGCTGCTGCTGGACGCCGACCGCAGCTCCGGCCCGGCCCCGGTCTCGCACTCGCTGGTCCTCAGTCAGGTCCACGAGTCCTACGCCCCGGCCGGCCGCTCCCTGGTGGCCACCACCGTGCTCGGCCGCCGGGCCTTCGGCGCCGGCGGGCCGGCCGCACTCGAGCCCGCGGTACGGGCCCGGCTGGCCGAGCTGTACGGGGTCTCGGCGCGCGAGTGGGAGTTCCTGAGCGTCCGTCACCTGCCGGACGCGGTACCGGCCATGCCGCCACCGCACAACTTCCGCCGCCCGGTGCGGGTCCTCGCCGGCCTCTACGTCTGCGGCGACCACCGCGACACCAGCAGCGCCCAGGGCGCCCTGGTCTCCGGCCGGCGAGCAGCCGACGCGGTGCTGCGCGACCTCGGCCTGGCCACCGTCCCCCAGGTCCGCCAGGACCGGGCGGCGGCCTGAGCGCGACAGCATGGGGGACGTTCGGCGACGTCCCCCATGGCGCTTCCTCAGATCACCCCCGCCTGGCGGGCTGCCTCTTCGAAGGCGCGGGCGGCGGGGCTGCCGCGGTAGGGGGCGAGGCGGCGGTGGAAGTCGCGCAGGTATTCGACGGTGCGGGCGGAGCGCATCTCGCCGGCGGCGCGCAGGGCCTCAGTGGCGAGGGCGCAGGACTCGTCCAGGTCGCCGAGGCCCAGGCGGGCGGCGGCCAGCACGATGCGGCAGAAGACCCTGCTGCGGGCGTAGGTGGCCGAGCGCAGGCGCAGTGACTTCTCGGCGTGCTGGGCGGCCGGGCGCCACTGCTGCAGGTCGCGGTAGCAGTGTGCGAACTCGTCGGCGAGCTGGGCTTCGTCGAAGTAGCGGGCCCAGGAGGGCAGGTCGTCGCCGGGGCGGGCCAGCGCGAGGGCGCGCTCGGAGCGGACCAGCGCGGTGGTGCAGGAGCGGGCGTCGCCCAGCACCCCGTGGCCGCGCGCCTCGGCGGCGTGCATCAGCGACTGGACGGTGGCGGGGGACGCCGTGCCGACGCCCTGCTGCGCCACCCGGGCGAGTTGGACGGCCTCCCGGCCGTGGCCCAGGTGCACCGCCTGCTGGCTCATGGTGATCAGCACGTAGCCGCCGAGCACCCGGTCGCCGGCCGCCTGGGAGAGCCGCAGCGCCTGCACGAAGTAGCGCTGGGCCAGGCCGTGCGCGGCGATGTCGAAGCTGGTCCAGCCGGCCAGCCGGGTCAGGTCGGCGACGGCGGCGAACAGTGCCCGGCCGATCTGCTCGCCGTAGCGGCCGCGCAGCATCGGCTCGGCCTCGCTCTCCAGGTACCGGACCAGCGCCTGGCGGGCGTGGCCGCCGCCGTAGGCGTTGTCCAGCGCGCGGAACAGGTCGCCGACCGCGCGGACGGCGGCGATGTCGCCGCGTCCCACCCGCAGCCCGGCACGCGGCGCCCGGGGGCGGTCCTCCGGACGCGGTGGCGGCAGCGCGGCGGTCCGGGTGCCGGAGACCAGCGGGCGGCGGGCCTGCGAGGGCACCCGGCCCGCCGGGATGCCGGCGCGGGCCGGCTGGTCGCCGTGCTCGGCCGTCGGGTCGAGCCGGGACAGCGGGCCGTCCGGGCCCGGCACGTAGATGCCCGCCGAGCCGTCCCGGGCGACCTGCTCGTCGCCGCGCCCGATCAGCCAGTCGCGGCTGGGCACCACCAGGCCGGCCGGGGTGAAGGCGATCCGCCGCAGCTCGGACTGCGGCCCGGTGTCCTTGCGCCACATGCTGGCGACGATGTCCACCGCCTCCTGCGGCGTCTCGGCGAACTCCAGGCCGGCGTACACCGGCGCGCAGGCGTCCAGGCCGATGTCCTGGGCGGAGAGCCGACGGCCGAGCCGGCGGGTGAACACCTCGGCGATCAGCGCGGGCGTGGCGCCGCGCGGCTGCTGGCCACGCAGCCAGCGGGTCACCGAGGTCTTGTCGTAGCGCAGGTCCAGGCCGTGTTCCAGGCCCAGCTGGTCGACCCGTCGGGCCAGGCCCGCGTGCGAGAAGCCGGCCTCCTCGATCAGTGCCGCGAGCAGCGGGTTCTGGGCGCGGCTCGGGTCGGAGTGCGGGGCGTCCGCCGCGAGCCCGTCCGGATGGTGCTCGGCCAGCGGTCGGTCCTGGCGCTGCCCGGGCAGGGTGGCGCCGGGAAGCAGCGGCTCGCCGTGCGATCCGGGTTCGCTGTGCCGTCCGTGCGGGTCCAGTGGTTCGAGCGGACCGTAGGCCGGGCTGTCGGTTGCAGGCCGTTGGGGCATGTCAGTCAACACCTCTCGGACGCCGCAGTCCGGCCCCCCGGTGCCTTGCGCGACGCCCCTGTCGGGAATCGGCGTGAATGTAGCGAGCATTCGGGCGCTATGGGCGGATTAGGGCAGGCCATCCCCCGAACGGGTGAAGCTACGGCGCCCGATCCGATGAAGGTGGGGCGCTCGGGGTTTGGAAATGCGCGGTTATGGCGCCTTCACGCCTCCATGGTTTCGACCGCCACAGCCGCTCTTGGGACTGTGGCGGTGGCGCACATGCCGAGACCTTCCCTCCGCCGCGCCGGTTCTGACACCATGTCCGGCACCATGAGCCACCCCGCCCCGCCGTCCGACGGCGCACCCGGCACGGCGACGCCGAGCGGCGCCGCTCCCGCGCTGCGCCGGCTGCTCGACCTGCTCGCCGGCGGCACGGCGGCCACCGAGAACTTCTCCGAAGTGCTCGCCGAGGCCCGCCGCCAGGGCGCCGACCCGGGGTTGCTGGCCGAACTGGACGAGGCCACCTGGCTGGCCCTGCGGGTGCACCGGACGCTGCGTCAGCACCGCCGCCGCGAGACCGAGTTGACCGCCCTCTTCGACACCGCCACCGACTTGGCCGCCTCCCGCGACCTGGACGCCGTCCTCCAGGCGATCGTCCGCCGGGCCCGGATGCTGCTCGGCACCGACACCGCCTATCTGACCCTGCCGGACGAGGCGGCCGGCGACACCTACATGCGGGTCACCGACGGCTCGGTCTCGACCCTCTTCCAGAACCTGCGGCTCAGCCTCGGCGACGGCCTCGGCGGCCTGGTCGCGCAGACCGCCCGCCCGTACGCCACCCCCGACTACCGCACCGACGACCGGTTCCGGCACACCGGCCGGATCGACGCGGGAGTGCTGGAGGAGGGGCTGGTCGCGATCCTGGGCGTGCCGCTACTGCTCGGCAAGAGCGTGATCGGGGTGCTGTTCGCCGCCGACCGCTCGCCACGCGCCTTCTCCCCCGACGAGGTCGCGCTGCTCTGCTCGCTGGCCGCACACGCCGCGATCGCGCTGGACACGGCGAAGGCGCTGGCCGACACCCGGGCCGCGCTCGCCGAACTGAACGCCGCCAACACGGTCATCCAGGCGCACGCCGCCGCGGTGCAGCGCGCCGAGCAGGCCCACGACCGGCTCACCGACCTGGTGCTGCGCGGGGCCGACGTGGCCGAGGTGGCCGCCGAGCTGGCCGGACTGCTCGAGTGCGAGATCGCGGTGCACGACGCCGAGGGCCACCCGCTGGCCGGGCGCCCCGCCGCGCCGCAGCGGCTCGCCGAGGCGGTGGAGCGCTCGCGGACCGAGGGCCGCTCGGTCCGGCACGGCGACCGCTGGGTCTGCGCGGTGCTGGCCGGCCAGGAGCCGCTGGGCAGCCTGGTGCTCCGCGGCCGGCCCGAACTGGACGACGCCGACCGGCGGTTGTTCGAGCGCGGCGGCGTGGTCACCGCGCTGCTCCTGCTGCTGCGCCGCTCGGTGGCGGAGGCGGAGAACCGGGTCCGCGGCGAGCTGCTCACCGACCTGCTGACCGCGCCCGGGCGCGACCCGGCCGGGCTGCTGGCCCGCGGCCGCCGGCTCGGCGTGGACCTGGCCCGCCGGCACCTGGTGCTGGTCGCCGAGACCGCTCCGGACGGCCGGGCCCGCCTCGCCGGGGCCGCCGCGCAGTACCTCTTCGGGCAGCGGGCGCCGGCCGGCTCGCGCGGGGTCAGCGCCGAGCACGGCGAAGCCGTGGTGCTGCTGCTGCCGGACGACGGCGCCACCTCCCCCGACGCCGCCGCGGCGGCCGCCGCCGAACGACTGGCCCGGCTGGCCGGACAGCCGGTGACGGTCGGCGGCGGACGGGTCGCGGCCGGCCCCGCCGCGCTGGCCGCCGCGCACGCGGAGGCGGTGCGCTGCGTGCGGGCGCTGCGGGCCCTGGGGCGGGCGGGGGACGGCGCCTCGGCCCAGTCGCTCGGCTTCCTCGGCGTGCTGCTCGGCGACGGGCACGACGTCGCGGGCTTCGTGGAGCGCACCCTCGGCCCTCTGCTGGACTACGACGCCCGCCGGGGCACCGAGCTGGTCCGCACCGTCCGCGCCTACTTCGCCTGCGGCGGCAGCCTCACCCGCGCCAAGGACGAGCTGCACGTCCACGTGAACACCGTGGTGCAGCGCCTGGACCGGGTCGAGGTGCTGCTCGGCCGCGACTGGAGCCACCCGGAGCGCTCGCTGGAGCTGCAGCTGGCACTGCGGCTGCAGCTGCTCTCGGACAGCCACTCGGACGGGTGAACGAGCAGGCGTACAGTGGCGAGGTTGGTCGCACTGGTTACGTCGGCCCGTGGCAAGGAGCAGTGGTGAGTCAGAACGTGCGGTTCGTCCGGATGGGCATCGGCGAGAGCGCCGTCCCCTACCAGCTGGCCTGGGAGGAGCAGCAGCGGCTGCACGCGCTGCGGATGGCCGACGAGATCCCGGACACCGTGCTGCTGCTGGAGCACCCGCCGGTCTTCACCGCCGGCAAGCGGACCAAGCCCGAGGACCTGCCGCTGGACGACACCCCCGTGGTCCAGGTCAACCGCGGCGGCGAGGGCACCTGGCACGGCCCGGGCCAGCTGGTCGGCTACCCGATCGTCAAGCTGCCCGAGCCGATGGACGTGGTCGCCTATGTCCGCCGGCTCGAGGAGGCCCTGATCCGCGCCTGCGCCGACCTGGGCGTGGAGTCCACCCGGGTCGAGGGCCGCAGCGGCGTCTGGGTGCTCGGCCAGGAGCTGCCGGACGCGACGGTGGACCCGGCCCAGGTGGTCGACATCGGCAAGCTGACCCTGCGGATGGGCCTGCCGCTGGGCATCGACCCGCGCCTGGCCGGCCCCGAGTACGCGCCGTCCAACGCCGGCCAGCGCGGCGACGACCGCAAGCTGGCCGCGATCGGCGTCCGGGTGGCGCGCGGCGTGACCATGCACGGCTTCGCGCTCAACTGCAATCCGGACATGACCTGGTTCGACCGGATCATCCCCTGCGGGATCCGGGACGCCGGGGTGGGCTCGCTCTCCACCGAGCTGGGCCGGGACGTGCCGGTCGGCGAGGTGGTCCCGGTGGTCGAGAAGCGGCTGGCCGAGGTCCTCGCCGAGCTACCCGACCCCGCCCTCACCCACTGATCCGGGAATCTACCGTCCGGTAGTGCTGTTGCCCTGCGATTGCGGGGCACCGGCCCGGCGAAGACCGTACAAGCACAGGCGTACCCTGGGGGTACCCCGTCTACTTCTAGGAGCCGATGTGTCCGCTGTCGCACCCGACGGCAGGAAGCTTCTCCGCCTGGAGGTCCGCAACAGCGAGACCCCCATCGAGCGGAAGCCCGAGTGGATCAAGACCCGGGCGAAGATGGGCCCGGAGTACAACGCCCTCCAGTCGCTGGTGAAGAAGGAGGGGCTGCACACGGTCTGTCAGGAGGCCGGCTGCCCCAACATCTTCGAGTGCTGGGAGGACCGCGAGGCCACCTTCCTGATCGGCGGTGACCAGTGCACCCGCCGCTGTGACTTCTGCCAGATCGACACCGGCAAGCCCGCCGACTTCGACCGGGACGAGCCGCGCCGGGTCGCCGAGTCCATCGTCACCATGGACCTCAACTACGCGACCATCACCGGTGTCGCCCGTGACGACCTGGAGGACGGCGGCGCCTGGCTGTACGCCGAGACGGTCCGCCAGGTGCACGCGATGACCGCCTCCCGCGAGGCCGGCCGCACCGGTGTCGAGCTGCTGATCCCCGACTTCAACGCGGTGCCCGAGCAGCTGGCCGAGGTCTTCTCGTCCCGCCCCGAGGTGCTGGCGCACAACGTCGAGACGGTGCCGCGGATCTTCAAGCGGATCCGCCCCGCGTTCCGCTACGAGCGTTCGCTGGACGTCATCACCCAGGCCCGCGCGGCCGGTCTGGTGACCAAGTCCAACCTGATCCTGGGCATGGGCGAGACCCGCGAGGAGGTCAGCCAGGCGCTGGCCGACCTGGTCGGCGCCGGCTGCGAGCTGATCACCATCACCCAGTACCTGCGCCCCTCGGTGCGTCATCACCCCGTGGAGCGGTGGGTCAAGCCGCAGGAGTTCGTGGAGCTGCAGCAGGAGGCCGAGGAGCTCGGCTTCGCCGGCGTGATGTCCGGGCCGCTGGTGCGCTCCTCCTACCGCGCGGGCCGGCTGTACCGGCAGGCGCTGGAGCACCGGGCGAAGTCCGCGGTCTGAGCGGTCGCGGCGTTCGGTGGGGTTGCTGAGTGACGAGGTTGCTGAGTGACGAGGGCGCTGTGTGACGAGGGCGCTGTGTGACGAGGGCGCTGTGTGACGAGGGTCCGGGCCGGGTGCGGCTCGGGCCCTCGTTTTCATTCGCCCTTGACCGACAGGTCATCGGCCGGTAACAGCGGTCGTCGAGACTGGCAGCAGGCTCGGCGAGGGGAGTGGCCCGACATGCGTACCACCATCTCAGTGGCGATCAGGCTGGCGGATCGCGTGCTGCTGGCCGGCGGCCGCAACCAGGCCCGGCTGAACGCCTGGAGCGCGGTCTGCGAGAACCGCCGGCACGCGGCCGACCGCGAGGCGGCGCTGGCCCTGGTGCAGGGTCGCTAGGACGCTGCGAGGAGCAGCGCTGGGACCGTACGGATCACGGCCGCGGGACGGTACGAATTACTGCCGCGCGACCGTACGGATCACGGCGGCGGGACCGTACGGATCACGGTTCGGTCCGAATCGGGACCGGGCTTCGTTATCCGCCGCCCCTGCCACGTACCATGACCTTCATGGCGAGGGAAACATCCGATACTCCTGGGCGACTCAAGCAGATCCGCCAGGCGTACATCATGACCAAGAAGGTCGACACCAAGATCGGCCTGATCATCGGAGGCGTTGGCCTCCTCACCTTCGGCGTGTTCCTCGCCATCGGTTTCCTGATCGGTCACCCCATCTACCTGGGGATCCTGGGCTTCATCGTGGCGTTCCTGGCCGCGGCCATCGTCTTCGGCCGTCGGGCTGAGCGGGCCGCGTTCGGGCAGATGGAGGGCCAGCCCGGCGCTGCCGCGGCCGTGCTCAACAACATCAAGCGCGGCTGGAGCGCCAACCCGACCCCGGTGGCGGTCACCCGCAGCCAGGACGCGGTCTACCGCGCGGTGGGCCGGGCCGGCATCGCGCTGATCGGTGAGGGCAACCCGAACCGGGTGCGCCCGCTGCTCGCGGCCGAGAAGAAGAAGATGTCCCGCGTGGTCGGCGACATCCCGGTGCACGACATCGTGGTCGGCGACGGCGAGGGCGAGGTGCCGCTGAAGAAGCTGCAGATCACCCTGATGCGGCTGCCCCGCGCCATCTCGCCGGCCCAGGTGACCGAGACCAACGACCGGCTGCGTGCGCTGGGCGACCTGCTCTCCAAGGCGCCGATCCCCAAGGGCCCGATGCCGAAGGGCGCCCGGATGCCCAAGGGCGGCGGGCAGGCTCGCTGAGGTCTCCCACACGTCAAAGCAAGGCCCGCTGCGGATCTCCGCAGCGGGCCTTCTCAGTTCTTCTCCGGGGATCAGCTGCGGACCTCGACCGTGCCGACCGCCTTGTCGTGCAGCCCGCGCGAGTCGCGGTCCCAGACCACGGCCGGCACCACCATGCAGAGCAGCAGGGTGCGCAGCAGCATCTGCGGGATGGTCGCCCGGCCACCGTCCAGCCGGACCACCCGCAGGCCGAAGAGCCGCTTGCCGAAGGTCGTCCCGGCGGTTGCCAGCAGGATCGCGTTGATCGCGAAGAAGACCGGCAGGCCGTAGAGGTTGGCCTTCTGCAGGTTGCCGTGGGCGAGCAGCCCGTAGGCGATCAGGTTGGCGATCCAACCGTCGACGAAGAGCGCGCCGATCCGTCGGCCGGGCCCGGCCACCGAGCCGGAGCCGGTCTGCGGGCGGCCGAGCCGCTCACCGCGGTAGCCGAAGTCGGCGCCCATCCGCTCGGCCGCGGCCTTGGGGCCCTCCAGCCACGATCCCAGTGCTTCTCTACTGTCCACGAAAGCCACAGTAGCCGGGCGTACCGCCCGGATCGGCGGCGACTCCCCCTGCGGGTGAATCCGCGTCGCAGCGGCCCGACAAGTGGTCCAGACCACTTCGGAAGAACTCCCCATTCGGCGACGCGTTTTGCCCCTTCCCGTGTGGCTTTGCGACCCGTCCGAGCAGGCTGGTTAACATGGGTGAAACGATAGGGTCACCGCCAGGAAACGGGCGGTTCCTATCGTGAGCCCACCCCTGGCCGGTTGGGACGACCGACCGAATCGCCAGGTACGAGGAGGAATTGATGTTCAAGAACGCCGACGAGGTCAAGGCTTACATCGCGGAGAACGACATCAAGTTCGTGGATGTCCGGTTCTGCGACCTGCCAGGCGTCATGCAGCACTTCGCGGTCCCGGCGGCCACCTTCGACCCCGCCGAGACGCTGATGTTCGACGGCTCGTCGATCCGCGGGTTCCAGGCCATCCACGAGTCGGACATGGCCCTGGTGCCGGACCTGGCCACGGCCCGGCTCGACCCGTTCCGCAAGGACAAGCACCTCAACATCAACTTCTTCATCCAGGACCCGATCACCGGCGAGGCCTACAGCCGCGACCCGCGCAACGTGGCCAAGAAGGCCGAGGCCTACCTCGCCTCCTCCGGCATCGCCGACACCGCCTTCTTCGGTCCCGAGGCCGAGTTCTACGTCTTCGACTCGGTCCGCTTCGAGACCAGCGCCAACGCCTCGTACTACCACATCGACTCCGAGGCCGGCGCCTGGAACACCGGCTCCGCCGAGGGCGACGCGCGCGGCTACAAGGTCAAGTACAAGGGCGGCTACTTCCCGATCCCGCCGGTCGACCACTTCGCCGACCTGCGCGCCGAGATGTCGCTGGAACTGGCCGCCGCCGGCCTGCAGGTGGAGCGTCAGCACCACGAGGTCGGCACCGCCGGCCAGGCCGAGATCAACTACAAGTTCAACACCCTGCTGCACGCCGCCGACGACCTGATGCTGTTCAAGTACATCATCAAGAACGTGGCCTGGCGCAACGGCAAGACCGCCACCTTCATGCCCAAGCCGATCTTCGGCGACAACGGCTCCGGCATGCACGTGCACCAGTCGCTCTGGGCCGAGGGCGCACCGCTCTTCTACGACGAGCAGGGCTACGCGGGCCTGTCCGACACCGCCCGCTACTACATCGGCGGCCTGCTCAAGCACGCCCCCTCGCTGCTCGCCTTCACCAACCCCTCGGTGAACTCCTACCACCGCCTGGTCCCCGGCTTCGAGGCCCCGGTCAACCTGGTCTACTCGCAGCGCAACCGCTCGGCCGCGATCCGGATCCCGATCACCGGCTCCAACGCCAAGGCCAAGCGCATCGAGTTCCGCGCCCCCGACCCGTCCTCCAACCCCTACCTCGCCTTCGCCGCGATGCTGATGGCCGGCCTGGACGGGATCAAGAACAAGATCGAGCCGCTCCAGCCGGTCGACAAGGACCTCTACGAGCTCGCCCCCGACGAGCACGCGAGCGTCCCCCAGGTCCCCGCCTCCCTCCCCGCCGTCCTCGAGGCCCTGGAGCAGGACCACGAGTACCTCCTGGCCGGTGGCGTCTTCACGCCCGACCTGATCGAGACCTGGATCGACTTCAAGCGCACCAACGAGATCGCCCCGATCGCCCTGCGGCCGCACCCGCACGAGTTCGAGCTGTACTACGACCTGTAGGGGTGCCTCTGACCTGCGGAAACGCAGTTTGATCTCTCATCGTTTCCGCAGGTCAGCACGTCTCTGACCTGCGGAAACATCGGCTGGCCGAGTCGTGTCGATTGCTCTGGGGCTCGCGATGTGAAATGAGAGTGCACTGAGTTCGATCTCGGCATGAGGCGGGTGAGGGAGCCTAGCGCGGTGGCGATCACGGCGGGTTTCCAGGTCATTTCTGCGGTGGCGGAGATGGCCTGGATGATGCCTTCGCCGACCACGATGATGGCGGAGAGGCCGAGGCGTTCGGTGAGGTGCGAGCCTGGCCATAGGCGGTCTGGTCGCGCGGGTGCCTCGGGAGGTGTGCCGCGGTGTTTCGTGATCTTGTCGACGCGCTCCAGGGTCCGAGTGATGAGGCGTTGGCCGGAGACCGCGAACAGGGCGGTGAAGTCGAGGACGATGCTCAGGGCCCAGAGCCAGTACCGCAGGGGCGGGTCGGTCCACAGGGAGGCGATCCAGAGCACGGTGCTGCCGCCGAGCTGGGCGAGGGGCCAGTCCATAACGACGGTGCCGCGTTGCCAGATGCGGCCGGCGAGCCAGCGCAGCAGGACGTAGGTGATGATGAAGGCCGTGGCGTGGGTGCCGCGGATGCCGGGCACCGATGCGGCGAGGACGGCCATGCCGAGCATTCCGAGCAGGATGGTGGAGGTTCGGGCCTGCTCGGCCCGGATGTTGCCGTAGGCGGTGAAGCCGGTCCAGGCGATCCAGAAGGCGCAGTACAGCACGGTGTAGAGGGCCAGGTCGGCCAGTGACGGGGCGCCGTGCAGTACGTGGGCGATCTGCCCGACGCCGGCGACGACGACCAGGTCGAAGAACAGCTCGGTCCAGGTCGCGTGCTGGTCCTTCTCTCCGCCGCCGACCTGCGGCGGGGTGAGCAGGGGCCCATAACACGGGCCGCGGCTGTCTTGAGCGTCGACCGGTGCGGCATTTGGCGCCAGGATCGATCGTGGTCGGACTCGGCGCGGATGCTCGGCCGCGAGGGCCATGCCATCCCAGCCTGGTCGGGGCGGCGTTCGCCGAGTACGGGCGCATCGACAAGACCCTGCACCTGCTCGCGTGGGCGAACCCGGTCGACGACACCTACCGGCATTCGCTGAACCGGCAGTTGACCGTGCAGGAGTCTCGCCTCCGTCTCGCCCGAGCCATCGCGCACGGCGGCAACGGGCAGATCCGGCAGGCCTACCGAGACGGCCGAGAAGGCCAGCTCGCGGTGCTGGGGCTGGTCCTGAACGCCGCGGTGCTGTGGAAACCTCGACGCCGCGGTCACCGCCCTGCGCGCGCGACGGGCGAGCCGGTGGCGGAGGAGGACGTGAAGCGGCTGTCGCCGCTGCTTACCAGCCACATCAACTTCCACGGCCGCTACGCCTTCTCGTCCACTGGCCCGGCCCAGGGGCGACGCCCGCTGCGCGACCGGCACGCGGAGAAGGACACCGCCGGCGAAGGCGCGGACGATTAGCCGGAAAAGGAAGAGGCTCGTGAACTGCCCTCGCCTGTGAGCCATGACACGGAGCTCTCGGTTGTCCAGGACACCGATCTGCCTATTATAGGAGACAGAACTGTCTGTCTCTCAGGATCGCATGTCGGCCGTTGCCGTGCTCTGCGAAGTGCCGCCGCCACCCTGTCGGCGCCGTCCTGCGCCCTTTCCTGCGGAGGGCAGCTCTTGCCGTCCGCCAACTTGTAGGGAGAAAGCCGATGTCCAAGAACCGCAGCGCCAAGCGCCGCCGGGTCAGCGTTGCCGTCGCCGGAGTGGCGGGCTTCGCCCTCGCCGCCGGAGTGGCCGTGAGCGCCTCCGCCGCCACGGGCGGCACCACCGTCAGTGCCTCCGTCGCTCAGGCGAAGCAGCTCCGCGCCGTCAAGCCGACGATCGTGCTGGTGCACGGCGCCTGGTCCGACTCGTCCAGCTGGAGCGGCGTCGTCAAGCGCCTCCAGGCGGCCGGCTACCAGGTCGACGCCCCGGCCAACCCGCTGCGCGGCCTGAAGAGCGACTCCGCCTACCTGGCCGACTACCTCAAGACGATCCAGGGCCCGATCGTCCTGGTCGGCCACTCCTACGGCGGCGAGGTCATTACCAACGCCGCCACGGGCAACCCGAACGTCAAGGCGCTCGTCTACATCGCCGCCCTGGCCCCGGACCAGGGCGAGAGCGCCGCGGTCATCAGCGCGGAGTTCCCCGGCAGCCACCTCAGCGACGACCCGAAGGCGCCGGTCCCCACCGCGCTGAACGCCGTCCCGTTCACGCAGGGCGTCGGCGGCACCGGTATCGACCTCTACCTCAAGGCGGACAAGTACCGCGACGTGTTCCTCAGCGGCCGATTCAACAACGCGACCGCCGCCGAGCTCGCGGCCACCCAGCGCCCCCTGACCGCGCAGGGGCTGGTCGAGCCCTCCGGCACCCCGGCCTGGAAGACGATCCCGTCTTGGTACCTCGTCGCGAGCGACGACCACACCATCCCGCCGGCCGCCGAGAAGTTCATGGCCGCGCGCGCCCACGCCCACACCGTCGAGGTCAACGCGCCGCACGCGGTCGCGCTGACCGACCCGGGCGCCGTGACGAGCCTCATCGAAAAGGCCGTCGTCGCCCGGGGCTGACCGGCCTACCATCGGCCTCCGCCGCTTCCACGGGCGGCGGAGGCCCACCCCGCCCGGGTCCAAATCCCCGCCGAGGGCATCCCTGTGACCGCGCCCTGCGGAGCCCGCCGGCACCTCTCACCCCGCTGCACAAGATCCATGGAAGGTCGTCATGACCGAGAACACCGTGCCCCGTCCTGTCCTCGAACCCGCCGCACAGGCCTTCGCCGAGGCCACCGCGAACCCGCCGTACCTGTTCAACCTCGCCACGGCCGAGGGCCGCAAGGCCGTCGACGAGGTGCAGTCCGGCGACATCGCCAAGCCCGCCGTCGACGAGGAATGGATCACCGTCGACGGCGGCCCCACCGGCTCCGTCCGGGCCCGCGTCGTCAAGCCGGTCGGGAGCCAGAGCCCTCTCCCGGTGATCATCTACATTCACGGTGCGGGCTGGGTGTTCGGCAATGCCCACACCCACGACCGCCTGGTCCGTGAGCTGGCCGTGGGCGCGAACGCCGCCGTGGTCTTCCCCGAGTACGACCTGTCGCCCGAGGCCCGCTATCCGGTCGCCATCGAGCAGAACTACGCGGTCGCGCAGTGGGTGGTCCGCGTCGGTGCGGCCAAGGGCCTGGACGCCACCCGAATCGCGGTCGCCGGGGACTCGGTCGGCGGCAACATGGCCGCCGCGCTCACCTTGATGGCCAAGGAGCGCGGCGATGTCCCGCTGGTCCAGCAGGTCCTGTTCTACCCGGTGACCGACGCGAGCTGCAACACGCCCTCCTACCACCAGTTCGCCGAGGGCTACTTCCTGCGCCGCGACGGCATGCAGTGGTTCTGGGACCAGTACACGACGGATGAGACCGAGAGGGCCCAGATCACCGCGTCGCCCCTTCGGGCCACGACCGAGCAGCTCGGGGATCTGCCGTCGGCGCTGGTCATCACCGCCGAGGCCGACGTCCTGCGCGACGAGGGCGAGGCGTATGCCAACAAGCTCCGCGAAGCCGGCGTGTCCGTCACCGCGGTCCGCTACCAGGGGATCATCCACGACTTCGTGATGCTCAATGCCCTGCGTGAAACTTCCGCCGCCGAGGCAGCCATCAACCAGGCCGTCGACGTCCTGCGCAAGGCCCTGCACGCCAACTGAGACGAAGTAGAACAAGGCGAGGAGCCTCGAGCCGCGCTGCGGCCCGGGGCTCCTCGCGCCTTGCCATGAAGGTGTGGCCTCCAGGCGATCACGCCGTTCCGGCCATTCGATCCTGGGCGTCCGGCGGACCCCGTCTGCGGCCATCGGTGCGGCCCAAGCCTTCCGGCACGCCTGGATGCCCGCCGACCTGGGAACTCAGGCAGCAGACGACGACTGGCCCAGGACGGCGTGTGCGCCCTGTGCCAGCGCGCCGGAGACGGCCGGACCGTCGAGGTAGCCGCCGACCATGGCGCCGTCACGCAGCAGGACCAGCATGGCTGCGGCGGCGGACGGATCGGGGTGTCCGCAGGCGGCCGCCAGGGAGGTGAGGGCGTCGCGGAACCAAGCCCGGTGCTCGTCGATGGCCCGGCGGACGGGGTGCTCGGGGTCGGGGTATTCCGCGGCGGCGTTGATGAACGGGCAGCCCCGGAAGCCGGCGCCGCAGGTCTCCTCAGCGATCCCGGCGACGAGCAGGTCGAGCACCTGCTCGGGAGAGGCGACCTCGGCGGCGCCGGCGGTGAACTGGGCCCGGATGGCGGCGTCGCGACCGCGCAGGTACGCCAGCACCAGATCGTCCTTGCTGCGGAAGTGCCGGTAGAACGTCGCCTTGGGGACCCTGCCCTCGGCGATCAGCCGGTCCACCCCGACGGCCTGGATCCCCTCGGCGTAGAAGAGCTTGGACGCGGTCTCCAGCAGCCGCTCACGCGGCTGCGACTTCGGGGCGGCACGGTCGGTCACAGCATCCATGCCCCCAGAGTAACAGACAGGTCTGTCTTGACACTGGCCTGCATGGATGCTCTGCTTGAGGCAAGACAGAACTGTCTGTCTCAATCGAAGGAGTGGTGAGCATGTCCACGAAGTCCATCGTCCTGATCCACGGTCTGTGGCTGAGCCCGCACAGCTGGCGGCCCTGGATCGACCGGTACGAGGCCCAGGGCTACACCGTCCACGCCCCGGCCTGGCCCGGCGTCTCCGAGCTGCACGAGCCGCTCGACCACGACCGGGCGCCCGCTGGCCTGGGTGTGCGAGAGATCGCCGACCACTACGAGCGTTTCCTGCGCACCCTGGACGAGCAGCCCGTCATCATCGGCCACTCCTTCGCGGCCTGGTCACCCAGATCCTGCTGGACCGCGGTCTCGGCGCCGCCGGCGTCGCCTTGCACCCCGCGCAGGCCAAGGGCGTCCTGCGCCTGCCGCTGTCCACGCTGCTCGCCACCCGGCCCGTTCTCGGCAACCCCGCCAACCTGCGCCGTACCGTCAAGCTCACCGACCGCCAGTTCCGCTACGCCTTCGCCAACACGGTCACCAAGGAGCAGGCCGCCACCGAGCGCGCCCGCTGGTCCGTGCCCGGCGTGGGCCGTCCCCTGTTCCAGGCCGGCTTCGCCAACTTCACCCCCGCGCGCAGCGCCGCCACCGCCATCCGGTTCGACAACTCCGACCGCGCACCGCTGCTGCTCGTGGGCGGCACGGCCGACCACATCGTGCCGGCCGCGGTGGTCCGCGAGACCCATCGCCGCTACCGACGGGCCAAGGCGCTCACTGAGTACAAGGAGTACGCCGGCCGGGACCACGGCACGGCCCTGCACGAGGGCTGGGAGACCGTCGCGGACGACGTCCTCGACTGGGCTCGGCAGGTGCGACGACCCGCCCACACCTACTGATACCGAACCGCGAGCTTCAGATGCTTACCGCAACCCCGCACCATCGCGGTGGTCGGATCACACAGGCACCTGAGCATGAGGCGCTCGCCTCCGCCGTCGACCGCCGTCCCCCTCGTCAGGAGGACCGCACGAGGTCCGCATGCCAACCGATTGCGGGCGCCGTGCTCTCCTGCGAGTGGACGGCGGCGACGGATCACCCGACCGTCCACATCCGCCACCATGTCGCCGAAGCCCTGCACGCGCTCGGCTTCGCGCAGGACCGCATCGATGACGTCGTCCTGGCCGCCTCCGAGCTCGCGGCCAACGCCACCGAACACGCCGAAGGCCCCTACCGCCTCCTTCTCCACAACGCTGGGCCCACCTACCTCTTGGAGTGTCACGACCACAGCAGCACGCTCCCGCCCGTCGACCCCCGTCCGGCACCGCCGACTCACGACTCGCCCCTCAGCGAACCCGACGCCGACGCGCTACTGACGCAGATGGGAGAGCGTGGCCGCGGACTCGCCATGCTCAGCCATCTCTCCAACGGGCGCCTCAGCGCCCAAACGACGCCCACCGGCAAGAAGGTGCTCGTCACCCTCATACGCGACGCGAGGAAGGCGTGATCCCGGTCTGCCCTCAATGGAACCGAATGGTCCCTGCTCTCTGTGCCACAGGGGCTCCGGCTCTGTCGCTGGCACCCGCGCCGCGCCCGTGATCGCGGCGAGCACGCCGCTGTTCCCGAAGAACGGGTCGACAGCCACTCGTGACGTCAACGTCTCCCCGACAGGTGCGGCGAGATCAGGAACGCTCCGGCCGACCGGCGTCCCTGAGCCTGAGAAGCAGCGCGGCGCTCATGCCGCCACCCGCGGAGTCACCTGCGACGACGATCTTCGTCGGATCGACGCCACCCGGCCCGATCAGCCACTCATACATTTGCGACGACGTCGTCGAGACCGGTCCGCCGCTGAGGAGAATCACGAGAGTGTCAGTTTTCTACCATGGCTTGTCGTCCTCGTATCCGAGGGTGCGCGTGTTCCGACCCTAGCTTTGAGGGTGTCAGCCGGCAGAGACAGGGAGCTGGCTGACGGAATTCGGAAAGGACGACACATGATGACCTCCGCGGGGCGCATTCCACTGACCTACGCCTTCGACGCCTACTGCGGGTGGTGCTACGGCTTCGGCCCGGCCCTCCATGAGTTCGCCGCCGCCAACGCGGACCGGATCGAGCTGAGGGTGCTGTCCGGCGGCCTGTTCACCGGCACGCGCGCGTTGCCGGTGTCCGCTTACCCGCACATCCCCGGGGCCAACGAGCGCATCGCCCAGCTGACGGGTGTCACGTTCGGCGACGGCTACGGTGCCGCGCTGGTGGACGGCACGGTGGTCATGGACTCCGCCGACGCCGCCACAGGCCTGGTCGCCCTGCGCAGCCAGCCGGGCGCGAAC
Source organism: Kitasatospora azatica KCTC 9699 (assembly GCF_000744785.1). Lineage (NCBI taxonomy): Bacteria > Bacillati > Actinomycetota > Actinomycetes > Kitasatosporales > Streptomycetaceae > Kitasatospora > Kitasatospora azatica. Next base: position 4,594,784 of record NZ_JQMO01000003.1, on the reverse strand, counting down.
GCCCTGGATGCCGCCGCCGCCATGCAGCGCGCCTGGTACGTCGACGGCCGTAGCCTCTCCGACGCCGAGGTCTACCGGGACATAGCCGCCGAACTGGGCCTGAACGCCGACGCGGTGACGGCCGCATACGCCTCGACCGCCACCCGTGCAGAGGCCGCGGCCGACTTCCTGAAGGTGCGCCGTCTGGGCGTTGACGGCTACCCGACACTGCTGCTGCACACCGCCCACGGCACCGACCGTCTGGGCGGTCCCGTCTCCTCGGCCGACGCGCTCACCTGTGCCCTGGACCAGCACCTGGCCGTCGCCACAGGCGCCTGAACCCACCCTTACAACACTTCGACCACAACACCCGGAAAGGCAGTACCCCATGTCGACCACCCTGACGTACACCGTCCACACCGCCGACGACACCGGCCTGCACAAGTCGTCCGTCCTGATCACCGGCGAGCGCGAAGCCCTGCTCGTCGACGGCCAGTTCACACTGGCCGAGCAGCACCGGGTGCTGGCGGACATCATCGACAGCGGCAAGCAGCTGACCACCGTGGTGGTCACCACCTCCGACCCCGACTACTACTTCGGCCTGGAAGTGATCCGCCAGGCGTTCCCGGACGTCCGGATCGTCGCCACAGTCACCACCGTGGAGAGGATCAAGGCCAGCTGGGAAGGCAAGCTCAAGACCTGGGCGCACCTGGGCCGGAATCTGCCCACGGAGGTGATCATTCCGGAGGTGCTGGACGGGGACCGCGTCAGCATCGAGGGCCACGACTTCGAGCTCCGCGGCGGCCACCCGGACCTGGTCTGGCGCACGGAGTACCTGTGGCAGCCCGAGGACCGCGCGGTGGTGGGCGGGGTATTGCTCTTCGCCGGCCTCCACGTGTGGACCGCTGACACCGCCAAGCCGCGCGAGCGGTCCGCCTGGGCGGAGACGCTTGACGAGATGGAGCGGCTCGCCCCGCGCTTCGTTGTGGCCGGCCACCGCTCCGCCGACTCCGCCACCGACGCCTCCGTGATCGCGTACACGCGCAACTACCTCGCCGAGTTCGAGAAGGAGCTGGCCGCGAGCGGCAACGACTCCGAGGCGCTGAAGGCCGCGCTCTTGGAGCGCCACCCGGACCTGGGCCTCCTGGTGGCCCTGGACCTGGGCGCCAAGGTCGCCACCGGCGAGATGACGTGGGGCTGAGCGATGCTCACCTCCGCCCGTGTGCCCGCGCGGCGGGCCACCGGGACGACGTCCGGCGGCACCGGCAGAGCCGGGGCCGCCGGAACCCCCGCGCCTTCGGGCGGCACGACCGCCCGGGCCGCGGCCACCGTTGAGTTCGCCCTCACCGGCGGCGTGCTGTTCGTCCTGGTCACCGCCGTCCGATGGGTGATGGCCTCCCCGCCCGGCCTGGCCCTGCCCGACCCGCACCTCCAGCTCGCGGCCGTGGCCGTGATCGTCGGGGCGGCGCTCGCATGGGCGCTGTCCTCACCGTGGGGCCGTCGGTCCGGCGGCCACCTCAACCCGGCCGCCACCCTCGCCCTGTGGGTGGCCGGCGCCTTCCCCGGCCGCCGCGTCCTGCCGTACATGACCGCCCAGCTCACAGGTTCCCTGGCCGGCACCGGCCTGGCCCGCCTCGTCTGGGGCCCGGTTGTCGGCGATCGTATGGCCTACGCTGCGGTCCGGCCCGCTCCCTCCCTGTCGGCCGCCGCCTTGTTCACCGCCGAAGCCGCCGCCACCGCGGCGATCCTCGCTGTCGCCCTGCTGGCGATGTCCCGCCCCGCGTGGACACGCTGGATCCCGGCCGCCCTGCCCTTCGCCACGGCCGTGGTCATCGTCATCCTCGGCACCCTCACCGGCGGGTCCGCCAACCCCGCCCGCCAGTTCGGCCCCGCCGTCTGGGCCCACCAACCCGTCTACTGGTCACATCTGTGGATCTACCTGGTGGCACCGCTCGCAGGAGCGGCCCTCCCCGCCCTGGTCATCCGGTACCGATCCCATCGCCCCCGCCGCTCTCCCCACTCTCCGAGGAGTGACCCCGCACGGTTGCGCGGAAGGCGATCGGAGACTGACCTGTGCGCTGATGGAAGTACTTGCTGAAGTTGGTGGCGCTGGTGAAGCCGAGCTGTGCCGCGATACGGGAGGCCGACTGGTCGCCGTGCGCGAGGAGGCGTTTGGCTTCCAGGACCACCCGTCGGTCGATGAATTCCTTGGCTCCCACCCCTGCGCCGGCGAGTGTGGCCCGGGAGAGGGTACGGGGCGAGTAGCCCAGCGCCCGGGCGTAGTCCTCCAGGCGGCGCGTCCGGGCGAAGTCGCGTTCGACCGCGTCACGAAAGTGGACGAAGGTCTCCCCCGGCTCCGGGGCCGGGCTGCCGACCGCCGCCGTGCCCTGCGAAAGGCGCAGCACCAGAACCGCCAGCAGGTGGCGCAGCACCGCCACATGAGCTTCCAGCGCAATGCCGCGCAGCGCCTGGAACTCGAATGCCAGATGATGCACGGCCATCTCCAAGGCGTGGCCGTCCTCCGGGTCGGGAACCAGGAGCACGGGTGCGTGCGGATCGTCCACACGCGCGGCTGCCACGGTGCCCGGATCAACGACATCGCGCTCGAAGAGAACCAGAGTGCCCTCGGCCTCGTGCAGATCACCCCACTGCTGCACCTGACCGGGCCGGACCCACAGCCAGGAGCCCGGTTTGAGGGCGTAGCTGGTGAAATCCACCATGTGCCACAAGGAGCCGCTGGAGATAGTGATCAGGTGGTGGAACGTCGGCCGCTGCGGTGTCCGCAGCCCCACCCTGGCCATGCGGACGGCGGCCCGCTCACGCAGTTCCGCCAGGGACATGACCTCGACGCCGGTCGGTATGCCGACCGGCGGGGCAAAGGCGACGTCCGCGATCTCGCGCGGGCTGTCATGTCGTTTTCTTACCGTCACCAATAGTCACCATGCACAGAGCCAGCCTGTCCAGCTCTCAGCCGGAGGGGTGGGTGGTCGTACAGACTGCGGCCGGATGCCACCAATCGCAGCATAGAGACTGAGCCGCACGCGACAGCCTTGGGCGCCACCGAGCGCGGCATGGATGCCGACCCGCCGGGCCTTTGCGAGGTCGCGCAATCCCTCTCGGGGGCCCAGCCCATCAGCGGCCGCGCGCCACGAGCTCGGTGGCGTGCGAGGTGCGGACGCCGGCACGGCCGCTGCGGTTCGAGATCTCGACCTCGTGGGGTTCAGCGGCGTCCGGGTCGGCGGAGACGAGGAGGGTGTCGAGGAAGGCCACCCTGCTCTGCGTCCGCGTCCGTCACCCGCACCTTGGCAGGATCGCCGGTATCCGAGCCCCTCCGCCGGTGCCGCTCTCCGGCACGAGCGGTAGCAGGACCCGGCGATTATGCTGACCAGTGAAGGGACGATGCAGATGGCTTCCGAATCCATAGCCCTCGGCCTCTCCGGCCTTCGGATCTTCCCAGGCGACCACATATGCGTGTTCTACCCGACCCGGGCGGATCGCGACGCGGTCGTGCTCCCGTACCTGCGGCAGGGGCTCGACGCCGGCCACATGTGCGTCGGCACGATGGACAGCGCCGACGCCGAAGGACTTCTCGACACGTTGCGGAGCCAGGTCGACGTCCCCTCGGCACTCGACCGGCACCAACTGGAGATGTACACGTCGGCGGAGAGCATCCTGCGCGGCGCCCCGTTCTCCGCGCAGACCGTGCTGGACTTCTGGGAGCGCAACATCGACAAGGCCCAGCAGGCAGGCTTCGGCTTCACCCGCATGGTCGGAGAGATGGAGTGGGCCCTGCGCCAGATGCCCGGCGTCGAGGCGTTGGTGGGATACGAGGCCGCCTTGAACCAGGTGGTGCAGCGCAGCCCGATGGTGGGTCTATGCCTGTACGAACTTGACCAGTTCGGCGGCGATGTCCTCGTGGACGTACTTAAGACCCATCCCAAGATGCTCATCGGGGGCACGGTGTTGGACAACCCCTACTACCTCCAGCCCGACGAGTTGCACACCCTCAGGCAGTGACCGTGGGCGGCCCCGCTGATGCAGCGGCCCGGGACGTGCAGCTGCGCGATCAGCTGTCGAACCTGCGCGGGCTGCTCATGCTCTCGATGGTGATGACCGAGAGTGACAGCGAGAAGAAGATCCTCGACCTCGCAACGACATCGGTTCCCTCGATCAGCTCCTGCCGGATGGTGGGCGTGTACCTGGACGGGAGGTGGCAGGATCGCTTCACACGCCTTCCCTCGAAACAGGCACGGCTCCGCGTCGAGGAGCAGCTGCGCGGACTCGGGCCTGTCGGCGGGGCGGTCGACGTTCCGGGCCGGGCGTGGGGCTGGGGACTGCCGCTGCGTTGTCTTCGGGAGCACATGGGCTACTGCGTTGTGGACGCACAGGAGGCGCCGTCGGAGGCCGTTCAGTTCCTGCTTCGTGTTCTCGTCCAGCACATCGGGGTGGCCCTGGCGAACGTGCGGCTGCATGCCAGGGAGCGGGCTGCGGCCGAGGAGTTGCGGGGCGTGAACGCCGCACTGGCCGACGCGGTCGAAGCGCTGGAACGGACTATCGGCATTCATGAACGGCTGACCCAGGTCGCCGTGGCCGGTGAGGGCCAGGAAGGGATCGCCCGCGCCGTACACGAGCTCACCGGCCACCCGGTCGCGGTCGAGGACCGTCACGGAAATCTGCGGGCCTGGGCGGGACCGGACCGCCCAGAGCCCTACCGGAGGGATCCCCGCAGTCGGCGCGACCGGATTCTCCGCCGGGCCCTACAGGAGGGCCGACCGGTCAGAGAGGGCGACAGACTCATAGCCGTCGCCAGCCCGGGCGCCGACGTACTCGGCGTACTGGTACTGATGGATCCCGCCGGGACGGCCGGGGACCGGGCGCAGATCGCGCTGGAGCACGGCGCCACCGTCCTGTCCATGGAACTGGCGCAGCGCACGGCCTCCCTCGCGTTGCAGCGCAGCCTGCTGCCCCACGGGCTGACCGGAGGAACCGCAGTGGACGTGGCGGCACGCTACGTTCCGGCGGGCGCCTCACTCGGTGCGGGTGGTGACTGGTTCGACAGCATCCCGTTGTCCGGCGCCCGGGTCGCCCTGGTCGTCGGAGACGTAGTCGGTCATGGCATCCACGCGGCCGCCACCATGGGACGGCTGCGTACGGCCGTGCGCACACTCGCCGACCTCGACCTGCCGCCCGACGAACTCCTGGCCCATCTGGACGACCTCGTCATCAGCCTCGTGGAACAGGACAGCCGGGACGAGGAGGAGGCCGCCGCCGCCATGGGAGCCAGGTGCCTGTACGCCGTCTACGACCCGGTGAGCCGCCGGTGCACGCTGGCCCGCGCAGGTCACCTCCCGCCGGTCCTCGTCCGGCCGGACGGCACCGCCACCCTGCCTGAGTTGCCGCCGGGACCTCCCCTAGATGGTCGATTCCAAGAGGTTTAGTGGTCGTAGGGTGTCAACGCCCGCATGATCGGCTGGCCGGTGCGGTTGTTGTGCCAGATGGCGGCGGTGAGCGCGAGGATGCGCTGCAGGACGCGGACGGCCACGCCGCCGGGCGTGCGACCGCGGTGCCGTTCGAGGTCGAGCTGGCCCTTGAAGGTTTCGTTGACCGACTCGATGACCTGCCGCAGCGGCTTGAACAGTTGCAATCCGGCCCGCTCGGCCTCGCCCTTGCGGGCCGGCCGCAGCAGACGGATGTCAAGCTCGGCCAGCTGCTGCTCGAACTCCCGGCCGAAGTAGTTCTTGTCGCCGATCAGCGTCTGGCCCGGGCGCTCGGCGGTGAGCTGCGGCTCGATAGCGAGCAGGTCGAGCAGCGTCTCGCGTTCGTCAGCCTTGGCCCCAGTCAGTGCGAAGGCGACCGGCAGGCCGTGCAGGGTGCAGACCAGGTGCAGCCGCAGCCCCCAGAAGTAGCGCGAGTGGCTGGCGCAGTACCCGTACTGGGCCCATCCGGCCAGGTCGGAGCGCTTGACGGTCTCACGGGAGCGTCCGCACTCGACCGGAGTGGAGTCCACGACCCACACGTCGTCGGTCCACAGCGTGGTATCGCGGGCCAGCGTTCGGGTGACGTAGCGGATCAATTCGGCGGCCTTGCGCAGCCGCTTGTTGTAGCCGGGTTGCTGGGGCAGGTAGGGGAACAGGTGCCGCAGGCGGGCGTGGGCGTGCCGCAGCCAGCGGGCTTCGGAGGTGAAGCCGAGCATCGCCTGCATCATCGCCAGCGTCACCAGCTCGGCGTCGCCGAGCTGCGGCGCGATGCCCACGGCTGGCCGCCACGGAGCGAACTGCGGCGATTCCTTCAGCAAGTCGTCGGTCTTCACATAGAGTGCGGTCGCGAGGGTGTCCAGATTGTTCGTCACACAATGATCATGGATGCCCTCGCCTCCTCACCGCGTGGACCAAGTCCTCCCGAGTGCGTGGACAACTCCAGCCCAGCGGTGGGGCATTCGCTCGCCGTGCCTCGACGGGCCGAGCGACGGCGTTGAGGCACCGCGTCTGCTACCGAGGGGGTCACTGACGATGGCTACGTACGTGTTGATTCCCGGTGCCGCGTCCGGCCCGTGGTACTGGCATCTGCTGGAGGCCGAGCTGCGTGGGCGGGGCCATGACGTGGTGGCGGTGGACCTGCCGTGCGACGACGACTCGGCTGGGCTGGCCGAGTACGCCGACACCGTGGTCGACGCCATCGGTGATCGCGCCGACCTGATCCTGGTGGCCCATTCCTTCGGCGGGTTCACCGCCCCGCTGGTGTGCGATCGCGTGCCGGTGGACCTGCTGGTGATGCTGCAGGCACAGATCCCGGCACCGGGCGAGAGTCCGGGCCAGTGGTGGGCCAACACTGGCTACGAGCAGGCCAGGCGCGAACAAGACGAACGCGACGGCAGGGACCCCGACGACGACACCGCTCTGTTCCACCACGACACCCCGCCAGAACTCGCCGCCGAGGCTCAGAAGCACACGCGCACGCAGTCGGCCACCCCGTTCATGAAGCCATGGCCACTGGCCGCGTGGCCGGATGTGCCCACGAAGTTCCTGCTGTCCCGGGACGACCACTTCTTCCCCGCCGAGTACATGCGCCGGATCGTGCGGGAGCGCCTGGGCATTACACCCGACGAACTGCCGGGCGACCACTGCCCTATGCTCGGCCACCCCACAGCGCTGGCCGACCACCTGGAGGCATACCGAACCGGGGTGTAACAGCCACCCGGCTCCACGCCCGCCTTCCACGTCAGCACTGGGCTGCTGGTCGGCATCCACCTACTCGATCTCGACGTAGAGAAGCACCGCCGGGATCCCCGGGTTGCTCGGCCCACACCATGATCACGGCGCCCTCACCCATCGCCGCACATCACCCCTTGGAATAGGTCATCTAGGACTCGGGACGCTGCCGTTCGAATCCGCCGAGCTGGAACTGCCCGAAGGCACGGTGATCGCCCTGTACACCGACGGTCTCGTCGAATGCGGAGACCGGGACATCGACGAGGAAGTCTCCCGGCTGCGCACCGCCCTCACCCGTCCCGGTCCGACGCTGGACGCGGTCTGCGGTGCCGCGATCGAGACCTTGCTCAACGGGCCCGTGTCCGACGACGTCGTTCTGCTCCTCGCCCGCACCCACGCTCTCGGCCAGGACCAGGTGGCCTCCTGGGACCTGCCCCCCGAACCGTCAGCGGTCGCGAACGCGCGCAAGCTGGCCACCACACAACTCGCGGCGTGGGGACTCGACGACCTGGCATTCACCACCGAACTCATCGTGAGCGAGCTGGTCACCAACGCCATCCGCTACGGGGCGGAGCCCATCCGCCTCCGCCTGATCCGGCAGGACGTCGTGATCTGCGAGGTCTCGGACGGCAGCAGCACCTCACCCCGCCTGCGGCACGCCCGCACCACCGACGAAGGCGGCCGTGGTCTGTTCCTCGTCGCGCAGTTCACCCGCCGCTGGGGCACCCGTTACACAACGACCGGCAAAATCATCTGGGCGGAGCAGAACCTTACGGACAGGGACAGCACCCTGGAGAACCTGTTCGACTAACCCTCGTCGAACGAACTTGCCGGCGTGATGCCGCATCAAGCAGTGACCAGATGCCGTCAAGGGGTTCGCGGCCGCTGCATGTCGTTCTCAGGGCGAACAGCTCGGCGACCTGCATCCGGATGCGCTCGCGAAAGGCCCTCTCGGCGACGGGTGAAAACTGACCGCTGAACGGCGGATCAAAGGTGACCCACCTCGCGATCGTCTGATCATCCTGATCTTCATAGAGGGTCAGGAGGAGAGGGTGATCCACGTGGAGGACTGGGCCGAGATCCGTCGGCTGCATCGGGCCGAGCAGATGCCGATCCGGGCGATCGCCCGCCATATGGGCATCTCGAAGAACACGGTGAAGCGGGCCCTGGCCACCGACCAGCCGCCCGTCTACCAGCGTCCGTTGAAAGGATCGGCGGTCGACGCGTTCGAGCCCGCGATCCGCGAGCTGCTCAAACAGACGCCGACGATGCCCGCGACAGTGATCGCCGAGCGGATCGGATGGACCCGCGGGCTGACGATCCTGAAGGAACGAGTGCGTGAGCTGCGGCCGGCCTACCTGCCCGTCGACCCGGTCTCGCGGACCGTCTACCAGCCGGGCGAGCTCGCGCAGTGCGACCTGTGGTTCCCGGCCGTCGACATCCCGCTCGGCTACGGCCAGTCCGGCCGCCCGCCGGTTCTGGTCATCGTCTCGGGCTACTCGCGGGTGATCACCGCTCGGATGCTGCCGTCGCGCCAGACCGGCGACCTGATCGACGGGCACTGGCGCCTGCTCGCCGACGGCTGGGGAGCCGTCCCCAAGACCCTGGTCTGGGACAACGAAGCCGGAGTCGGCAAAGGCAGGCTGACCAGCGAGTTCGCGGCGTTCGCGGGACTGCTGGCCACCCGGGTCCACCTCTGCCGCCCCCGCGACCCGGAAGCGAAGGGCCTGGTCGAACGCGCCAACGGCTACCTGGAGACCAGCTTCCTGCCCGGCCGCACCTTCACCGGACCCACCGACTTCAACACCCAGCTGGCAGCCTGGCTGCAGATCGCCAACCGGCGGATCCACCGCTCCATCGACGCCCGGCCCATCGACCGCTGGGAGGCGGACCGGGCCGCGATGCTCCAGATTCCGCCTGTGTCGCCGCCCAGCTGGTGGCGCTTCCACACCCGCATCGGCCGCGACCACTACGTCCGCGTCGACACCAACGACTACTCCGTCCACCCGCGCGCCATCGGCAAGACCGTGATGGTCCGCGCGGACAACGAGGAGGTCAGCGTCATCGCGGGCAACGACGTCGTCGCCCGGCACACCCGCTGCTGGGCCCGCCACCAGACCCTGACCGACCCCGAGCACGCAGCTGCGGCCCAGCTCCTTCGCGGCGAGGCGATCCGCCAGCAAGCCGCCCGCGCGGCCACCGCCCGAGCCGCCCTGCTGGCCCCGGACAGCCTCGGCATCGAGGTCGAGCAACGCGAACTGGCGACTTATGACCGCATGTTCACCCTCATCGAGGGCGGCGCCGGGAAGGAGGAACCCTGATGACACCCACCCCCACGACCAGCGCGGCCAAGCCCGACGGCCAGGCCCGCACCGGGCGACAGACCGCAGCCGACCTGGCGTTTTGCGCCCGCGCACTGAAGGCCCCGGCCTTGCTGGACGCCGCCGAAAGGCTGGCCGAACGCGCCCAGGCCGAGTCCTGGACCCACCTCGAATACCTCGTCGCCTGCCTGCAGCGCGAGGTCTCCGCCCGCGACAGCCACGGCGGCGAGGGCCGCATCCGCGCCGCCCGCTTCCCCGCGATCAAGACGATCGAGGAACTCGACCTCACCCATCTGCGCGGGCTGACGCGCCAACAACTCGGCCACCTGGGAACATTGGACTTCATAGCCGCCCGCGAGAACGCGATCTTCCTGGGGCCGCCGGGCACCGGCAAGACGCACCTGGCGACCGGGCTCGCCGTCCGGGCCTGCCAGGCCGGCCACCGGGTCGCGTTCGCGACCGCCGCCCAGTGGGTCGACCGCCTAGCCGCCGCCCACCACACAGGACGGCTCCAGGACGAGCTGATCAAACTCGGCCGTTACCCGCTGATCGTGGTCGACGAAGTGGGCTACATCCCGTTCGAGGCCGAGGCCGCGAACCTGTTCTTCCAGCTGATCTCGAACAGATACGAGAGGGCCAGCGTGATCGTCACCAGCAACAAGCCCTTCGGGCGCTGGGGAGAGGTGTTCGGTGACGAGACCGTCGCCGCAGCGATGATCGATCGGCTCGTCCACCACGCCGAGGTCCACTCCCTCAAGGGCGAGTCCTACCGCATGCGGGGCCGCGATCTCGGTCGCGTCCCCGCCACCGACAACGACTGAACACGAGCGCTGACGACGCGAAAAGGGTCAGATCTCGACCGACCAAAGTGGGTCACGGTTCAGCCGCCGCCGACAGGCCCGTTGCTGTGCGGCGAGCCGTCAGGTGCGGTCGCCGCGGCTGCCACTCTGCGGTCGAGATGCGGCGAAGTCGTTCTCTGCCTCACTTGACCGTGCAGCGAGCATCTGACGCATTTCGGCGTCCGTCTGGACTGTCCAGTCGACGAATTCAACGTCTCTCGGCATGCCATCGACGACTCGCCCGCCCTGCTGCCACCGCCGTCACCGGAGTGGGTGAACGAGTTCTGACCGCCGTGACCGAACCAATCTGGCCAGTACGGCCCCCGGTCAGCGCAGAAGATCTACGGCGCTGACACGCAAAAGCGCCCCCGCGCTACCCAACACCACCAACGCGCCCGTCGATTGATCGGATACACCACGAGGCGGGACATCACCCTGGCCGTGGCCGACTGCGGGAAAGATGCCGGGACAAGATGATGCATTCACTCAGGCACCTGTTTGCGTCTGAGGCGCTGAACGAGGGAGTCGACATCTACACGCTCGCCGATCTCCTCGGCCACGAAGACCCGGCCTTCACCATCCGCAGGTAAGTCCACCGCGTGGCCCGGTCTTCGAGAAGGCCCGTAAGGCACTCGGTCGGCGCTACCGCCTGGCCGCCTAGCCTCCGATCCGGGGCCCAGCGCTGTCCTCGCGCCGCCCAGGTCGGTGGCGCTGTGTAGCAACCCGACCTGGACGGCACAGGCGGCCTACTCAGCACCGTTCAGCGCTTCTCGCTGCGTCTCATCGTCAAGGGCCCCGCGTGTGCACTGGATGTGAAATGATCTTCCGTGAGACCCATGTTTCCGCAGGCCAGAGGCATGTTCGATCAGAACTACGACCTGTAGGACCCCCTCTGACCTGCGGAAACGTAATTCGATCTCTCAGCGTTTCCGCAGGTCAGACACCCTTCTGACCTGCGGAAACGCTGTCTTCGGAGCCGCCGCCGATGGCCTGACGGCTCGCGATGTGAAATGAGTGTGAAACGGAGAACGGGCCCGCGGAGCCGCTGCGATCCGTCAGCTTCACCTGGGCGTGGCGACAGGCGGCCCCCGCCCGACCGGAAGCCGCTCCGAGGATCTTGCGGCACAGGCCGAGTTCGAGCTTTACCCCCAAGCCGCAGTGCTGTCAGTACGACCTTCTATTGCTGAGCTGCCGCTGAGGAGGGCGGGGCGAGCGACTCAGGAGTCGGCGTTGGGGGCTTGGCGGGGGGCACGGAAGAGGCCCCCGATGGCGGCGACGAGCACGATGACGGGCTGGGGCAGCCACCGGCCGGCCTCACCGCCGTGCCGGACATCGTGGCCTGGGCCCAGCAAGCCCCCGGAGTGCCCGTACCCGGCGCCCGGGTCAAGGAACTCGCCACCGCCGCGGTACGCGGCCCCGCGGGATTCCGGATGTAGTGCGCGACGGGTAGTTCCGGCCGACCTGGGTGGTGACTACGCCCATCTGGTGAGCACCGTCTGGTTGCGGACTCCGTCGGTGTACGGGCCGGTTGCGACGTTCATCCAGCGCGTCGCCGCGGACATCGGGGGCGGCCAAGTCCTGGTGACGATCGGTGTGCTCATGGCAGCGAACGCCCTGGTGTACCTGGCCACCGGACTGATCCTCGGTGTGGCAGGTGGTGCAGTGGGCGGGCCTCTCGTGGGGCGGGAGCGGACCGGCCGTCGCGGCGGCCGTGATCAGCGTGTCCTGGCCGCTGCTGACGCTGATTCTGGGGTGGGTGTTCCTTCGCCGTGGCGCTGCGACCGTCGGGCCGGGTCTGGAGCAGGCACGCACGGCGCACGCGCTGGCGCTGGGCTGGAACATCGCGGCGCCGTGGTCCATGCCGTGGTACACCGCGATGGCATGGCCACTGGCGGCGCTGCAGCCCCGCGCCCGCACCGACTACGTCCTGTGCACGGTCACGGTCGTTCTGGCGCTGGCGTACAACTGACGTTTCACCCTTTTCGCGATAGTCAGCTGCTCGTACGGTGACGCTATGTGAGGTTCGCCGGTCGTCAGGTGTTGGAGGGTGGCTGAACCCAGAAGCCGAGGACGTGGTCCATGGCTTGTTCGGGGGGTGGTGAGCGGACTGGAGCCCTCTTCACGTGGGGCTTGACGGCCGCCGGCGCCGCACTGGCGGTCGGCCAGCGCGGCGCCGATCGTCATGTTCCCTTCCGGCTACCGTCGGGGCAGGGACCAGCGGGGCCCGTTCGACACGGCCATCGGGATCAATGCCCGGGGTAGGAGCCCCCGGATGATGCCGAGGCGACGGTGCGCCGTCGTTCCTCGGCGCAGGGACCACCCGCGAGCGGTGCGGCACGATCGGCCGAGAAGCGCGGGGCGCCCGCGGTCAGAGTTTGAACATCGCGGCGTACGGCTGGGTGATGCGCTCCTGCCGCGATCCGAAGTCGACGAGTACGGCGATGTCGCCGTCGCCTTCGACGCCGATGGCCCGGCCGAGCCCGTAGCGGTCGTGGGTGACTCGGTCGCCGACGGCGAACCGCTTGAGCGGCGCCTGGCCCCGGACTTTGAAGGGGCTGGTGGGCAGGGGCCAGCGGACTGCTGCTGATTTCGTCATTCCTTGCAGTATGCGCCGGAAATCGCGGGAGCGGGGCCTTTCGGTGGAACTCGAATGTGGACGGGCCGGAATTCGAATCGTGCCGTCCCCTGTCTCCACCGGAACCAGTGGCGGGGCCGACCCGGGGCCGCAGTGGCGAGAGTCCACGCGGCGCGCCTCGGGGCTCGCCCTGGTCGCACTGCCAGTGGAGCCGTCGCCCCGGACAAGCGCTATGCCGTCAACCACCCTGCCCGCAGCGAGCGTTGGCGTCCCTGGCGACTCGGGGGCGGCGGGCCCGAGGGGAGGCCCCTGCAAAACCGGGAGTGAAATAATCCACCACGGAAGGCCGGGGCCTGCTAAGAGTCGTCTTAGTTGCAGTAGTGGTTCCCATGAACTTTGTGTGCGCCTGCTGATGTTTCGCGGGCGCATTTCTGTTTCCCGGCTCTTCCCCGGGTGGGTCATCATCGCGGCACTCGAGGCCCGCACTGTGCGTGTTTCGGACAGCCCCTTGAAGGAGATTTCTTTATGGCTAATGGCACTGTGAAGTGGTTCAACGCGGAAAAGGGCTTCGGCTTCATCGAGCAGGAGGGCGGCGGCGCTGACGTCTTCGCCCACTACTCGAACATCAACGCCAACGGCTTCCGTGAGCTGCTCGAGGGCCAGAAGGTCGAGTTCGACGTCACGCAGGGCCAGAAGGGCCCGCAGGCCGAGAACATTCGTCCGCTGTAGTTTTTCTGCTGAGGCACCCGCCTGGCAGCGAGGGGCCCGCACCGCGTACACGCTCGGTGCGGGCCCCTCCGCATTGCGCATCCCCGGCTGTTCAAGCCCCCTGGCTTCGCCACTGGCGGCCATCCCCACGCGAGACGCCCAGCGCCGCGTCCGGATCGGCGCCCTGCCGTGAGATCCCACGGTTCGAGGTTCGCGCTCCCGACCCTTTCGGTGAGCGCCGACCCCAGGTGACGTGCCGCACGGTTCTTCCGTCCACGCTTCGCCCGTCACATGTTCTGGCCCGTTCCCTTGCGGTCTCCGCCGGCGCCCCGCGCTCCGGAGCCTTCCTCGTGACGTGCCGCCCCGAGGAAGGTCTCCACATGAACCGCTCCCGTCGCTCCTCCTACCAGAGCTCCAACTCCCGCTCCGGCGGCACCGGCCACGGATCCCGCTCCGGCGGCAGTTCCTTCTACGGCGACCGGCCCGCCGACGGCCGCAACTCCTCCGGGCGGGGAGGCCGTCAGAACTCCTCCCCGCAGGGCGAGTTCGCGATGCCGGTCAGCACCACCCCGGCGCTGCCGGCCGTCGAGGCGTTCGCCGAACTGGAGATGCCGAAGGCACTGCTGGCAGTGCTGACCCGCCAGGGCGTCACCACTCCGTTCCCGATCCAGGCCGCAACACTGCCGAACTCGCTGGCCGGGCGTGACGTCCTCGGACGAGGCCGCACCGGCTCCGGCAAGACCATCGCGTTCGGTCTCGCCGTGCTGGCCCGCATCGCCGGGCAGAAGACCGAGCCGCGCCGCCCGCTGGCGCTCGTGCTGGTGCCCACTCGCGAGCTCGCCCAACAGGTGACCGACGCGCTCACTCCCTTCGCCCACGCGGTACGCCTGCGGATGACCGCCGTGGTGGGCGGCATGCCGATCGGGCGCCAGGCCCAGGCGCTGAACCGTGGCGCGGAGGTCGTGGTGGCCACCCCCGGCCGGCTCAAGGACCTGATCCAGCGCGGCGACTGCCAGCTCGACGGCGTCGCCATAACGGTGCTCGACGAGGCCGACCAGATGGCCGACATGGGCTTCCTGCCGCAGGTCACCGAACTCCTCGACCAGGTCGCCGAAGGCTGCCAGACGATGCTGTTCTCCGCGACCCTGGACCGCAACGTCGACCGGCTGGTGCGCCGCTTCCTCAAGGACCCGGTGACCCACTCGGTGGACCCGTCCGCGGGAGCGGTCAGCACGATGGAGCACCACGTGCTGCACGTGCAGAACTTCGACAAGAACGCCACGATCGCCCACATCGCCTCCCGTGACGGCGGGGTGATCATGTTCACCGACACCAAGCACGGCGCGGACCGCCTGGTGCTGGACCTGCTCGCCAACGGCGTGAAGGCGGCGGCCCTGCACGGTGGCAAGTCCCAGCCGCAGCGCACCCGCACCCTGGAGCAGTTCCGCAACGGCCAGGTCACCGCACTGATCGCCACCAACGTCGCCGCGCGTGGCATCCACGTCGACGGGCTCGACCTGGTCGTCAACCTGGACCCGCCGGCCGACCACAAGGACTACCTGCACCGCGGCGGGCGCACGGCCCGTGCGGGCGAGTCCGGCACCGTCGTCACCCTGGTCCTGCCCAACCAGCGCCGTGAGATGGCCCGCATGATGGCCACCGCCGCCATCACCCCCGTCACCACCAGGGTCAGCGCCGGAGACGAGGAGCTGGCCCGCATCACCGGCGCCCGCGTGCCCACCGGCATCCCCGCCGTGATCGCCGACCCCGTGGTCGAGCGCCCGCGCCGCAGCGCCTCCGCAAGCCGGGGCCGTCGCCGCCGACCCGCCTACGCCGGCCGCAACCCGCAGACCGCCGGCGGCTCGCGCAGTGCAGCGCCGAGGCGCGTTGCTCTCGCCGCATAGGACGCCGTGCGGGCCCGGGCCGCGACACGGCCCGGGCCCGCACCATGCACCGGTGGGCGACACTCGGTTGCCACGACGACCGCGCGAGGAACCCGCCCCCGGCACCGCCGACCGTCCCACCGCCAGTGCCCTGATCACCGCCACCGCCGGCGGGAGACGCGAAGGAATCCGCCCATGACCACCACCCTCGAACGCCCCGTGACCACCACCGTCGGCGACCTCATGAAATACCCGGAGCTGCAGATCAGCGACGATGTCACGGCCGACATAGCAATGGACATCCTGCAGAGCTCCGGCGCGGACCACCTTCTGGTCCGCGCCGACGACGGCCGCTGCGCCGGGCTGCTGACCCGCCTGCACCTCGCGCCGTTCCAGGCCCGGTCCTGGTACACCGAGCGCACTGCGGTGCGCGACATCGTCCTCGACCGCGCCCCGTTCGCAACCGCCGACATGCCCGCCGCCAACGCGGCCACCGCCATGCGCTCGCGCGGCCTGGACAGGTGGCCGGTAGTGGACCACGACGGCCACGCCATCGGCCTGTTCAGCTGCTAGAGCCGTACTTTGCGGGGCGCCAGTTCAGGTCTCCGGCTGGCGGGTCTGCGTGACTTGGCCGTCGCGATCCGTCGCTTCTGCGGCCTTGTCACCGCCCGGCAGACTGTCCTCGACGTGTACGCCGACGTCCGGACACCGCTGCCGCAACTGCCGCACCGCTGCGTCGAAGCCTGCCCGCAAAACCGCACGACTGCTGACCGAATGCCGTCCATGCTGACCTGGAAACACTCCTAGCCGGCGCTCATCTCGCGGCAGTCATCCGTTACCAGCGAGAGCGGCCTGAGCAGGCAGCGCCGTGGACAGCGGGGTTTCGTGGCCTGCGCGGTTCGGCGCAGGGCCCGGGTCAGGGGTGCCGCACGGGCGGCGGGGGTGTTCCGCCCGTGCGGCAGGTTTCCTCTGGGGCACCAGGCCCGATGGGGGTCAGGCCTGGAGTTCCTTGTGGTCGCTGCCGCCGCTGATGTGGATCTTGCGGGGTTTGGCGGTCTCGGCGACCGGGATGGTGAGGGTGAGTACGCCTGCCTCGTAGGAGGCGGTGATGTGCTCGACGTCGAGGGCGTCGCCGAGGAACAGCTGCCGGGAGAAGACACCGAGGGGGCGTTCGGAGAGCTGGACCTCGGCGTTGTCGCCGCGCTGGGCGGGGCGGCGCTCGGCCTTGACGGTGAGCGTGTTCTTCTCGACGTCCAGGTCGATCGCGTCCGGGCTGACGCCGGGGAGGTCGAACTGGACGTAGAACATGTCGCCGTCGCGCCAGGCATCCATCGGCATCGCGGACGGTCGCGACCACGTGCCGGTCGTGCCGAAGAACTGCTGGGTGAGTCGGTCCAGCTCGCGGAAGGGGTCGGTGCGCATCAACATTGTCGAGTACCTCCTCGTTGTATCAACGGGCGACTTCGACGCGCTCACGCATCCGCTCAGGCATGTCACCTTTTCAGTGACAAGAGGCATATGTCGCCAAATAGATGACATAGCGGATGGTCGGGCGTCGTGGGGAGTCAAGGCTCCGGTGTCGGTGGCCTTCCGTGGACAGGCCACCGGCAGGCGTGGAGCGGCGCGGGCGGCTGGTCGCTGCCATGGCGCGATTGCAGACAGCGACACACCGGGCCACCCGGCAGGGGCGAAGACCACGTGCGACAGGTACAGCTCCGGCCGCCATGCCGCCAGCTGAACGCTTGCGGCCAGGTCCAGGCCCGCAAGTGGTGGGCAACCCCGAGCAGTACGGCGTCGGCCTCGCGCGGGGTCAGGTCACGCCGCGGCGGGGACGGCCGGTCCGTTCTCCATGGGCGACGGCTGTCCGGCCTCGCCGGCCTGGATGGTGATCTTGCGGGGCGGGGAGGCCGAGGCGGTGGGGACGGTGAGGGTCAGGACGCCGTCCTGCAGGTGGGCCGTGATACGGCCCGGGTCGAGGCTGTCGGCCAGCTGGATCCGGCGCTCGCACACCCCGTGGGAGCGCTCGGCGAGCTGGGTGCGCGCGTTCTCACCGCGGGGGGCGGGACGACGTTCGGCCTTCACGGTCACCATCCGCCCCAGTGCCTCGACCTCGATCGCCTCGAGCGGGACGCCGGGCACATCGAGCGCGATCACGAAACGGTCGTCCTCGCGCCAGGCGTCCATCGGAATCGGGGCCGGCTGCGACCCGGCTGCGGGGGGCGCCTGGTGGGTCACCGCAGTGCGCATGGACATCGTCGGACACCTCCGGTCCAGAAGCTCTTGCTCGCACCGGTGCGGCGCGACACGAACCGTTGTAGCATGTCATCCAGAGGATGACAAACACTCAGTCAGCGAAAGAGTGACGACATGTATTCGCAGGACACCGGCACGGCCGGGGTCGGCCCGGCCTCGTTCCTGGCCGCCGCCGCCGCGCTGGGCATGATGGACGCCGCCGCCCGCACCGCCCGCCACGCACCTCCGGACGACGCGGGCCAGCACGACCCGGGCGGTGCGCTGTCCGCGCTCCTGCTGCTGCGCCACCTGCGTGAGGAACTCGCCGGCTGGGAGACCGGTCTGATCGAGACCGCCCGCGGTGCCGGCGCCACCTGGGCCGACCTCGCCGAACCGATGGGCGTCCAAAGCCGCCAGGCCGCCGAGCGCCGCTACCTGCGCATGCGCCCGAACACCGACGCTGGCACCGTGGCAGGCAGCACCGGCGAGCAGCGCGTCCAGGCCGTCCGCGACCAGCGCGCCGCCGACCGCGCGGTGACCACCTGGGCCCGCGACAACGCCGCGGACCTGCGCCGCCTCGCCGGGCAGATCGGCGCCCTGGACGACCTCACCACCTCGGCGGCCCCCGCCATAGAACGCCTGCTGGACGCGCTCGGCGACAACGACCCCTCCCGCCTGCTCGCCCCGCTCGCCGAGACCCGGCCCTTCCTGGAAGCGGACCACCCGACGATCGCCGGCCGCCTCGACGAGCTCACCACCCGAACCGACCAGCTGCGGGCCCACAGCGGACGGCAGCGCCGCACACCCCCGGCCGGTGCGTGACCGCCCTCAGTAGCGCCCCTTCCGGGCCGCGGCCTGCGCACCGCTGACCCGCTCCCAAGTCGAAGGCCCGCCCCGGCAGGCAGAGCGCCAGCCGACGCCTTGGGCCCTCATGTGAAGACCATCCGTACTCCGATCCCAGCCGACGCCCATGACTCCAGCCGACCTGCAGCAGCTGCTGATCACACGCACCCCCGAGATCCCGGGCATCGCCGCCGCCGACAGGCGCGGCGACGACAGCCCCTACGGACTGACCGTGACCCTGGACGGCGGTGGGCAGGTGTGGTGAACCATCACCGGTGCCGACGGCTCCGCCCCCGCCCAGGCCGTTGCTGGTACTGCCACCGAGGAGACGCAGGTGCCGGACCTGACGGGCCGGCCTGTGGCGGTTGCCCTCGTCGAGCAGGCCCTGGTCGCCGCCGCGACGGCCGACGGCGCGGCCAGTGATGTTGTTCGCGTCGACCGGTACAGCACCCGCCCGGATCCGCCGGCGGTGCGCTACGGCGCGACGCTGGAATGCCGCGACGGCTGGAAACTCTTCCTGTCCTGCTACGGCACCGCCCGCCCCGGCACCGCCCGCCCGGCCTGCCCCGGCGACCTGACCCGACCCGAACCCTTCCACTGAAGGAGACACCCCCCGTGGCCAGCCCGACCCAGACGCTGGAGTTCCAGGCGGAGACCCGCCAGCTGCTGCAGCTGGTGATCCACTCGATCTACTCGAACAAGGACATCTTCCTGCGCGAGCTGATCTCCAACGCCTCCGACGCCCTCGACAAGCTCCGCCTGGAATCCCTCACCGACACCGATCTGTGCATCGTGCCGGGACGCCGGCCGTCTGGCCGCGCTGCCTCGCCGGGGAGCTGCGTGGGCCTGGGGACCGGCTCGCTTCGCCGGCCCCTCCTCGGGCATCGCGGAGCCATGGTGTCGGTGGACTTCGAGTGCCTGTGCCGGGCGCGGATCGGGATCGACATCCTCGACCTGCCCGCCCACGGCGGCGGCGCTGCACCTGTCCTGAGCGGAATTGGACGGATCAGGCCGAGCCCGACCAGGACCGTCTGCTGAGCCTTCACGACCGGCACCGGGCACCGCCCAGCCGCAATGCCACTGATCCAGCGGCCTTTCACGACCCCATCGGCGAGCATTGCCGCAGGTCAACGACCCGCGATCATTGTCAAGCCCAGTGGCAGTGCGCCGAGTCGGGCAGGTCTGTGGGCGTGTCCCCGCCGAGAGTCGCTAGGACCCCTGGCTGTTGGCCTGGCGGGCGGCGGCTCGGGGGGTTGCCGCCGCCGCGCAGCGGGAGACTACCTCACTCACCGGCGCCGCAAAATCTATCCGCGCCGGAGTAGACATTGCTCGCGGGCGGGTCTAACGTTTCTCTCGTAGACAGCAGTCGGCGATACCGGCCAGACACGAACTGGCCGGGTTGTTGGACCGAAGTTCGCAGTTCGGTCCGGCAGTGGAGTTCCGAAGCCAGGCAGGTGCAGGACGGCGACGGGACTGGCTGCCGGACCGGGCGGCCCGCAGGCATCAGGGGCCGCCACCAGCGGTATCGAGCAGTACGCAGTTCAGTGAGTGCAGTACCGGCAGTCGCAAGACAGGCACGGCCTCGGCAAAGGCGCCCAGACTGCGGGCGCGCGTGCCGAGGGGT
Organism: Kitasatospora azatica KCTC 9699; assembly: GCF_000744785.1. Taxonomy (NCBI): domain Bacteria; kingdom Bacillati; phylum Actinomycetota; class Actinomycetes; order Kitasatosporales; family Streptomycetaceae; genus Kitasatospora; species Kitasatospora azatica. Next base: position 4,574,572 of record NZ_JQMO01000003.1, on the reverse strand, counting down.
CCGGGCAGTGGGGTTCCAGGCCACCGCAGACGCGGGGCGGCCGGCGGGCCCGGGCTGCCGGACCGGGTGGGCCGTTACCGCCACCGACCAGCAGTACGCAGTTCAGCAGGTGCAGTACCAGCAGTACCGAAGTGACAGTTCAGTACAGAGGATGAACGGAGGGCGCAAGCGCCATCAGGATCGCCCGGCCCGTGAACACTCGCCCGGGCGGACACCGCAGACCCCAAGGCAAGGACGGTGGTTTCCGGTCACGCATACGCGATCCCCGCACGCCCCTACTTCGGGGCAGTGCGGAAGTAGAAGGACCGGCCCAGGCCGGTAGATGGTGTTGTTCCCCTTCGGGGCCCCGGAGCCGAAACGGCCCCGGGGCCCCTCGACGCGTTCTCCCCGAGAACCAGAGAGGTGCAGTGACTACAACGGCCAGCCCCGACACACCCGGCAAGCTCGACGACGACGACTACCCCGCCTACACCATGGGCCGCGCCGCCGAGATGACCGGCACCACCCCCGGCTTCCTACGAGCCCTCGGCGAACACCGCCTCATCACCCCCCTACGCTCCGACGGCGGCCACCGCCGCTACTCCCGCTACCAACTACGCATCGCCATGCGAGCCCGCGACCTCGTCAACCAGGGCACCCCCATCGAAGCCGCCTGCCGCATCGTCATCCTCGAAGACCAGCTCGAAGAAGCCCTGCGCCTCAACGAACAACTCCGCCTCTCCCAACAGCGCCAGGAGCCCACCGCGGACACCTGACCCGCCCGCCAGGCCGACGAGACCGGCCTGCGGTGAGCGGCAGGTGCTCACCGCAGGCCGCCCCGAGAGCGAGAAGTCCCGCCCCCACCAGGTCGGGTCGCGACAGGAGCACATCACCCTGCCCTGTGCAGCGAGCTGATGCTGGACCTGCCGGAGGTCCTCGGCTCTGCTGGCTCCACCGTCACCACCTTCGGCGCCGGCCCTGCTCGTCACCGCCGGCCCGCGCGATCCAGGCGGCGGCCCGGTCCTCACGGCTGCCGTGCGGCAGGCACAAGGCTCGTGGCTGCCATGGCAGCTGCCCAGGCCCTTGGGCCCGCGGAGGGCCGTGTCATATTCTGTGGGACATGTCGAACCCTGACGGGCTGCTCATCGACATCGCGGCGATGGTCGAGTCCGAGCACAGCAACCAGATGTCCCTGACCGTAGTGGTCCCCGGGGCCGTGATCACCGGCAGGCTCGCCCCGGTGGCCCTGTGGTTGGAGCGGGTGGCCGAGGTCCTCCATGCCTCGGAGCACCTGAAGCCCTTCGCCGCTCTCTTCGCCCCGCCCACCGACGCCCCGCCCGCACGGCCCACCCATCTGCATCTCCACCGGGCGAAGATCCTGCAGGGCGACTTCGGACTGCCCCACACCGGCGGCATGTACCGCATCGCCATCGAGGACATCAGCAGCTGGACGGTCGGGGACCTCAGCTACTCCGATTCCTGATCGCCGCAGCAGGCCAACTGGCCGCCCGGCTCGATACTCTGTCTCCCCGCAGCAGTGCGTCCGCCGGGGCACGACGGGCACAACCGGCGGGCGAGGCGGCGGACAGGGGGTGCCCGCGCGGACGACAGGGCCTGGTCGTGGTCTGCGGCCATGACCGAAGCTCTTGCTGCGACGCCCCGGGAAGCCTTCGAGATGCTGATGGCCGGCAACCCGCGGTTCGTCGCGGGTTCACCGGAGCACCCGAACCAGGACGCCGCCCGCCGCACGGAGATCGCGCCGGCCCAGAGCCCGTTCGCAGTGCTGTTCGGGTGCTCCGACTCCCGGCTGGCCGCCGAGATCATCTTCGACCGGGGCTGGGCGACCTGTTCGTGGTCCGCACCGCCGGACACGTCGCCGGGCCCGAGGTGCTCGGCAGCATCCAGTACGGCGTCAGCGTGCTCGGCTCCCCGCTGGTCGTGGTGCTCGGCCACGACGCGTGCGGCGCGGTCGCGGCCACCCGTGCCGCCGTGGCCGACGGCACCACCGCCGGCGGGTACGTGCGGAACGTGGTCGAGAAGGTGACCCCCAGCGTGCTGGCCGCCCGCGCGGCCGGGCGCACCGAGGACGCGGACTTCATCGCCGAGCACATACGACACACCGTCGACCTGCTGCTGGAGCGCTCCCGCGCGCTCGCCGCTTACCGGTATTCGCCCTTTCATGCGCGTGGTACGGATCTTCGGCCGTCCTGGCCGGTACGGGGTCAGGCGGCGGCGGGGGTGAGGTCGGCGCGGCCGAACAGGAGTGCGTAGCCGCGGGGGAGGTAGGCGAGGAGGCGGTCGGTGAGCTCCTCGCCGACCAGGTCGGTGAGTGCGGCAAGGACGCAGGAGGCGTCCCAGCGGGCGCCGGCGAGGGTGGTGTTGAGGTTGCGGGCGACGGCTTCGACGAAGGCGGGGGCGGTGACCGGTTCGGTCAGGGGGATCGGGGCGACGAGGGCGGCGCGGGCGCGTTCGGGCAGGGCGGCGGCCAGGTCGCAGCGTTCGTCGCCGGTGAGCTGGGAGCCGAGTATGCCGAGAACGGCGTCGAGGACGTGTTCGGCTTCGCGGTCGCTGTCGTAGCGGCCGAGGTCGCGGACCCGCTGGACGAGGTGGTGCCAGGTCATGTCGAGTGCCTTCCGTACGTGGCAGGCCGCTTTTGGGGCGGCAGGCGTGGGTCAGGGCCGCCGGCCGGGCTGGGGCCGGCCGAAGAGGACGTCGTAGCCGGGCGGCAGCTGGAACAGGATGCGCTCCATGAGGTCGTCGCCCGCGGCGTCGGCGGTTGTGGACAGCACGGCGCCGATGTCCCACACGGCGGTGGTTTCGGTGGCGCCCTCGATCCAGGCTGCGGTGGCGTGCACGAACCGTTCCGCGGTGAGCGGTTCGGCGGCCTGCAGCGGGTTGAGCAGGACCAGGGCGAGGGTCTCGGGCAGCCTGGCCGCGAGTTCGGCACGGACCTGCCCGACCAGGTGTGCGCCGAGCAGGGCGAGCACGACGCGGGCCGCGCGCTCGGCCTCCTGGGCGGTGGTGTACTCGCCGCGTTCCTGGACGCGCTCCAAGAACGCCTCCCATCGCAGGGTCACCTCGCATCTCCCTCCATCCGGGCGGGCGCTGCACGCGCCCGCAGTCGGGGTTCGACGATCAGCCGCCGGTTCAGGCCGGTGAGCCTGAGCAGGCGCAGCACTCGGGGGCCGGCCCCGCGCAGGATCAGGCGGGCGCCGAGGCGGTCGGCCTGGTTCTGGGCGTGCACCAGCGCACCCAAGCCCGCACAGTCCATGAACTCCACGCCGGCCAGGTCGAACACCACCTCGCGGCTCGCCCGGAGTGCGGCGCTCAGGCTGCGTCGCAGTTCGGGGGCGGTGGCGAGGTCGAGGTCACCGCGGGCGGTCACCAGGGCGGCCGCCGTGTGGAGGGTGTGCATGGCGTTCTCGCTGTCGGTTCGGCCTGCACAGCACTCGGCGTGCTCGGGGGCGGGTTCGGGTGGGGCCCGGGGGTGGGCTGTCCCGCACGGTGGGGGGAGCCGCGCGGGACAGCCCCGCTCACGTGGGGTCAGGCCTGGATCTGCTTGCGGTCGCTGCGGTGGCTGATCGCGATCTTGCGGGGCTTGGCCTTCTCGGCGACCGGGATCTTCAGCGTCAGCACCCCGGCGTCGTAGTCGGCGCTGATCCCCTCGGGGTCGAGCGTGTCGGACAGCATGACCTGGCGGGAGAACACGCCGAGCGGACGCTCGGACAGCTCCCACTTCACGCCCTCACCCTCGTGGCGCGGACGGCGCTCGGCCTTGACGGTCAGCATGTTCCGCTCGACGTCGATGTCGATCGCCTGCGGGTCCACCCCAGGCAGGTCGAAGGAGATCACGTACTCGTCGCCCACGCGGTAGGCATCCAGCGGCATCGGGGCCGGACGCGACCAAGTGCCGTTCGTGCCCAGGAACTGCTGGGTCAGACGGTCAAGTTCGCGGAACGGGTCAGTGCGCATCAGCATCGCGAAACACCTCCATTGGCTAAGGGTTGCCAGTGCGCTTCACCTGAATCCGTTCTAACATGTCATCCATCCGATGACAAGTTTCTGAGCCATCCAGAGGATGACGCTGATGAGGGAGACACCCGCCCCACCCAGCGCGCCCAACCGCGGCCACCCGGACCGCGCGTTCCGTCTCGAGATCCTGACCGCCCACCCGAACAACTCCGCCATGACAACGACCAGCGACGTACCTGATCACGCCACCGTTGAGCAACGCTGGCAGCGGCTCCAGGATCAGCTCGACCAGGTCGGCGACCGCACCCGCGCCGAGATCGACACCGCCATCGCCTCGATCGACGCCTGCCTCGCCCGACTCGCGGCCCTCCGCCAGCACCTCACCGATCGCCCGTGACACCCGAAGTAGCAGCAGCACTCGCTCCAACCATTCGGAACCCGCCCTGATGGTTGCCGGCGGCGGCGCGAAGGAGTCCGCGAGGTGCGGCGGTACCGGGTTCGCCTCTTTCGGTCAGCGCGGCGGTGACGATGTCATCGCCAAGCGCCCACGACAGACGCACGGCAAGTTCGCCCTCGCACAGGACCAGCACCCTGGGCTCCAACCGCACTGGAGCCCGCGGGTCGCCTGCCAGCCCAACGGCTGCCGCATCAGTTTCATTCTCCGATGCTCCCTACGACCGGGCCTGCGGCCTGCGGGGCCCGGTGATGGGGTGTGCACGCAGCATGAGACGCGGGAGCGTGAAGGGTCCAAGCCGCTCTCGTTGCCCTTGATACCTGCCACCCGCAGGACGGCGGTGCGCGGACTCACGCCCCCGGGCGGCCCGTGCGCCGCCCGACTCGGCGGTCAGCGCGGCTGCCCGGCCCGCACCCGCACCCAAAGTCATGGCCGTGCAGATACCCCGCCGGTTCTCGTCGACGGGTGAAGCGATGGCCATGGATGGCGGAGACCTTAGCGCCAGCACGGGCAAGTCGCGCTGACCAGACGCGACAGGCTGAGAAGAGCAACGCGATCCCTCGTCATTGCTCGGTCCTTCTCAGCGCATCTCATCCGTTGAAGCCGCCGAGTGTGCACTGATTATGAAATGATCTTCTATTCGACCATCATTTGCGCAGGTCAGAGGCATGTTCGATCAGTACTTCGACCTGTAGGGGCACCTCTGACCTGCGGAAACGCAGTTCGGTCTCTCGTTGTTTCCGCAGGTCAGCACTTCGCTGACCTGCGGAAACGTCTGCGAGAGGGTTACCGTCGAAGGCTCACCGGCTCGCGGTGTGAAATGAGAGTGCACTGAGTTCGATCTCGGCACAAAACCCTCTCAGTGGCCTGAACCGCCACAGCGTAGCCCCCGGCGACGGGGCGATGAGTAGTTGTTGGCTGTGCGCCGTCGTCCTGACGTGCAGAAACCTCACTGAGTACCCCCCTCAGGTGACCGTCGTTCGGCCGGCTCAACCTCGCGACGCCGCGTGCTTGACGAGTTCGAGCAGGGCTTCGAGATCGTGGACGGCCTCGGCGGCGCACAAGCCGGTTGCCAGCAGAAGGCCGACGATGACGGCAAGAGGTAGGGGGCGCCGGCGAAGCGGTGGGGCCAGGAGCGCGGCGACTCGGCGAGGCACAGGGCCTGGTCCGCTCGGCACGAGGCGGCCGAGGATGCCGAGGGCGGCGGCCGCCCAGGGAGCTTCGCGCAGCCGGGTCCGGGCTCGGGTGCGTTGGGCGGCGAGGGCGGCCTTGCCCACGGTTTGGGCGACCTGGCGGCGGTTACCGATACAGCTGGCTGCGCTCTCGTCGGCCCAGCGTTCGACTGTGTAGGTGACAGCACCGGCGAGTGGCCGCAGCAGCGGGTTGGCGGCGGCGGCCAACTGGGCGAGGGCCACGAACAGGTGGTGATGATGTCTCAGGTGGGCACGTTCGTGGGCGAGCAGGACCTCGCGCTCAATGGGGTCGAGGGCGTCGAGCATGCCCGTGGAGACGACGATGCGGCCCGGCAGGCCCGGGACGGCGTATGCCTCTGCGGCAGGATCGTCGACGACGACCAGCTGATCCCGGCCGGGCATGCAGGCGGCCTCAGCGGCGGAGGCCGCGAGGGTGCGGACCCGGCGCCACAGCATCCGGGCCGCTGCCCCGGCGGCGGCGGCCAGCAGCGCGCCCGACAGCAGGGCGACGGAGAACGAGGCCGGGTCGTGGTGCTGGGCTGCCTGCGCCGACCAGTGTCCGTGCGCGAGTCGGGCGAGCAGGGGAATGCGGATCAGACCGGTGATCGAAAGCAGGGCCAGGACGGTGGTGCTGGCGGCGGCCAGTACGAGCGCCCCGAGACTCAGCAGCCACGTGGCCAGGCGGGGCGGCAGCCGCTCGCCCAGCGGCCGAGCCAGCACGGCGGCCAGCAACGGGAACAGCAGCGGCAAGTAGACGACGTAGCGCATCGCGGCAGCCCTACTGCCCGGTGTCCAGCAGGCGTCGCAGCAGTTCCTCGTCGTCGGCGGACAGCTCGTCGACGAAGTGGGTGAGCACGGCTTCCCGGTCGCGGCGGCCGTCCAGGACCTTGCGCATCTGGCGGGCGGCGAGCCCGGACTCATCGGCCACAGGGGCATAGGCGAAGGCCCGCCCGCGCTTGCTGCGCTTCAGCAGACCCTTGTCGTGCAGCCGGGACAGGCCGGTGACCACGGTGGTGTAAGCGAGCCGCCCATCCAGGAGTTCGCGGACCTCGCCCGGGGTCAGCGCCTCGGGGGCCGCCCGGTGCAGCGCGGCCAGGATCTCGGCCTCCAGCTCGCCTTTGCCCCTGCCCTCGGGTGCAGTGGGTTCGTGCACGCCCACGGACTTGGTCACCTCCTGCGCTATCTTCTACGTCGACGTAGAAGTTCTACGTTCTCGTAGAAGCTGCTTGCCTGCCCAGAGTCTGCCATGCCGCCTCGCGCCCGCGCATGCCTCGGCAGCGAACCCAGGAGGACGTGCGTGAGCACAGCAACGGCGGTCCACGCCCCGCAACAGACCATCGCGGCCCGCACGCAGGGCCTGACCAAGGCGTACGGCAGCGGCGAGACCCGGGTGGTGGCACTGGACTCGGTCGACGTGACCGTGTCGCGCGGCGAGTTCGTGGCGATCATGGGCCCGTCCGGCTCGGGCAAGTCGACGCTGATGCACTGCATGGCGGGCCTGGACAACGCCTCGACCGGGCAGATCTGGATCAGCGACACCGAGATCACAGCACTCAAGGACAAGCGGTTGACTCAGCTGCGCCGGGACAAGATCGGCTTTGTCTTCCAGGCGTTCAACCTGCTCCCGACACTCACCGCGCTGGAGAACATCACACTGCCAATGGACATCGCCGGCGCCAAGCCGGACCAGGCGTGGGCGGACCAGGTGATCGACACCGTCGGCCTGCGTGAGCGCCTCAAGCACCGGCCGTCCGAGCTGTCCGGCGGCCAGCAGCAGCGAGTCGCATGCGCCCGCGCGCTGGCGAGCCGACCGGAGATCATCTTCGCTGACGAGCCCACCGGCAACCTCGACTCCCGGGCGGGCGCCGAGGTCCTGGCGTTCCTGCGCAAGTCGGTGAGCGAGCTGGGTCAGACCATCGTGATGGTCACCCACGATCCGGTCGCCGCATCCTACGCGGACCGGGTCGTCTTCCTCGCGGACGGCCGCGTCGTGGACGAGCTGCTGGACCCGACAGCCGACTCGGTACTCGACCGGATGCGCAAGTTCGACGGCGCCGGACGAAAGAGCTGACGGACCACCATGATCAAGGCAAGCCTTCGCAACTTCCTCGCCCACAAGGGCCGCATGGCTCTCTCCACCCTGGCCGTCCTGCTCGGGGTCGCCTTCGTCTCCGGCACCCTGGTCTTCTCCGACACCATCAACACCGCCTTCACCTCCATCTCCAGCTCCACCGCGGCCGACGTCACGGTCAAGCCGAAGCAGGCATTCACCCCGGAGATCGAGGACCGCGCCCTGTCCGGCGAGGTGCCCACCCTTCCCGTGAGTGTGGTGGCCAAGGTCGCCGCCGTACCCGGCGTCCAGGCCGCACACGGCCAGATCAGCCTCCAGAACCTCACCGTCGTCGACCAGAACAACAAGCCGGTCGGCCCCACCACCGGCGCGCCCACGCTCGGCCAGAACTGGTGCGACGACCCCCAAGTCCACCTCGCCCAGGGCCACGCACCTACGAAGACCGGCGAGTTGGTCATCGACCAGGCCAGCGCCCAGCACAAGAACATCCATCTCGGCGACCCGCTGCACATCCTCACCCCGACCGGCTCCACCCCCGGCACGGTTGTCGGCATCGTCACCTTCGCCACTGGCAACCCCGGCGTGACCATGGTCTACGTCGACACCGCCACCGCCCAGCACGCGCTGCTCGGCAAACCCGACGTCTTCACCGGCGTCACCGTGGACACCGCACCCGGCACCAGCCACACCACTGCCCAGAAGCAGATCAAGACCGCCCTCGGCGACGGCTACTCGATCGCGACGAAGGAGGAGCAGGCGCAGACCGCCGCCCAGCAGATCAGCTCCTTCCTGAGCGTGGTCACCCTCGCCCTGCTCGGCTTCGCGGGGCTGGCCGTGCTGGTCGGGATCTTCCTGATCCTCAACACCTTCTCCATGCTGGTCGCCCAGCGCACCCGCGAACTCGGCCTGCTCCGCGCGCTCGGCGCCGGACGCGGCCAGGTCACCCGCTCGGTCCTGACCGAGGCCCTGCTGCTCGGCGTCATCGGCTCCACCCTCGGCCTGGGCGCAGGGATCGGGCTCGCCGCCGGGCTGAAGAGCCTGATCTCCAGCTTCGGCGTCGACCTGTCCGGCACCGCACTGGTCATCAACCCGGCCACCCCTGCGGCCGCTTACGCGATCGGCGTCCTTACCACCCTGGTCGCCGCCTACCTGCCGGCCCGCCGAGCCGCCCGCATCTCCCCGATGGCCGCCCTGCGCGAAGCCTCCACCCCGGCCACGAAGCCACTGGCCGTACGCTCCGCCCTGGGCACAGCGCTCCTGCTGGCGGGCGGCGCAGCCCTGGCCGGCGCGGCGAAGTACCACGCCACTCTGACCACCGGAGCCGGACTGCTCAGCGGCGGCATCGTCGCCACCCTCGTCGCGCTCGTCGTCCTGGGCCCGGCGCTCTCCCGGGTCGTCGTCCACGGCCTCGGCGCCTTCTACCCGGCGCTGTTCGGCGCGGTGGGCCGGATGAGCCGCCTCAACGCCGTACGCAACCCGCGCCGCACCGGCGCCACGGCGGGCGCGCTGATGATCAGCCTCTCCCTGGTCGGCGCGGTCGCCGTTCTCGCGGCCTCGCTCACGACTTCCGTCAACCGCGACGTCGACAACACCTTCGGCGCCGACTACGCCCTGTCTGGCAACGGACAGCAGCCCATCGGCCACGAGGTCACCGCCAAGATCAAGACCATCCCCGGAATCCAGGCCGTCACCCGCCAGCGCTATGCGGTCGCGCACCTCAACGGGTTCCAGCTCGTCCTGTCGGGCGTGGACGTCGCCACCGTCGACCAGGCCGTCAAGCCGCAGTACGTGGCCGGTTCCACCGCCGACGTCGCGGCGGGCAAGGTGATGGTCGATGAGACCACCGCCAACGCCGACCGCCTGAGCATCGGCTCGAAGGTCGAACTCCACTTCCTCAACGGCAACGCGGGCACCCTCACCGTCGGCGCGATCAGCAAGCCCCCGGCGGGCGCGGGCAAGGACGGCGGCAGCTGGGAGGTCTCCCTGGACACCCTCAGCCGGTTCGCCCCCGAGGCCCAGGACTTCACCCTCTACCTCAACACCGCTCCCGGCGCCGACAAGAAGCAGGTCCAGGCCGCCCTCGACACCACGCTCGCGGGCTACCCCCAGGTCAGCGTCCAGAGCCAGGCCGACTACAAGAAGTCGATCACCAGCCAGGTCGACACCGTCCTCTACCTGGTCTACGCCCTCCTCGCCCTCGCGATCGTGATCGCCGTCCTCGGCGTGGTCAACACCCTCGCCCTGTCCGTGATCGAACGCACCCGCGAGATCGGCCTGCTGCGCGCGGTGGGCACCTCACGCAGGCAGATCGGCCGGCTCATCCGGCTCGAATCCGTGCTCATCGCCGTCCACGGCGCGCTGCTCGGCCTCGGCCTCGGCCTCGCATGGGGCATCGCCGGACAGAGGGTCCTCGTCCTCTACGGAATCACCGCCCTCAGCATCCCCTGGAGCACCATCCTCGCTGTCCTCGCCGGCTCGGCCCTGGCCGGCCTGGCGGCGGCGGTCCTGCCCGCCGTCAAGGCAGCACGGACCAAGGTGCTCACCGCCATCGCTGCGGGTTAACCGACCGCGTCCGCCAGTGGGTACCCCCGGACCCACTGGCGGACGCGCGCATCCTGCGACGATTGCCCCAGCCCGCCGTGAGGAGAACCCGACCGATGACTACACCCACAGCGTCGCGCCGACAGATGTGGCCGCTGTACGCGGCCGGGTTCACCACCGCGTTCGGTGCCCACGCCATCGCCGCCAACCTCGGCAACTTCACCTCCCACCGCGCCGAATCCCTGCTCGTCCTCGGCGGACTGCTCGCGCTCTACGACGGCGCGGAAGTTCTCCTCAAGCCCGTCTTCGGCACCCTCGCCGACCGGGTAGGAGCCCGCCCCGTCCTGCTCGGTGGCCTCATCGGCTTCGCCGTGGCCTCTGCCGCTTTCGTCTTCGCCCACAACACAGGGCTGCTCTGGCTCGCCCGCCTCGGCCAAGGCGCGGCAGCCTCCGCCTTCTCCCCCGCCGCCTCCGCCCTCGTTGCCAGGCTCAACCCGGCGACCAAGCACGGTCGCGCCTTCGGCTCCTACGGCTTCTACAAGAGCCTCGGCTACACCGCCGGCCCCCTCCTCGGCGGACTGACCGTCTGGGCCGGCGGCCTGCCACTCCTCTTCGGCGTCATGACCGCACTCGCCGCCGCCGTCGCAGGCTGGACCGCCCTCACCGTACCCGCTGTGCCACCACTGCCCCGCGCCCGACAGACCGTCATCGACCTCGCCCGCCGCATGACCCAGGGCAGTTTCCTTCGACCCACCACCGCACTGGCCTGCGCGACCGCCGCGCTCTCCGTCGGCGTCGGGTTCCTGCCCATCACCGGAGCCGCAGCCGGCCTCGGCCCGGTCGCCACCGGAGCGGCCGTCTCCGTGCTCGCCGCCTGCGCGGCCATCGTGCAGCCCCGGGCCGGCCGAGCCCTCGACGCGGGACAGCTCACCATCGGTCGCGGCCTCACCGCCGGGCTGTTGACCACCGCCCTCGGCCTGGCCTGCGCGATGCTCGGTGGGCTTTCCGGCGTCCTCGCAGCAGCAACCCTGATCGGCACCGGCACCGGCCTGATCACCCCTATCGGCTTCGCCGCCCTGGCCTCCACCACCCCCGCCGAGCGCCTCGGCCAGACCATGGGAGCCGCCGAACTCGGCCGCGAACTCGGCGACGCGGGCGGCCCCCTCCTGGTCGGCGGCGTCGCCACCGCCGCCACCCTCACCAGCGGCTACGCGACCCTTGCCGTCCTCCTCGCCGCCGCAGCCCTCACCATCGGCCACTCGGCCACACGATCACCCAACCGCCCACCGACGTGACGGCTTCCCTCGCCAAACACTGGCGGTCCTGTTGACCTTCGAGTCGGGTCGAAGGTTTACCGTCGGCGGTGTGACGACCTACCGCATCTCGCAGCTGGCCGAGCGCTCCGGTGTTCCGGCAACGACGCTGCGCTTCTACGAGGACGCCGGTCTGCTGCCTGCCGACCGGACCCCATCCGGATACCGGGTGTACGGCGAGGACGCGGTGGAGCGCCTGGCCTTCATCTCCTCGGCCAAGCAGCTGGGCCTGGCCCTGGAGGAGATCCGCGAGCTCCTGGGCGTCCGCGAGGAAGGGGTGTGTGCGTCCGTCCGGGCGCGGATGCTGCCGCTGGTCGCCGACCGGATCACCGCGACCGACGGCCGGATCGCCGAGCTGCGCGCGTTCTCCACCCACCTGGCCGGCGTCCACGCCGAGCTGTCGGGCCCGGCGCCCGCAGGGGCATGCGGTCCGGACTGCGGTTGTACCACCTCCAGCGCCCCGGCCGCCGGGCCCGGGTCGGTGACGCTGTCAACGACCCGCCCGGAAGAGGGTGTCGAGCCGTGGCGGGACATCCCGGTGGCGTGCACGCTGAGCGGCGCCGAGCTGGACGAGCGCACCGAGCAGTGGCAGCGGCTGGTCAGCAAGGCCGAGTCGCGCAAGGAGATCGCCGACGGCCTCCGCCTGTCCTTCCCCGCCGATGCCGAGCTCGCCGGCGAGGTCGCGGTTCTCGCCGCGGCGGAGCAGGGCTGCTGCGCGTTCTTCGACTTCACCCTGCACCTGACCCCGACCGCCTTTCAACTGGAGGCACGGGCCCCCGAGGCCGCCGCAGGGGTGCCGGCCGACCTTTTCGGAGCTACCTCATGACCGCGCCGGCTTCGCGTCCGTCCCGGCCCTGGGGCGCCGTCGGCGCCGGTGCAGCGGCCATGGCCGCCTGTGCGGTGTGCTGCGCGGGCCCGACCCTGGCCGTCCTCGGCGGCATCAGCGTAAGACCTCGCACCTTCACGATCAGTAGCACCGCGTAGCGCCGCACGGTGAGCCGCCAACTCGACCTCGTGGTCTCCGCTCGGCGCTTCTCACCGCGTCTCATCGTCATGGCCGCCGCGTGTGCACTGGTTGTGAAATGATCTTCCAAGAGGCCTCTGTTTCCGCAGGTCAGAGGCATGTTCGATCAGAACTACGACCTGTAGTAGGTGCTCCGACCTGCGGAAACACAGTTCAATCTCTCATCGTTTCCGCAGGTCAGGCAAGGTCCTGACCTGCGGAAACGCCTGGAGAAGAGGCAGCTGCAGCACCTCTGGGGCTCGCAATGTGAAATGAGTGTGAAATGAGCACGCGTAGATCGAACTCGCGATGATCACTCCGTTGCCCTTGCCAGCACTGGGCAGTACGCTATCTCGCTACTTTCAGTAGTCATCGCTCGTAGGCTGCCGACTCAACAGGTTCGATCTGTTGCCAGCACTGCCGCTCCCGCACGCGAAGCACCATCCCCGCTCGCCAGTTCCCACCGATCGAGAGGACCCCCGAGAAGGTAGGGGGATGGGCAACGGCAGCAACAAGACCTTCGCCAGCATCCACCGCGGTGTCGCGGCGTTTGCGGAAGGCTGCTTCGCCGCGATTCGAACCCCAACAGCCACGAGGCCGGCCTGCCGGAGCTGCCCGAGCACGAGGCTCTGGAGCAGCTGACCGCGTTGAGCGTCCTGGCCCGCTGGGTCGACGCCGCGAAGCTGGAGACCTGAGCGCACGAGTCAGGCCCGATGTTGCCGCGGCGGCCGGTCAGTTCGCCGGATCGACTGGCCGGCGCAGGCCGCCCCGACGGTGCGGGGCGGCCTGCGCCGGGCCTGATCAGCGGCATGCCCCACCCCGCAGGGCGCGGACCAGCTCGGCGAGCGCCCGGATGATCGCCGGCCGCTCCACCGCCTGGGTACCGCGCAGGCACAGGGCCATGGAGGCGACCAGAGCCGAAACCACGATGAACAGCAGGAACAGCACGAGCCACGGGGACGCGGAAGCGATATCCCCGAGAACGGACCACATCACATTTCTCCTCGACGGTGTACGGAGTCACCCGCGCGAGGAGGCCGACACGACGGCAGGACCTCAACGACGACAGGTGACCTGTCAAGGCGCAGGGCCCGAGGCTGCGCCACACCATCGCGGTGTGTTCGTTGAGATCTGCGAGAGATCAGGTAACGCTTGCTGAGATGGGGGGCGTTGCGCTCCCCGGTCCGCACAAGGGGCCGTCCACCCCATCGCGGGGAGGACCCGAACGAAGCCATTGCGGCTTCCAAGACACGGCCCGGCCGTTGCGGACGGGCGTCCTGGGCTGGCTGCTCCAGGTAGCACCTTCGGATGCCTGACCCGAAGGCCCCGGGTCCTGCCCGAGGTTCCAGGTCAATTGGTAGCACATCAGGTCGTTCCTGTCGATAACTCTCTTGATGTTCTGGAAAGTTGGCGGACATCTTCCCGTTCGAGCTATACGTAGCGCTCAGGCGGTCCCGGGTAGGGAACTTCCTGCGCCAGGCGAGGGAGACGTACACCATCGCGATCAGCACCGGCACCTCGATCAGCGGGCCGACCCCGTCGGCCAGGGCCTCGCCGGAGGTGACGCCGAAGATCACCATCGCCAAGCCGGACCCCGACCACACCCAGAGACGGTCGCCAAGCACGCAGTCCTGTCTCCGCCGACAATGCACACATCCGCAACGGCAGGATCGTGCAGACCAATCGTCGGCGCCAAGACCACGCGCGCCCTGAGGGCAATCGAGCGCAGGTCTCGTGGCTTACCGCCCACCGACGCCTCGCCCAGGACTACGCGGCACGTCTCCGCCGGTCCGAAGCCTGGGCAACTCGCGATGATTAACTTCATGACCCGCCGGCTGGCTAACGCCACCCCCGCCCTGGCGCGGCACATGAACCATCACCAACCTAGTAATTCTTCAACAAAACAATGAGATGGAACGCCCTCTCAACCGCCAAGACCATCCAGCAGACTGCGGGCCTTGGCCAGCCACTGGTCGGCGCGGGCCGGGTCGTGGCGGCGGGCGGTTTGTTCGAGCTCGGCGAGGGCCTGGCCGGCGCCAACGGCCGTCAGGACCCCTCACCGAATGCACGATGACGAATGCTCAGAAAGCCTTCGCCCTGGGCCTACTACTGATCAACATCGCCGGAGCCGCCGTGCTCACCAACGCCGTCGAGGCCCTGGGCAGCGCAATCACGGTCGGGTAGCGCCCCCCGCTCAGCTAACGACTGCCAGGCGTGAGGCCGGCGGCGTCCCAAGCCTCCAGCGAGCATGACGCGGTCGCCGAGGTTGCGGGTGTGGCCGACGTTCAGGCACATGCTGAGTGAATACGCGCCCAGATAGGCAAGTTGTCGGCATCACCTGCCACAATTCCATGCATGAGTGCTGAGTTGGCGTCACCCAACATGTCCCTGCCGTTGGACGCCGATGTGAACGCGCCCCTGGTGAGTGAGCGGCTGCTCGGCACGAGCGCCGTGCTCGCTCACCACCTCGGGCAGACGGACACGGCGCGGATGATCGCTGACGTGATGGTGGCAGAGGTCCGGCTCTGGAACACCGACCACGACTACGAGGGATACCGGATCGTGCTCGTGGTGGACCCTAGCCTGTACCCCACGTATGACAACGACGTGGCCAAGAGCAACATCGCTAGCGTTATGCAGCAAGTACTCAAGGGGTCGGGAAAGGACATCGACGAGGTCGATGCCCGCCCGTCGATCCCCCGGCTCGGTCCAGCCTGGCGCAGCCAGATCAAAGCCACCGACGGCCCCAAGGTCAGCAATCAAGGCTGGAAGCAACAGCTCGAACCAGGCCACCCCGTGCAGGACCAGCTCCGCTTCACTAACGAGTGGGAGCTGAGGGTGTGTTCTGACCCCGTCAGCGACGATCTGACGCCTGACCTAGTAGTGCCGGACTACGACGAAGAGGCCATGTGGGAAGCCTGGCAAGCCATGGCCGCACTCACCGACCATGACGCCGGACACAGCCCCTGAGCGACCTGAACCGCCACGGCGCGCCCCATGCTCACGTGACGCCAAGTAGTCGTCGACTGTGCGCCGTTGTCCCGAGTCTGGCCAGCAGGACTGCCACTTTGCACTCGCCCGCGCCAGCTCCCTGCCGCACGAGTCCCTCCGGAAACCCAAGGCGACACATCTGTCACTCCAAGTAGTTTCACATATTGCACTTGACTCACTTGTTTCATATGGTTAGGGGTGAAGCAGCCACTCGAAGCTGGGAACCGCACCTATGTCCGTGACCCACCAGGAACAGCAACCGATCAGGCAGGCGAAGCACGCCACCGGTGACAGTGCGACCGCCTCCGCCTACGAGATCCGAACGTCCCGCGCCCGGAAAAAGCTGCGCAAGCGCCCCACAGAGGACCCGCTGGCGCTGCGTGGGGGCCCGGCACAGCGCACGCGGAAAGAGCAGCGTAAGCGCACCGTCGAGGAGGCCGTGCCATGCCTGCGTGACGCCCTCACCAGCAACACCGAGACGTTCCATGTCACTGTCGCCGAGGCTGGCAAGGTCACCATGGAGGTGCCGCGCGAAGCCCTGACAGCCTTCATGGAGACCATGGCGCTCATCGCCTCCGGCCGCGCGGTCGAGGTGATCGCTACGAGCGTGGAAGTGTCCACCATCCAGGCAGCGAAGGCCCTCGGCGTCTCGCGGCCGCACCTGATCAAGCTACTCGACAAGGGTGCGATCGAGTTCCGCATGGTCGGCACCCACCGCCGGGTGGACGTCGCATCCCTGGAGGGATACCAGCGACACGAACAAAACGAGCAAGCCCAGCGCCGCCAAGCGGCGGTCGCGTCCGCCATCGGCTCCACCGAGGCCGAGGGGCTGCGCGTCAGCGCAGACACCACCACCGACCTCGACGCCTACGCGCGCGGAGAACTCGACGCCGCAGCCCTGCGCGCCCGCACCCTCGCCCGCTACACCCGCAAGGCAGCTGAGTGACCGACCCCTACAGCGAGCCCAACGGCGTCCTCCGAAACAGTCTCGGCATTACTGACTTCGGCGCGCCAGGGTGAACTGTCCCGGTTTGCCTGACGAGCTCGGTGTGGTGGCTGTATCCGATGGGGTGTGAGATACGCGGATGGGGGCGGGCTGACCGCTTCAGGACGGCTGCGCCGGGAGACGGTGCGGATGCAGGCGGCCGAGCTGTTCGAGCAGGAGGTCAAGCCGGCGGAGGTGGCCCGGCGCCTGCGGGTGAGTGGGAAGTCGGCTTACCAGTGGCACCAGTTGTGGCGCGAGGGCGGGGTCGAGGCGCTGGCATCACGTGGCCCGGGTGGGTCGCGGTGCCGCCTGTCCCCGCGCTGCCTGGAGAAGCTCGCCGGGTATCTGGACCAGGGCCCGGCCGCGCACGGCTGGGTGGAGGACCAGGTGTGGACGGCAGCGCGGGTGGCCACGCTGATCGGGCGGAAGTTCCACGTCTCGTACAGCGTCTCGGGCGCTACACGGCTGATGCACAGACTTGGCTTCACTCCGCAGATGCCCGCTAGGCGGGCTGCGGAACGTGACGAGCAGGCCGTCACCGCGTGGACGGAGGTGACCTGGGCGGAGGTAAAAGAGCCCGGGCGGACTGCGATGGGTGGGTCTGCTTCGAAGACGAGGCCGGCTTCACGCGCAGGCCGCCCCGTGGACGTACCTGGGGACGGCGGGGCATCACCCCGGTCGTGAAGGTCTCCGGCAGCCGCTCCGGACGTGTCTCGGTCGCTGGGCTGATCGCCGTGCGGCCAGGCTCCCGGACCAGGCTGTCCCACCGCATCCGGCGGCACACCGGTCGCAAGGGCGAGCGGCGGAGCCTCTCCGAGCGCGACTACATCGGCCTGATCGACGGCATCCACCATCTGGTGAAGGCGCCGATCGTGCGGGTCTGGGATCGGCTGAACACCCATGTCTCCCACGTGATGCGCGAGTTGGTCGCCGCCAGGAACTGGCTGACCGTATACATCCTGCCCGCCTACGCGCCGGACCTGAACCCCGTGGAGTGGCTCTGGGCGCACGTCAAGCACAGCCTGGCCAACCTCTCCTCGGTCGCCGTCGACCGTCTCGAAGCCCTCGTCCGCAACCGGCTCAAACGGCTCCAGTACCGCCCCGACATCCTCGACGGCTTCCTCGCCGGGACCGGCCTCTCCCTGGACCTGCCACCACCATCACCCTGAAACGCCGAAGTCAGTACCAATGCAGCAGAGCTCTCCGAAGCCGAAGCGGACATCGCCACCGTAGAACTCGCCATCCTGGACGCTGAGCCGCTGCCAGGCAGCTACAACCTCGCACACCTGCAAGCATTCCACCGGCGGATCTTCGGGAACGTGTACCCGTGGGCCGGGGAGCTGCGCACCATTGAGATCTCCAAGGGCACATCGTTCTGCCCGTCTATCCACATCGCCTCCTTCGCGGAGGACGTGTTCCGCAAGCTCGCCGACAACGATCACTTGCAAGGCTTGGAGCGCCCGGCGTTCATCCGAGGCCTCGCCGACCTGTACGGCGACGTGAACGCCATCCACCCCTTTCGAGAAGGCAACGGTCGCACCCAGCGCGCCTTCCTCGCCCAGCTTGCCCGCGAAGCCGGATATACCGTCTCCTGGCAGGACATGGACCAGGAGGAGAACATCGCCGCGTCAGTGGCCAGCTTCAACGCGAACAACGACCTGCTGGAAAGGATGCTCGGCGGCCTGGTACGCCCCGCGTGAGCAATGAGAACGGTGCTTCCGCCAAGGCGGCGATTCCCGGGGACCGTTGTGCGTGTAGTTGATCAGGCCGCGTCCGCGCATATGCGCAGCTGGGGTCTTCCCAGCCGCGCGTTATGCGTGGTGGCAGTCCAGCTCGCTGGCGACGGCCACCAGGCGTCCTGGGCGACTGTCCGCCAGTCTCGCCTGGGTTGACCCGGCAGCTCGCCGGCGATCCAGCTTCAATCGACTGGATCGGCTCCGCCTCACGGAACCCCGAGTGGTAGGCCTTTTGTGCCATCACATGGCACCACTGCAGGCCGCGTACACCAAACTCAGCAGCACCCGGCCCTATGGGCATACCGCCCCAAGCGCTTCCGGCTCTCTCGCCTTTGTGCGGACAGAGCAGCTGCGCGCCGACCTGGAGGTCGGGCAGGAGTACTACCTGCGCAAGATCACGGAAGGGAAGACGCCGGCAGAGGCCCGACGAGCCCTGAAACGGCGGCTGTCCAACGTGGTCTACCGGATCATGAAAGGCGACCAACGGACCCACCTCGCTCAGGCCGCTTGACACACAGACAGGTTGTTCGGATACGGCGCGGGGGTCATTCTTGGTGGTATGGCGCATAGCGACCCTGTGGCGATCATAGACAAACGGGGCATCGTGCTGGGATGGAGCGAGGCTCTCCAGCGGCTGATGGGATACGGCGCAGAGGACGTCGTGGGCCGGAAAGCGAAGGGTTTCGTCGTAGGGGACATACCTGATGAGGCGGTGACCGCGCTCAGCGGTGTGGTCACCCTGCGGCACCGGGACGGCCGCACCATGGAGCTGGCCCTGAGGGCCTGCCCTCTGCTGGAGGGGGAGGGCGAACCGCAGAGATTCCTGGTCACCGTGTCGGAGCCCGGGACGCTGAAGCCGACGGTGGCCGAGCAGGTGTTTCAGCAGGCGTCCGTTCGACTGTCCGCTTTCGATACCCAGCAGCGCATTCTGCGGCTCAACACCAAGGCATCCCAGGGGATGGGGCTTGCCGAGACGGAGCTGGTGGGGAGGCCGCTCACCGACCACACTCTGGCCGAAACCAGTGCCAGTCTCCTGCTACAGCACCAGCAAAAGGTGCTCGAAACTGGCATGTCCGTGCACTTCGAGGGCTACGGCGGTTCGCTTGCCAGAGGCGGCGAGCACGCCTGGAACGTTGAGATGTGGCCAGTACGGGACGCTGGCGGAAAGCTGGTCGCGGTCGGTATGGCAGCGTTCGACAGCAGCGAACAGCATCGGGCCAGGCAGCGACTGGCCCTGCTGAACGAGGCCGCGACCTCGATCGGGACCACTCTGGACGTGATGAAGACCGCGGAGGAACTGGTGACGCTCGCTGTACCAGGCTTCGCCGATTTCGCCAGCGTAGACCTGCTGGACTGGGTACTGGGGGCCGAGGAACCCAACCCGAACGCAGAGCAAACTGACGTCGTGATGCGCCGGGTGGCGCACCGATCAGACGTAGGGGAGCTTCTGGAGACCGCCGTCCCGATAGGGGAGACGGACGCATACCCTCCCTTCTCGCCGCCCGCCCAGGCACTGGCGTACGGTCACCCGGTGCTCAACAGGGCCGGAGACCCTGGTCTCGATCGGTGGATTGCGGAGCACCCGGTGCGCGCCGCCCTGGCTCGGAAACACAAGAAGCGCGGGTTGGTTGTCCGCTCGTTGCTGACAGCGCCGTTGCAGGCCCGGGGTACCACGCTGGGCGTTGCGGTCTTCGCCCGCGGGGTGAGCCCCGACCCGTATACCGCCGACGATGTGGCCCTCGCCCAGGAACTGACGAGCCGGGCCGCGGTGTGCGTGGACAACGCCCGCAGGTTCGCCCGTGAGCGGTCTACTGCGCTGACCCTCCAGCACAGCCTGCTTCCGCAGCAGCTACTCGGGCAGGCGGCGGTGGAGGTCGCCCACCGCTATCTCCCAGCCGGCTCCGTGGCGGGCATCGGCGGCGACTGGTTCGACGTGATCCCGCTGTCCGGAAGTCGGGTCGCCCTGGTCGTCGGCGATGTCGTCGGGCACGGCATCCACTCCTCGGCGACTATGGGGCGGCTGCGTACGGCCGTGCGAACTTTGGCCGACGTCGATCTGCCGCCGGACGAGCTGATGACCCACCTCGACGACATGGTGATCCATCTGGCCATGGACACAAGCGGCGGCGCGGACGTCGCCGAGTTGGGCGCGACGTGCCTGTATGCGGTGTACGACCCAGCCTCCCGCCGTCTGGCGATGGCCAGCGCCGGACATCCGCCTCCGGTAGTGTCGCTGCCCAACCACGTGGCGGAACTCGTCGCGCTGTCTGCCGGTCCTCCGCTGGGGATAGGAGGGCTCCCCTTCGAGGCAACGGAACTCGAACTACCAGAGGACTCACTGATCGCCCTGTACACGGACGGGCTGATCGAGAGCCGCGACCGCGACATCGACCGCGGCATCTCCGAGCTGTGCCGCGCACTGACTCCGTCCAGTGATCAGCTCGAAACAGTGTGCGATACGGTGCTGAGATCCGTGCTACCTCAACGTCCCGCCGATGACGTGGCCCTGCTGTTGGTCCGCACCAGGGCCTTGGGAGCCGACCAGGTGGCCACCTGGGAGCTGCCGCCGGACCCCGCGCAGGTGGCGGCCGCTCGCCAGAACGCCACCGAGCAGCTCGCCGTATGGGGGTTGGAGGACGCCGCCTTCACTACTGAGCTGGTCGTCAGCGAACTGGTCACCAACGCGATTCGGTACGGTCATACGCCCATCCAACTGCGGCTGATCCGCGACCGTACGTTGATCTGCGAGGTGTCCGACGGCAGCTCGACCTCACCGCATCTGCGCCGAGCACACATCTACGACGAGGGCGGCCGCGGACTGCTGTTGGTTGCCCAGCTCACCCAGCGATGGGGCAGCCGGCAAACCGCCTTGGGCAAGACGATCTGGGCCGAACAACCGTTGCCGGGGTGACCAGACGACCGAGAGTGCTCCCGTACTTGCCCGCAGTACCAAGACGGCGACTCCAGCAGCAGGGCGAGTTCGCCGGAGGGACCACCGTTTGCGCTGGCGGCGCACGACGATGTGGTCGGCGTCAATGTCCAGTTCGGCTGCGCTCCATTCACTCGCCTGCCGCGCTGCCTATGTCCTGCCGGATCGGTTCGGCTCGCTGACGCCTGTCCTGCCGGATCGGTTCGGCTCGCTGACGCCTGTCCTGCCGGATCGGTTCGGCTCGCTGACGCCGTGGCCGGGGTTGTGTCAGGTCCGAGGCGATCAATGCTTCCAGCGTCTCCAGCAGTTCGGGCCGGGTGACGACCGGCTTGATCAGCCTCGCGAGGTGCCAGGACACCTCCGGACTGCTCGCCACCGCGAACTCCACGGCCACGTCATCGAGCTGGTAGACCCCGGACCGGCGCTTCAGCGCACACGCCACCCTGAGGATGTCCTCGACCTCGCGCACACCGCTCGGTTGCTCCTCGAACGATCGCCAGGCCACCGAGACCGAGATCCATGTCTCCTCGCCGAGGTCTTTCCGGGCGCAGTGTGCCAACCGCAGGGCCTCGTGACAGTCGGCGACAGATGCCAGAACTTCACCGCGGCCCCGCCACGCAGCCGCAGTTGGGTGGCCGGCCCGCAATGCAGGCCGAACACCGTTGCAACTGCGTGGTCGGCGCAGCCTAAGGCTCGTATCCCGAAGGCTGCCCAGGCCGACACCGCCGCCTCGGCAACCGGCGTCTCTCCGCCGCCTCGGCGCGGGTGGACGGGGTCGCCAAGGATCTCTGCCGGCGCGACGAATCCAGGGAGGAATGGTCGTACGGAGGTGGATGGTGATGGAAGAGGGGGAGGCGCGCCGACGATTCTCATCGCAGGCCGAGCCGTTCGCGAATCTCCGCCGCCGCACCGCTGATCGCCTGGTCGATACCAACCACCAGGCCCTGAGCCAGCAAGGCGGAGCCGACCATGCCGTCGGTGTAGCCGAGCGGGCTCGTCTGGGCGGCCACCGTTCTGCGGTGGGTGAACTCGTCGAAGCCGGCCTTGCCGCCGTAGGCGCCGGTGCCGGAGTTGCCGACGCCACCGAAGGGGGCGTCGGCGGAGTGGTGAAGGAGGCCGTCGTTGCGGGTGACACCACCGGAATTAGTGTGGTTCAGGAAGCGGTGGAAATCCTCCCCATCCTCGCCGTACCAGTACGCAGCCAGAGGCGACGGGTGGTCGGCGATGTAGTTGAGGGGCTCGGAGATGTCGTCGTAGGGGTGGATCGACAGTACAGGTCCGAATACCTCCTCACTCGTGATCCACGCATCGGCTGGGACATTGAGCAGCAGCGTCGGCGGAATCAGTCGGACCTTGCGGGACGGCTCCTCCTCGACGGCCGTGATCTTCTTGGCCCCCTTCGCCTCCGCATCCTGGATCAGCCCCAGGACCCGGTCGAAGCTGCGCTCGTTGACCAGGGAGACAGCCGCTGGGTTGTCCACATAGGTCGGGAAGAACCCTGCCAGCTCAGCCTGCAGGGAGGCGGTGAACTCCTGGATGTGCTGCCGGGGTACAAAGACGTAGTCCGGGCAGAGGCAGACCTGGCCGCCATTGAGCATCCGGGTGCCCGCGACGCGGTGCGCGGCCAGATCCAGGTCGGCGTCGGGGGCTACCACCACAGGGTTCTTCCCACCCAATTCCAGGGTGACGGGCACGAGGTTCGCCCCAGCGGCCGAGGCCACCAGCCGGCCCACGGCGGGTGAGCCGGTGAAGATGATCTTGTCGAGGGGGAGATCGGAGAACTCCTGGGCTGTCTTGACGTCTCCGCACACGACGGTGACCTGGTCCTCGTGAAGGTACTTGGACACCGCGCGGGCGAAGACCTCCCCGGTGCGGACATGGACGTCGGTGAACTTCAGGATGACGCGGTTTCCGGCGGCCAGCGCGTCCAGCGCCGGCCGGACGGCCAGGCCCACGGGAAAGTTCCAGGCGGTGATGACGCCGACGACTCCGAGAGGCTTCTGCTGGATGAAGGCCGGGACCTGACCATCGACCGGGGTTGGCTTCATCCACCCTTCGAGCCCGTCGCGCAGGCGCCGAGCCTCCTCGACCAGGCCGAGAATCTCGCTCGCCTTGGTAAGGGTGCTGGGGCGTCGACCGTAGTCCTCGGCCAGTGTGTCGGCGAGCTCGTCGGCGGCATCGAGTACTGCGAGCACCAGCCGGTCGATGCGGTGGCGCCGGACCTCAGCGGTAGGATCTCCCTCGGCGCGGAAGGCCGCCCGCTGCAGGGCGACGAGCCGGTCGAGCTCTTCCCGGCGTATGTGTTCGGGCGCAGGGGCGGGAATGAGAGGGGACATACGAACGTACTCCTCGAATCGTTGAGTTCTGCAGGACCTGCATGCTGTGCTCGGCTACCCAGGACCGGCCTGCCGGTCCGAGGCGAGCCGGCAGGCCGGATGGTCTCGACCGGTGCGTTTCTCAGGCGTGTGCTGCTGTGTCCATCGACTGGCCGATGAGCTGGCTGACGGCGCGCTGCGCGAGGGCCTGCTCGTGCAGACGGCGGGCAGACTCGAGCAGTGCGATGCTGTCAGGCCCCCACATGCGACGCAGGACATAACGCTCGTACGGCCCCTGCTGCATCAGCCAGGCAAGCGGAAGGAAGAGCTTCGCCGCCACGACCGCGGCCTTGTCCTTGCGTGGGCTGAGGCCCATAGAACGGCGGGTCTTGGCCGGCAGCGTGCCCGTGACGGGCAGATCGATCAGCGCGGTCTGCAGCAGGTACGGGATGAGCGCGCGCAGGTGCGAGATGTGGAAGTTCTTGAGAACCACCTGCCCAGACAGCTTGACCCAGTCCTGGCCCGTGTCGGGCATGTTGTTGAACGTCTTGCTGGGCTCGAAGAGGCCGGCGTACGTCTCATAGAGGGCCCCTAGTTCGGCCATCGTCGTGGGGATCTCCTCCTCGGAGGCCCCGACGAGCCTCAGGTACGCCCCCGCCTCGGCGATGAACTGATCGCGCTGCTCCGGGGACAGCCGGTGCGGCAGCTTTCCATCGCGGAAGGCGAAGGCCTCGTAGACCCGCAGCATGGGGTGCATCTCCGTCAGCGCGGCCCACATCGCGTCGCGGGGCTCGCTCGCCGCGTAGCCCCCGAGCTCGGGCCGAGAGGTGTCGATGACATCGCCGGACACCTTCTTGTGGATGTTGTGGAGGTGCTTGGCCATCAGCTTGGCGGTCTTTGAGTCACCGAGCCACATGGGCGCGTGCATGCCCGAGTTACGGGACAGCCGGTCGAACACGTCCATCATGGTCAGCGTGCCTTCCCGCGCCTTGCGGGTTACCGGGTCGCGATCGCGCAGGCCCGCGGCGATCGGCTTGTACGCCTTCGTCTGCACCGCTCCCTGGGCGGCGTTCAGGAAGACGACGGTCGCCGGGTGGAGGAGGACCTCCCAGACGACACTGCCCGGGCCGAAGATGCCGTAGTCCGGAGTGCCGTCCTCGTGCTGCGAACCGCCGGCCGGCGTCGGCTCACCGAAGCGCCGCCAGCGCTTCTCCGTACCGAGCAAGTCCTCCCTGGTGATCTTCTTCTTGGTCTGCTTGTTGCCGTGACCTGCGGCGACAGCGCCCATCATCGAACTCCTTCGTTTGCTTCACCCATTAATTCCCGCCCGGGAATTAGTACTCGCCAGCAAGCTATGCTCGGGTGTGCGCCCCGTCAACCCCTCTGAGACGCAGGAGACAACAACCATGGAAGCCGCAGAACGGACACCGCCTTCCGGCGGCCGGAGGACGCGCGGGCGCAGGGCGGGGCTAGACCTGGCGCGCATCATCGCTGCGGCGCGGTCCCTCGACGCCGACGAGCTGACCATGCAGGCCGTCGCCGACAAGCTCGGCGTCGACCGGAAGGCCGTGAACCACCACGTCAGCGACCGGGAATCGCTGCTGCGGCTGGTAGCACTCGACGCGTTCTCGGAGACTTCGTCGGACCTCGACATCCCGCCAGACGCCTCATGGCAAGAGGCGTACCGCCTCTACGCGAGGGCCTACACCGACTATGTGATCGCCGCCGATGCGCTCTCCGTGCACCTCCAGCCGGACAGCTCGGTCTTCGCGAGGTTCGCGGAGCCGACCGAAGCCGTCGTGAAGAAACTGACGGAGGCGGGCTTCGACGACGAGGCCGCCGTGCGGTCGCTCGCCCTGTTGACCAATATCTGCTGGGCGTACGCGCGCGATGCGCTCCTCGTGGCGCGCATCGGAGTAGGTCTGCGGCTGCGACTCACCCGCGAAGGGCTCGAAGGGCGTGACCCGCAGGCGTTCGAGAATTTCACCCGCATCGTCGCGCGCGGGGTCGACACCTACGACAGGAAGCAGCTCGACCTGAGCATTGAGGTCTTCCTCCGCGGCATCGAGGCCGTCTTTCTGAGTGACCACGAGGCTGCCGGCCCGAAGCAGGCCTAATTTGCGGAGGGTAACCCGCTTCACGAAGCGGGGTTCCCGCAGGTGGGGGTGGCGACGCTGACATTGTGTGCCACGCACGCACAGATCGACGAGGCACTGGGGGTTCAACGGCGGCGAGCCGGAGCTGATGATCAGGAAGGCCGGCTTGGCCGCAGGGATGCTGGTCATCGTGGACCGGGGCGCGTTGCTTCTTTCGCCACCGAGGGCAACATTGCCTCTCCACGCCTGTACTCGAAGATGGTCGCCGATGACCGGGCCCTACGGCTCAAGGGATACCAGGTGTACCGATTCGGCGGGCACGGACTCGTACAGGCGACAGCTCCAACCATGCTTCGACACTTCTTCGCCGCCGTGGTCGACCCACAAAACCGCTGAGTGGAACGACGTCACACCGCCACGATCAGTAGCCCCGCACCGCGCCACACGGCGAAGAGCCGGCTCGACATCGCGGTCTTCGCTCAGCGCTTCTCACCGCTGCTCATCGTCATCATCGCCGCGTGTGAACCGGTTGTGAAATGATCTTCCGCGAGCTCCCTGTTATCGCAGGTCAGAGGCATGTTCGATCAGAACTACGACCTCTGAGTCGGGGTCGTTGGACCTGCTCGGCAAACCACCACTACAGGGCCCCTGAACTGGGAAAATACCTCTCCTGAGCTCTCGGCGATTCCCGTCCGTCCTCGTCCTCATGTGCACCCGCTGTGCACCGGGAGCCAAGCCGGACTGACGGGTCGCCAGTCGAGGTTGCCCCATCCGGGCCCCGTTGCTCCAGCTACAGAGAGCAACGGTGCCCGGGCCGTCTTCCGCTCGGGGCTCAACCCGACCAGGTTGGACCACTGCGCGTCAGCAGCACCTCTGTCGACCGTCCGGCCCCATGACTAGCATTCGTCCATGCGGTTCACACCCACACCTGGCGGGCGCTTGTTCCCTGAACCGGTGCAGCGGAACGTCGTTGCCCTTGCTTGGGCCAAGGACGGTAGCGGATTCGCAGCCACAGCAGCTGAGAACCTGCGTGAACCGTCTGAGGTTGACGAAGACTGGGAGTTCGCCATCGTCAGGACCGTCTTTGAGCCTGGCCGATATCTCTCTGAACCAGTCCGGCGGCTGATCGGGCTCCAACAACACCTGTCGGTCCGGTGCATCTTCCAGACGACCGCGCAGGCTAACGCCGGGCATGTCGCGGAAGTTCACCACGAGGTCGCAGTACTGCGCCGCCCTGAACGGAGAACGCTGTCGTACATACGGCGTGTCGAAGACGTAGCCGCCCCCACCAGGCGCAGGGGCGAGGATGACGGTCAGCTCGGGAACCCCGGTCAGGACTACCGCCCCCGCGAGGGTCACCTTGTGAATGCCCTTGAGCCGGTCCAGCTGAGCTCGCAGATCGCCTTCGGTTCGGGTGTCGAGCGTAAACAGCTCGGCCGCCTCCACCCGGCGGAGAGCGACGTGCACGAGCGCTTCCTGCTCGTCTGCTGTGACTGGTCGGAGTCTCCCGCCGCCACTGTCAGTGCCCACAAGGGCGTCCGCGCCGTCCACCCATACGCTCTGGTGCACCATGCTGTGACGCATGAGGGCGGTGCCGTCGTAGGTGAGCGCTACGGCCTCCCAGACCTCGGCCGGCAGGAACCCCGGCTGCCCGACCAGGCTCCGGGCGAGTCTGCGTTTCTCCTTGATCGAGAATCCCCTGCTCTGATCCGGCGTTTCGCCAGCCTGAATGAACGCCTCCTCGTGGAAGCGATCAAGGATCTTCCACGCGATCCCGAAGAGCAGAGGACGGATACGGAGAAAGGCGACACAGCCCTCGGGCGTCATCGACGCATCATTGGCCGACACGAAGGCGTGTACATGATCTGCCGCCACATCGAGGGTGCCGCGAAAGTCACCCCCGGCAGTGGCGGGGACGAGCGGCATGGCGCGAAGCAATGTGTCCCGTTCCAGAGCGATGTCTGTAACGAAGTCTGTCCACGTCATACCCATCACGCTAGGCGTCCGCGCCACGGTGGGCGCGCTGGCGGTCTCGGGGTGCGCTGTCCAGGCGCTGAGTGCACCGTCGAAGTATGGGTGTGCTGGTGCTGCTGGAAGTCCTTGAGGGCTTCGCCCCTGACGATTCGGACCCCTCCCTGGTCCGGTCGGTCCACGCCGCCGCGAACGATCCTGCACGGGCGTAGCGGGCGGCGAGGTCCCCGAACGCGGCCGCCAGTTCGGGTGGGTCGATGACTTCGACATCGGTGTCGAAGCGGCCGATCGCGGCGGCGAGTCCGGTCCATGACCAGGAGCCGAGGATGAGCCGGCACCGGTGGGGGCCGACGTCCACGACGATTCCGTCCTCGGCGAAGGGCGCGACGTGTGCGGCCGGGAGGTGGAGGATGACTTCGCCCCGGCACGGCCAGTCGGTGGTGGTGCCGTCGTTGCCGCGGAACCGGCTGGTGACGAAGGTGGAGACGGTGCCGCCGGGGAGGTCTCGCGGGGCGAAGCGGGGGCCGGTGGGCGTGCGGGGCCGGATGCGGTCGACGCGGAAGATGCGCCAGTCCTCGCGGTGGAGGTCCCAGGCCACCAGGTACCAGCGATGGCGCCAGGTGACCAGATGGTGGGGTTGCACGCGGCGCGCGGCGTCGGGCGGGGTGCCCGGACCCGGGGCGTAGTCGAAGCGCAGTTCCTCCCGGGCGTGGATGGCACGGCTCAGCTCCATCAGGACCTGAGCGTCGACCTCGACGGCGTCGCCGGCTGCCACAGGCGCCTGGACCGGGGTGATCTGAAGCAGGTCGATGCGGTGGCGCAGGCGGGCCGGCATGACCTGGCGGAGCGTGGCCAGCGCACGGGAGGCGTCTTCGGCGACGGTGGTCCCGGCGGCCGCGGTCTGCAGCGCGACGGCCAGGGCAACGGCCTGGTCATCGTCGAACAGCATCGGCGGCAGGTGGGTGCCGGCCTCCAGGCGGTAGCCGCCAGCCGGTCCCTTGACGGTCGTGATCGGGTAGTCGAGCTCGCGCAGGCGGTCGATGTCACGGCGCACGGTGCGCGAGGCAATACCGAGACGCTCGGCGAGATCGTCGCCGGACCAGGCACGGGGCGTCTGAAGGAGCGAGAGCAGCGCGAGCAGCCGGGCGGACGTCTTCTGCATGACACCCATCCTCCCCGGAGTACCGGACACTTCCTGTCCTCTACCTTTGCCATCGTGGCATACGAGCCGTTCGGGAGGCGCGACCCCCAGGTCACGGCAGCCGCCGCTCGACACCGATGACCGACGGCGCACATCTGTCACACCGAGGCAAGGAACGAATCATGTCCGTCACGACCACCACCCACCTCAACTTCCGGGGCACCGCACGTGAGGCACTGGACTTCTACCGGTCCGTCTTCGGCGGGCGCACCGTCGCGGTCACCTACAAGGACGCGGGCGCCGTACGGAACGAGAGCGAGGCGGACTGGGTGATGTGGGGCGAGGTGGTCGGCGACAACGGCTTCCACGTCATGGCCTACGACGTGCCCTCGCAGCTGCCCTGGGACCAGGGCGAGAACTCGTTCTTCGTCTCCGTCCGCGGAGACGACGCCGAGGAGATCAGCGCCCTGTGGGGCAAGCTCGCCGCGGGCTCGACCATCGTGAGCCCCCTGGAGCCCGCACAGTGGGCGCCGCTGTACGGCATGCTCACCGACCGCTTCGGCGTCACCTGGGTCCTGGACGTCACCGCGCCGTACAACGGCTGAACCCGACCGACCTGGCCCAACCGCGCCGTCCGAGCCGCCGCCACCCCGTGGGCGGCCCGGACGGCGCGGGCGCCGGACACGTACAACAGCGGAAACCCGCCCACACGGACCTGCGACGGTGGGTCGTGTCCCGCTTGGTGGTGTAGCCGATCAGTCGGTGGGCGTGTTGGGTAGTGCGGGGGCGCTTTCGGGGAGCTTGGCAGGGTAGAGCTGGTCCATGCTGCCTTCGGGCAGGTAGCGGCGGGGGAAGGCGATCCACTCGTCGTGGAGCTCGAAGAGCACGGCGGTGACCAGTCGCAGGAGCGCGTCGTCGTTCGGAAAGACCTGGACGACGTCGGTGCGGCGTTTGATCTCGCGGTTGATCCGCTCCAGCGGGTTGGTGGACTGGATCTTCTTCCAATGTCGTTCCGGGAAGACGGCGAAGGCGGTCAGGTCGTCCTTCGCTTCCAGCAGCATCGCTTTGACCTTCGGGAACTGGGCGCCGAGCATGTCGGCGACGGTGTCGAGTTGGGTGCGGACCCCCTCGGCGGTGGACTGGGCGAAGACCGTGCGGATCGTCGCGGCGACCATCTCGCCGGCTTCCTTGTTGATCACGCTGAACACATTCCGTAGGAAATGGACCCTGCAGCGTTGGTAGGAGGCCCCGAGCATGACTTTGCGGATGGCCTTGACCAGCCCGAGGTGGTGGTCGCCGATCACGAGCCGGACTCCGGCAAGGCCGCGTTCGCGCAACGAGCGAAGGAACTCGGTCCAGAAAAGTTCGGTCTCGCTGTCGCCGACCATGACCCCGAGCACTTCGCGGCCGCCGTCCTCGGTGATGCCGGTGGCCACGACCACGGCCCGGGAGACGATCTGGTGCTCGACCCTGGCCTTGCAGTAGGTCGCGTCCAGGTAGACGTAGGGGAAGCGGACGTGGTCCAAGGGCCGGCCCCGGAAGGCGGTCAGCTGCCCGTCAAGATCCTGGCAGATCCTGGAGACCTCGCTCTTGGAGATGCCGGTGTCCGCGCCCAGGGCCTTGACCAGGTCGTCGACCGAGCGGGTGGACACGCCGTGGACGTAGGCCTCCATGATGACCGCGTACAGGGCCTGGTCGATCCGGCGGCGTCGCTCCAGCAGGGCGGGGAAGAAGCTGCCGGCCCGCAGCTTGGGGATCGCCAGATCGAGGTCGCCGGCCGCGGTGGTCAGCGTCTTGTCGCGGTGCCCGTTGCGGAACGCGGTGCGGGTATCGGTGTGCTCGTTCCACTGGGCGCCGATCCTCGCGGTGGCCTCGGCCTCGATGAGTTCCTGGAGCATCCGCTCGGCCACCCCGCGGACGAGTT
Organism: Kitasatospora azatica KCTC 9699; assembly: GCF_000744785.1. Classification (NCBI taxonomy): domain Bacteria; kingdom Bacillati; phylum Actinomycetota; class Actinomycetes; order Kitasatosporales; family Streptomycetaceae; genus Kitasatospora; species Kitasatospora azatica. The sequence continues at coordinate 4,543,958 of NZ_JQMO01000003.1, read as the reverse complement.
CGAGCCCGTCTGCCGAACGTAGTGACTCCAGCAGGCGTAGTAGGTCAGACTGGGACAGGGCCACCGTGCGTCTCCTTCGTTGAACTGCCCGTTCACATCGGAGAGTTGCACGGTGGCTGACCCATGCTCAGGGAGTGTGAGGCCCCTGCGGGTGTGCGCCCCGGGAGCGAGCCCGCGCACACCTCACCCGTGATCGGCTACACCACACAGCGGGACGCCATCCGACGGTGCCCGTCTCACGGGCAGGCCGTCGCGTGAGAGTGCCATGACCGTCCTCGACACCCGCGCCCTCAATCGCGCCACCCTCGCCCGCCAACACCTGCTTGAGCGCAGCGACAGCTCCGTGTCGCAGGCAGTGGCCCATCTGTGCGGCATGCAGGCGCAGGAGCCTCACGAACCCTTCACCGGGCTGTGGTCCCGCCTTTGCGACTTCCTACCCGGCCAACTGGACGATGAGCTGACCGGTCGAAAGGTGGTGCGCACCCACCTGATGCGGCGCACCGTCCACCTCGTCACCGCCGACGACGCGCTCGCCTGGCGAGCCCGCCACGACACCATGCTGCGCCAGCGAGTGCTGGGAACCTACCGGCGCGAACTGGCCGGCATCGACATGGACGAGGTCGCCGCCGCCGGCCGCTCGGTCATGGCCGACCAGCGGCCGCGCACCATGACCGAGCTGGTTCGAGCTCTCGAAGACCGCTGGCCCGGTCCACCGCGCCGTGTCCTGGGCGAGCTGCTCGTCGCAGCCCTCATCCCGATGGCCCAACTCCCTCCCCGCGGCCTGTGGCGCCAGACCGCCGGAGTACGCAACCTGCCGCTGAGCACCTGGCTGGCACGGGACATCGACCCCCTGCCCGCCGACGGCAGTGATCCCGTCGGACAGCAACTGCTGCTCCGCTACCTCGCCGCGTACGGGCCCGCCGCCAGCGCGGACGTGCGCGCCTGGTGCGGCCTCGCCGGCCTTCCCGCCGCCGTCAAAACCGCTCGCGAAGAACTCGTCGTCTTCCGTGACGAACGCGGCCGCGAACTGCTCGACCTGCCCGACGCGCCCCGCCCGCACCCCGACACCCCGGCCCCCGTCCGGTTCCTTCCGGCCTTCGACAACGCCATCCTGGGCTACCACGACCGCAGCCGCATCATCGACGCTCCCCACCTCGGTCTGTCCGTCGCGGGCCACCGCACCGTCCTCGTCGACGGACGCGTCACCGCGACCTGGACCGTGCGCGACCACCGACTCCACATCAGCTCCCTGCGCCCTCTCACCGCCCCGGAACGGGAAGCCGTCCACACCGAAGCCCAGGCCCTGACCACCTTCCTGGACAACGACATCGAGCACATCGAACTCGACACATCCAGGCATTGATCAGGGCGAACCAACTCTCCGCCGCGGCGTTCGGGTCGGCGGCGCGCAGGCGGCGGTCACGGCTGGGTGGTGGCGAGCTGCGGCCTGAAACGCTCAAACGGTCGGCCCCGCAGGTGCAGCGTGGCCGGACACTTGGACGTCCAGTCCACCGGCGGCCGGCATTCCCCCTCCAGTAGGTCGGGGTCATGAGCGGCAGCACTTGAAGACCACGGTTGTATGAGGCCCTGTTCGTGTTCAGGCGCCGGCGCCGCCGTCGACCGGGATGATCGCGCCGGTCACGTACGAGGCCCGGTCGCTGAGCAGCCACGCGGCCACCTCGGCGACCTCGCGGGGCTCGGCCATCCGGCCGAGCGGTGTCGCCGCGGTACTGGCCTCGATGATGCCGGGAGTCGCTGCCTCCCACTCCTCCATCATCTCCGTGGCCGTGCCGCCGGGAGTGATGCCGTTCACCCGGATGCCCTCCGGGGCCCAGGTCACCGCAGCGGTTTCGGTGAGGCTGTTGAGCGCGCGCTTCATGGCGCCGTACGCGGGCAGGGGCGGCACCGCGCGACGGCTGCCGATGCTGGATGTGTTGACGATCGCCCCGCCGTCGTGCTGCCGCATGAGCGCGGCCTCGGCGGTCATGGCGGTCCAGTGCGAGCGGAAGTCCACCGCGAACTGCCCGTCGATGTCCGCGTCGCTCGTGGTGTCGAGCGGGCCGGGCCGCTGCTGGGCGATCCCACCGTTGTTGAAAGCGCCGTCGAGCCGTCCGTGCAGCTCTTCGACGCGGTCGACGGCGGCGCGGATGCTCGCGGGGTCGGCGAGGTCCAGGGTGACGGCGTCGGCGACGCCGTCGTCCGCGCGGATCTCCTTCACGATGCGGTCCAGGGCGTCGGTGCTGCGGGCGGCGAGCACGACGGCGGCGCCTTCGGAGGCGAAGAGCCGGGCCGCGGCCGCCCCGATGCCGCGGCTGGCACCGGTGATGAAGATGACCTTGCCGGCGAGCAGACCGATAGGTGCGCTGTCGGCGGAGTTCGTGTTGTTCGTCATGGCAACAGCGTCCGGCCGGCTGCCGGCCGGATACAGGCACAGGCTGTACCAGGATCCGTCACCGCGCCGCGCGCACACTGGGCTGATGGACAAACAGAGACTCGGGGCGTTCCTCCGCAGCCGCCGCGAGCGGCTCCGCCCGCAGGACGTCGGCCTCCCCTCCGGCCCGCGACGCCGCACGCCAGGTCTTCGCCGCGAGGAGGTGGCGGTCCTGGCGCACATCTCCACGGAGTACTACATCCGCCTCGAACAGGGCAGGGCGCCACGCCCCTCGGGCGATGTGCTGGCCGCGATCGCGGGAGCGCTGCGGCTGACCGACGCCGAGTCCGACCATCTCCACGTCCTCGCGGGCACCGCGCCGAACCGTGCCGGACTGCACCGGCGCGACGTCCGCCCCAGCGTGCTCGCGCTTCTTCAGCGGCTGCCGCATACGGCCGGCTTCGTGATGTCCGCCGCGTGCGAGGTCCTCGCCTGGAACGACCTCGCGGCCGCGCTCATGGAGGACTTCTCCCAGCTCGCCCCCGAGGAGCGCAACCTCGCGCGCCGGGCCTTCCCCGGGCCGCAGCCCGCCGAGGCGGCGCTCTACGGCATCTCCGACGCCGCCGATTTCCGGCTGGGCGTCGTGATGCAGCTCCACGCCACCCTCGCCCGCTACCCCAACGATCCCGCGGTGACCGGCCTCGTCGACGAACTCCGCCAAGCCAGCCCCGACTTCGCCCGGCTCTGGGAACGGCACGACGTGCAGGCCGCGCCGATGCTCACGAAAACGTTCCGCCACCCGACCGTCGGCGAGGTCACCGTCGACTGCGACACCCTCACCCTCACCGACCGCGACCAGTACCTCGTACTCTTCACCGCGCCACCGGGATCCCCCGGCGCCGAGGCCCTGGCCCTGCTGAACGTCCTCGGCGCCAAGGCGAGCGACTATCTGCGGTAGCGCCCAGGCCGGCCACGGCGGACACCGTCGCCGGCCAGGGTGACTGGACCCCGACCTCGGCATCATCGAGCACGGCGACCTCCTCATCGAGGGCGACACCATCACCGCCATCGGCTCGGACCTCAGCGCGGGCGACGCCGTGGTCGTCGACGCCACCAGCACCATCCTCACCCCGGCTTCGTCGACACCCACCGGCACGCCCGCGCTCGGCACCACAACGCACAGACCGTCCGACTAACCCCGCCGACACTGGGGAAGGAAGAGGGAAGAGCTGAAGGCGGTGGAGCCCCGGCTACAGGAACTGCTTCAAGTTCAGTAGCACCGCGTAGCGCCTCACGGTGGGCCGCCGACCCGACCTCGTGGTCTCCGCTCGGCGCCTCTCACCGCATCTCATCGTCATGGCCGCCGCGTGTGCACTGGTTGTGAAATGATCTTTCGTGAGACCCCCATTCTCGCAGGTCAGGGGCACGTTCGAGCACTACTTCGACCTGTAGTAGGTGCTCTGACGTCGGCCAGGTTGTCGAGCACTGCGGTGCGCTGGGTGGCCGGGACACGGGTGGTGTCGACGGCGACGGTGACGGTGGCGTTGTAGCCGGGCCCGAATCCTTGGCTGACCAGGTTGTAGGCGCGGTGCTGGGTGCTGGTGACCGGTTGGGTCTCGCTGCCGGGCAGACCGAGACGCAGGTGGCCGACCGGCAGGGCGACGGCGCCGAGAGCTGCCAGGCAGACGAGCAGTGCGGCGACGGGTCGGCGGGTGATCATGCGCGCCCAGGCGAGGCCCCACGTGCCGCGGGAGTCGCGGCCGCGGCGTGCGCTCCGGGTGCGGTGGCCGCTTTCGGCGCGGGGGCGCAGTCGTTCACCGGCGAAGGCCATCGCCGCCGGCACGAGGGTGAGTGAGACCAGGACGGCGAGGAGCACGGTGAATGCCGCGGCCAGGCCCATGACGGTCAGGAACGGGATACCGGTGACCGACAGGGCCGCCAGCGCGATGATCACCGTGAGGCCGGCGAAGGCCACGGCGCTGCCCGCCGTGGCGGTGGCGCGACCGATCGAGTCCTGCACGTCGAGCTCGTCGTCGCTCTGGGCGGCCAACTGCTCGCGGTGCCGGAATCAACCAGAGTCGTCGCCGAGGACCTCGGCGTCGCCCCGGAGACCGTCGGCCCGCGCATGGCGGCCGCCGCGGCGACCGCCGTCATCATCGAGCTCTTCACGGGCACCGAGAAGTTCGAGCTTGAGCAGGCCATGGTGACTGCCCTGCGCTTCATCGAGGTGGGCATCGAGTCCCTTGCCCAAGACGCCGGGTAGCACCGCGCGTCGGCCCTGCGCACCTCAGGAGTGGTGCGCCCCTGGGTTGAGTCGGGCGTCGTGGGCGAAAGCACGAGCGGTGACCAGCGGCAGGAGGGCCAGGGCCGCGGGGATCGCGAATGCGAGACGGAAGTGGCCGCTGGACCCGATGAGCCCGCTTACGGCTGCCCCACTGATGACGCCCAGGTAGTTGAAGAGGTTCAGGCGGGCGAGGATGGCTTCGGCGGCATCGGGTTGCAGCCGCCCGGCGGTGGCGAGACACAGCGGGGTGAACGCGGAGACGCCAAGGCCCACGAACCCGGCTGCCGCAATCGCGTACGGCCAGCTGGGAGCCCCGGCGAGCGCGGCCAGGGCGGTGGCGGCGACCAGCGCGGTGGCGCGGATCACCGCGGCCGGCCCCGTCCTGCGGATCAGATGGTCAGCGCAGGCTCGTCCGGTGATGGTGCCCGCCTGGTACGCCGCGTAGGCGAGAGGAGCCGTCGGCAGGGATGCGGCGAGGACCTGGTGGAGGTAGACGGTCGACCAGGCCGAGACCGTGGAGTCGATGACGTACGCGACGAGGAGGACCAGGCCGAACGGGACGAGCTTGGCCCACGTCCTCCGGCCGAGCGGCACCGCGGCGGTCTCGGACGGTGTGCCGGATGCCGTCGTGTCCGCGATCGGGTGGGAGCGGATGGTCAGGGCGAGAGCGAGGACGAGGACGGCCTGAGCGGTCAGGATCTGCTCGGGCCGCCCGCCGAGGCGGGCCAGGCCCGCGGTCAGCAGGGCCGAGGCGACGCCTCCCACGCTCCAGAGGGCGTAGAACGACGAGAAGATGCTGCGCCCGTACGCCCGCTCGACCGCCGAGGCCCGGGTGTTCACGGAGACGTCGATGCCACCCAGGGCCGTTCCGAACAGCAGGTAGGCGACGGTGACGCTTGCCTGACCGGGCGCCCACCCGATCAGCAGCAGGGCGGCGGCAGTCGCCACAGCGGCGCAGCGCATGGCGGCGACCGCGCCCACGCGGCGGATCGCAGCCAACCCGGCGAAGCTGCCGGCGCCTGCGGCAAGTGCGACGGTGACCATCAGCACGGTGGTCGTCAGCGACGACAGCCCGAGATGCTGCTGGATGCCCGGCACCGTGGTGAACACCGCCGCCACGGCGGCGCCCTGGGCGGCGAACGCGGTTGCCGTGACTCGTCGGGCGCCCGCGAGAGGGCCGCTTCGGCGGTCCTCAGCCGGTACCGCGGCCTGCAAGAAGAGGGTCATGGCGCGCCTGACTGCCGGGCGCTCGATGGGCACCGGCGCATCTCGAAGGATCGGATTGCCGCAACCGTACGGAGCGGATCGGGCCGGACTCAGGGCGCCGGAGGCCAGGCGCCGGACTCCAGCGGCCACCACGCGAACCGGAGGTGTCCGCCCGTCTACAGTGGTCCTACCGGCCCTGTCCACGTCCTGGTGAGAGGGACCGCGATGCCCGATACCCCTGGCCCGGCGAGTCCGCCGGGAACCAGCCGCAGCACCTCGGCGACCATTCCGCCGAACATCCTGCGCTCGCTCTCGATGGTCGCCGCCGAGGACGGTATCGACCTGCGGCCCGAACTGGCCCGGGTCGGCCTGGAGGAGGCCGTGATGCGGTCCGCCGCCCTGCGGGTCTCGTACCGCCAGGGGAGCACCGTCATCCGCCGCGCGCTGGAGCTGACCGGGGACGAACGTCTGGGCCTGCGGGTGGGCTCGGCGCAGCAACTGACCGCGTGGGGATTGCTCGGCTTCGCGCTGATGGCCTGCGACACCCTGGAGCACGCGATCAGGACCGGAGTGAAGTACCAGAACCTGTCCGGAGCGATGACGGTCTGGTCGGCGGGGGCGGAGGAGGACGGCTTCGTGCTGCGGGCGAGGCTGCCCGACCCCGCCCTCGACCCAGCAGTGGGTGTCTTCCTGACCGAGGAGGCGTTCTCCAGTGTCCTCACGCTGACCCGCCTGATCGTCGGCCCGGCTTTCGCTCCGAGCCGGGTCGCGTTCGTCTGTCCCGCCCCGCGTGACCTCACCCCGTTCAGCGACCTGTTCGCCTGCCCGGTGGGCTTCGCGGCGCAGGACAACCGCTACGTCGTCCATCCGGCGTGGGCTCGCACCGAGATGCCGGGCCGCGACCCGGTCGTCCTCGCCTCGGTGCTCGAGCTGTTGGACGCTCAGGTGGCGGCCCGCCGCGACCAGCAGGAGTTGCTCGAAGTACTGGAGGTCTCGATCGCGCAGGGCCTCCCGTCGGTGCCGTCCTTCGCCGAGCAGGCGCGTCGGCACGCGGCCAGCGAGCGCACCCTGCGCCGGCGGCTGGCCGACTGCGGCACCACCTATGAGGCGATCGTCGACGGGGTACGACGCGAACGGGTCGAACAGCTGCTGCGGCGTACCGAACCGACCTTGCGCGAGGTCGCACACCAGGCCGGTTTCTCCGACGAACGCGCCCTTCGCCGCGCCGTGCGCCGCTGGCACGGAGTGGCCCCGCTGGAGTTGCGCAGGCGGTTCGAGCGGTCCGAGGAGCCCGGCGGCGTCAGCGGGCGGTGAGCAGGCCGATGGCGGCGGCGTGCGCGGCGAACGCGGCGGTCGTCAGGGCGTGGAACACCTCGTGGAAGCCGAACCAGGCCGGTGACGGGTCGGGGCGTTTGCGGGCGTACACGATGCCGCCCGCGCTGTAGAGCAGTCCCCCGGCCAGGACGAGGGCGAGGACGGCGGGCCGACCGCTGTGGGCGAAGTCCGGGATGAACAGCAGCACGATCCAGCCGACCGCGAGGTAGACGGGGGCGGAGAGCCACCGGGGGGCGGCGGGCCACAGCAACTGGACCGCGGTGCCCACCGCCGCCGCGCCCCAGACCGTCCAGAGCAGGTCCCGGCCTGCCGGTGGTGGCAGCAGCAGGACCGCCAGCGGGGTGTAGGTCCCGGCGATGACCAGGAAGATGTTGGCGTGGTCGAGGCGGCGCAACGCCTCTTCCGTGCCGCGGGTCCATCGGCCGGTGTGGTATGCGGCGCTGGTGGTGAACAGCAGCGTGGCGGTGAGGGCGAAGACCGCGCAGGCCGCTCGGCCCCGGCCGTCGGGAGCGGTGGCGGTGAGGGCGAGGCCGACGGCCAGGGCGAGCGGGGCGGTCGCGGCGTGCAGGACGCCGCGAAGCCTCGGCCGCTCCTCGACCGGCGCAGCCGGCTGTACGGGGTGGGCAAGGTGGTGGGTCATCGTCGGCCTTCAGCGGGTGCGGATCCAGATGGTCTTCTCCCGGGTCCACTGGGCGAAGGCCGCGGTGGACTTCTCCGCACCGCCGAATCCGGACTGCTTCCAACCGCCGAACGGAGTGCTGATGTCCCCTTCGCTGTAGGCGTTCACGGAGACCACGCCGGCCTGGACGTCGCGCGACAGGCGCAGTGCGGTATCGAGGTCGCGGGTCCACACGGAGGCCGCGAGCCCGTACTCGGTGGCGTTGGCCAGGCGGATCGCCTCAGCTTCGGTGGTGAATGTCTGGACGGTGACGACCGGTCCGAAGAGCTCCTGCGTCAGCACGTCGCTGGCGACGGGGGCTCCGGTGACGACGGTGGGCGGATAGTAGGCGCCGGCGCCGGGCAGACCGCCGGGAAGGCCCGCGGTGTGGATGTGCGCGCCGGCCGCGGCGGCGGCATCCACGGCGGCGGCGACTCGGTCTCGGGCGGCGTGGCTGATCAGCGGGCCGATGCGGGTCTCCGGTTCGCAGGGGTCGCCGACGACCAGCGACTTAGCGGCGGCGACGAACCGGGCCAGGACCTCCTCGGCGATGTCCTGGTGGACCAGCACGCGCGAGCCGGCCGTACAGTTCTGACCCATCGTCAGGAAGGCGGCCTCGATCATGTTGTCGATCAGCTCGTCGCCGAAGCCGAGCGCGTCGGCCATGAGGATCTGGGGGCTCTTCCCGCCCATCTCCAGCGAGACGCGTTTGAAGTTGGTCTGCGCCGCGTCGGTCAGGATCCGGCGCCCGGTGGCGGTGGAGCCGGTGAAGGACAGCGCCCCCACCAGGGGATCGCGGGCCAGCGCCGCACCGGCGACCGGCCCGTGACCGGGCAGCACCGTCAGCACCCCTTCCGGCAGACCGGCCTCGGTGGCGAGGCGCGCCAGGTGCAGCGCCGAGCGCGGTGTCGCCTCGGCCGGCTTGAGCAGCAGGCAGTTGCCGGCGGCGAGCGCGGGCCCGACCTTCCAGGCGGCCATGGCCAGCGGGTAGTTCCACGGCAGGATCGCCGCGACCACCCCGACCGGCTCGCGGCTGATCAGCCCGAGGTGGTCCGGGCCGGTGGGGGCGAGACGGCCGAAGAGCTTGTCGGCCGCCTCGGCGAACCAGCGGATCGACTCGATCGCACCGGGCACGTCGCCGGTGCGGCACTCGGTGATCGGCTTGCCCGCGTCCTCGCTGTCCAGACGGGCCAGCGCCTCGGCGTCCCGTTCCATCAGGTCGGCGAGCCGCAGCAGCACCGACGCCCGTTCCCTGGGCGGCAGTCGGGACCACGACCCGCTCTCGAAGACCCGCTGGGCCCGCTCGGCCGCCTCGGCGACCTGGCGGGCGCTCACAGCGGGCAGTGCGGTGAGCAGCTCTCCGGTCGCCGGGTTGGTCACCCGCAGCACCGTTTCGTCGGTCGCATCCGTCACGGTCATGCCTCCTCCACGAGTTCCCAACGGCCGTCGACCTGGCGCGCCAGCCCTCGGCTTCGCAGGTCCTCCAGGTAGCGGGCCATGCCGCGCTCGCCCCGCCCGCGGAAGAGCGGGAAGACCTTGGGCAGCAGGTTCGGGGCCAGCATCGCCAGCCGCACCAGAAGGGACTCGCTCAGCTTGGGATAGACCTCCAGGCGGGGCCTGTCCAGCAGACTCACCACTGCGGCCACGACGTCGGCGGGCTGCTGGGGCGGGTCCTGGAACTGCATGGCGTTGCCGCCGTCCACGGCCTCCTGACGGAGCATCCGGGTGTCGGTGGCCGACGGCAGCACCGACCCGGCCAGGATGCCCTTGTCCCGCAGGTCGAGCGAGATGGAGAGCATCGCGCCGCGCAGCCCGAACTTCGAGGCGGTGTAGATCGGCGTCTCGCCCAGCGGGAAGATGCCCCCGAGGGAGACCATGGTGACCACCCGGGCGTCGCTCGACGAACGTAGCAGCGGGATGGCGATCCTTGTCGTGATCAGCGGGGAGAGCAGATTCAGGTTGATCTCCCGCTCGATGCTCTCGATGCTGCGCACGTCGAAGCGTTCGGCGCTGGTCATGCCGACGTTGTTGACCAGGACGTCCAGGCGTCCGTCGGTGGCCGCGACCTGGTCGAACAGCCGCTGCACCGCGGCGCGGTCCAGCAGGTCGCAGTCCAGCCCGGTGTGCCCGGGGCCGGGGAGGTCACCGGCGACCTGCTTGGCGCGAACCCCGTCGATGTCGACGACGATGCACCGCGCGCCGCCGGCGGCGAACCGGCGGCACAGGGCACTGCCGATCCCGCCCGCACCGCCCGTGACCAGGATGACCTTGTCGCTGAAGTCGTAGCTCATGACTGCACCGCCGGCTGGCGGGCCGAGGCCGAGGGCGGGTTGCCTTGGGTGCGCCAGCCCATCTGACCGGCCACCTTGGCCAGGTGCTTCACGATGGCCCCGCCGTCCACATAGCCGGTGTGCCGGGGCGAGGCGACGAACTTGAGTCCGCCGGACAGATCCGGACGGTCGTTTCGGATCAGGTCGGCGAAGCGCTGCGCGCTCGGCAGCCCGCGCTGCGTGTCCTGGATGAACCCGGCGATCAACTGCGCCTGGGTGTCGAAGAGTTGGTAGGCCCCGGAGTTCGTCTCCACGAAGCCGACGCCGAACAGCCCCCGGTGCTCGCGGGAGAACGAGGACAGGTAGAGATCGGGGTGCTGCTCACTGCCGAAGTACTGCTGTGCGACCGGCACCCTGTGCACGTATCCGGTCGCCAACAGGATGAGGTCGAAGTCGTCGCGGGTGCCGTCGGTGAAGTGCACCGTCCTGCCCTCGGTACGGGCGATCCCCGGCTTGGCCGTGATGTCCCCGTGCTGGAGGTGATGGATCAGCATCGAGTTGATCGCGGGGTGCGTCTCGAACAACTTGTGGTCGGGCTTCTGCAGGCCCAGCCGGCGCGGGTCGCCGTTGATGAGGCGAAGGAGAGCACCGAAGACCCGCTGCTCCAACCACATCGGCAGCTTCGGCCCGCTCTGCGCGATCGTGTCCACCGGCCGGCCGAACAGGTGCTTGGGGATGAACCAGTAGCCGCGCCGCATGCTGATCACCGCGTGGTCGGCGGCCCGGGCCGCGTCGCAGGCGATGTCGCAGCCCGAGTTCCCGGCCCCGACGACCAACACGCGCTTTCCCCGTAGCTCGTCCGCGCTGCGGTAACCGACCGTGTGCCGCACCTCACCGGTGAAGTGACCGGGCAGGTCGGGGACGTTGGGATGCCACTGCGAGCCCGTACACACCACGACCTGCCCATGGGCGCTCTGCCGCCCATCGGCCCGCGTCACCGTCCAACTGCCGTCCGTGTTCTTCCCGATGCTGCGGACCTCGGTGCCGAACTCGATCCGGCCCGTCAGTCCGTACGCGTCGGCGAACGACGTCAGATAGGAGAAGATCTGACGGTGCGACGGGTAGTCGGCGAAGTGGTCCGGCATCGGCCACCCGCCGAAGCCCGAGAGGGTCTTACTGGAGATGAAGTGGGCCGACTCGTACATCGGACCACCGGGGTTGTCGATGTCCCACAGACCCCCTGGGCCCGTGTGCCGCTCGATATGCGTGTACGGGATATCCCGCTCCGCCAGCGCCCGCGCGACCGCCAGTCCAGCAGGTCCCGCTCCGATCACACACGTGTCGTACTGGGTGTCTTCCACGGGTCCGCCTCCCTCTGTCGCGATCTACCGCCGATGAGGGAAACCTACGTACCCGCCGGTCAGCGCGGACTGGCCCGCGCGGCCACCGGGAGGACCGTAGCGGCCACTCGGTTGGCATCCCGCAGCTGCCCGGCGTCGACTTGCCCGCACCGCTGGCCGCCTCTGCGTGAGGCCGAAGCCAGCCGTGCGTCGCCGGCCTGCAGGGCCGATGGGCGGTAGCGCTGCGTAGCAACCGACACGGGCAGCCAGCGCGGTATCCTCGTCACCCCTCGGCGCTTCTCAACTCCGCTCACCCGTTGAAGCCGCCGCGTGTGCGCTGGCCGTGAAATGATCTTCTATGAGACCGTCTTTCCCGCAGGCCAGAGACATGTTCGAGCTCTACTACGACCTGTAAAGGGGCTTCTGACGTGCGGAAACGCCGTGCGGCTGACTCGTGTCGAAGGCCCTGGGGCTCGCGATGTGAAGTGGGAGTGCACTGAGTTCGATCGCGGCACAAGCGGCCGGACAGCCCGGCGGCCGGTGGAGGAGATCCTCGGCCTCTGACCTCGATCGGCTGCCGATACGGTCGGCCCAACCATCGCTGGTCGGTCATCGCATCCCGACGCCACGCCTGGCGCGCGCGGCCGGTGGACCAGCGCGACGCACCCCGGCGCCGGGACCCTGTGTCCGCCGAACGCGAGCATCGGGTTCCGGGCGCACGGGGTGGTGCGCAGCTGGTCAGCGGACCGGGTGCAGGGCAGCGGTGTCGTCCGTGCGGTAGGCCAGGCGGCTGGTCACGTCGATGACACCGTCCACGCTCCGGCACAGCCGTTCCACCACCGACACCAGGGCGCGGTGCTCGACCGTGCCGCTCAGGGTGACCCGGCCCTCGTCGACCCGGACGTCGACGCAGCCCGGGGCGAGTCCCAGGGTGCGGTCGAGGATCTCGTGGGTGATCTCCTCGTTGATGGCTCGGTCCTGGCGGAGGAAGACGCGCAGCAGGTCGCTTCGGCTGACGATGCCGACCAGGCGTCCGGCCTCGTCGACGACGGGCAGGCGCTTGAGGTGCTCGCGCTGCATCAGGCGAGCGGCCTCGACCACGGTCCACTCGGGCCGGGCGCACACCGCCGGACTGGTCATGAGGCCTTCGGCGGTGGCGGCGCGGCTGCGGGTGTGCTCGTCGGGCGACAACTGCGGGGTGAGCAGCAGCCCGGCGGGGTCCTCCTGGGCGGCCTCGTTGAGCAGCAGGTCGGCCTCGGAGACCAGGCCGATCGGCCGTTCCTCGTGGTCCAGGACGGGCACGGAGGTGATGTCGTGTTCGGCGAGCAGGCGGGCGATCTCCTTGAAGCCGGTCTCGGGCCGGACGGGCACGACGGCCCGGGTCATCAGCTCTCCCACGATGCGGTGTCGCATGATCGGCTCACTCCTTCTCTGGTGCCGGCGGCCCCAGGGCCGCGCGGTCGGGTGTGGTGGGTACGGTGTGGCGTCCGGCTCAGGTCCGGGACGGACGGTGTCGCGCGGTCGGGTGTTCAGGCTGTCGAGTGGCGGACCACGACGACGGGGCACGGCGCGTGCTGCACGCAGTGGCCGCTGACGGAGCCCAGCAACGCGCCGACGAAACCGCCGTGGCCTCGGCTGCCGACGACCAGGAGGTCGGCGCCCCGGGCCGCTTCCAGCAGGCAGGACACGGTGCCGCCCTGCACCACCCGGGGCCGGATCTCGACCGGGCATGCCGAGCCGGCCGCCTGCACGATGGCGTCGTCGAGGACCTTGCGTGTGATGGCGGCAAGGTCCTCGTAGGCCTCGATCGGCACGGTCCAGCCGGTGGAGACCGGGTACTGCCAGGCAGTGAGCGCCTCGATGACGGCGCCGCGGGTGCGGGCCTGGTCGACGGCCCAGCGCAGCGCGTCGATCGAGGACGGCGATCCGTCCACGCCGACGACGATCCGCCGCTGGGGTTCATTCTGCTCGGTCACGGTTCTGCTCCCCTTCGCTGTGGTCGTCTCCACCATCGGCCGGCCGGCACGCGGTGGCGAAGGGCCGAGGGGGCCGCCGTGCCGGGACCTTCAGCCCCGGTGCGAGACGACTGCCGTACCCGGGACCGACGGGCCTGCCGATCAGGGCCCATGAGTCCCTGTCACCGCCCGGCTCGGTGCGGTGCAGTTGGTGCGCGAGACGAAGCCTCCACAGAGGCGGCCGCGATGTAGGGAGGCGGGTATGGAGCGCCAGGGGCCGGCCATCGAGCTGGCCGGACTGAGCAAGTACTACGGCCACAAGGCGGGTGTGGACCACCTCGATCTCACCGTGCGGCGCGGCGAGATCTTCGGGTTCCTGGGCCCCAACGGCGCCGGGAAGACCACCACCATCCGCTGCCTGGTGGGCTTGCTGCGGCCGAGCGCCGGACGGATCCGGCTGCTGGGCCTGGACCCGGCAGCCGACCACCGGCGCCTGGCCCCGCGCCTGGGCTACCTGCCGGGAGAACTTCGCCTGTATCCGGAGCTGACCGGTACTCAGACACTGCGGCTGCTCGGGGATCTGCAGGGCGCCGCGACGTTCCGCCGCTCGGAGCTGTGCGAGCGTCTCGGGCTGTCGGCAGCCGATTTGGGCCGTCCGGTGCGGGAGTACTCGCGCGGAATGAAGCAGAAGTTGGGCCTGGTCCAGGCGCTCCAGCACGATCCCGAGCTGGTGGTGCTGGACGAGCCCACCGAGGGTCTGGATCCGCTGGTTCAGGAGGTCTTCTTCGCGCTGCTCGACGAGGCCTCGCACGCGGGACGTACGGTCCTGCTGTCGAGCCACGTGCTGCCTGAGGTGCAGCGGGCCTGCGGCCGGGTGGCGCTCGTGCGGGCGGGGCGGTTGGTCGCAGTACGGTCCGTGTCCACTCTGCGGGAGGAGCGCGCCAGGCGGGTGCGGCTGGTCCTGGCCGACGGCCGGGGAGCCCGGGCCCTGGGGCGTGCGGAGCGCTGGTCACCGCGCTGGCACGGGGACGAGGTCCAACTGCTCGTCCCGCGGACAGAGTTGGTCGCGGGACTGCGTGAGCTCCTGGCCGCGCTGCCGGTGGCGGATCTGTCGGTGGAGGAGGCCGGGCTGGACGAGGCGTTCCTCGACCTGTACCGGCAGGACGTCGAAGCAGCGGAGGTGCGGTCGTGAGGGCCCGGTTCCCCTTGTTCTGGCTGGCTCTGCACCGGCGCCGCAGGATGCTGGCATTCCTGGCAGCGGGCATGGTCGTCTTCGAGGCTCTGATCGTGGCCGTCATCCGGGCGGTGCCGCCGGCCCAGCTGTTCGCCGGGACCGGCCCGGCCGGACCGGATGCGTTGAAGGCGTTCTCCGGATCGACCGGTGACGTGTCCATCGCCAGCTACCCCGGTCTGCTCGGGGCCGGTCTGGTGCACCCGTTCTGGATCGCCATGCAGCTGACGGCGATCGGCTCGCTCGCGGCGGCTGCTGTCGCGGCCGACGTCGAGTCCGGGACCGTGGAACTGCTGATGGTCCGTCCGGTCTCCCGTCTGAGGCTGCTGGCCGAACGGGCGGCCGCCGTGATCGCGGCCTCGCTGGCACTCAACGCCGCCGCCACATTGGCGGTCGCCGGTGGTGTGGCCCTCACTCCCGCCCTCCACCACGCGGTCCCTCTGCGCGGCGTGCTCGCGGCCGGTCTGGCGGGCTGTGCGTTCACGCTCTGCCTGTCCGGTCCGGCCCTGGCCGTCTCGGCTGCGGCTCGCCACCGGGCCCAGGTGATCGGCGCCACCATCGCGTTCGGCGCTGTCGGCTTCGCCCTCAACTTCGTCGCCATGGCCTGGCACCCGGCGGCGCCGCTGCGGTACCTGAGCCCGTTCCACTACTACACGCCCGGTGACGCGCTCGCCCACGGGACGATCGCCTGGGGCCCGTTCGCCGTCCTGGTGGCCGTCGGGTTCGCCGGGATCGCCGCCGCGCACCCGCTGCTGCTGCGCCGGGACCTGGCTCCCTGAGCGCCAAACCGCCCGCAGCCCGCCCGGTCACCTGGCGGGCCGAGGACGCCTGGAATCCGCGCCCAGCCCACAGAGGCCGTCTCGCCGGGACCGTTGTTCCCCCACCAGCGACCAATGGCCCAAGGCCCGGGCGGCCGGCCGAGGGCAGGCCGGCATCCACACCCCGATCGACGAACCCGATCAGCAGAGCGCCCCTCAGACCGGCCGGTCAGACACGAACACCACTTTTCGCACAGCAGAGTTGAGGAGTATTCCGATGGCAAAGGCATACCTGGTCGGCAGCGGCATAGCCGCCCTGTCCGCCGCGGCGTTCCTGATCCGCGACGGCGGCTTCGCCGGCAGCGACATCCACGTCTTCGAGGAGCAGGAGGAGGTCGGCGGCAGCCTGGACGCGGGCGGCAACCCGGAGGCGGGCTACACGATGCGCGGCGGGCGGATGTTCGAGGCCCAGTTCCGGTGCACCTACGACCTGCTGTCCGGCATCCCGTCGTTGGACGACCCGTCAGTCTCCGTCACCCAGGACGTCTACGACTCCCACCAGGAGTCCCCGTGGGACGACGCCACCCGGCTGGTGGGCGCGGGAGGAGCGATCCGCGACGGCCACGCCATGGGGTTCTCCGAGCGCCACCGCCTGGAGCTGGTCGCCTGCCTGGCCACACCCGAGCGGATGCTGGACGGCAAGCGGATCACGGACTGCTTCAGCGGGGACTTCTTCACCACCGACTTCTGGTACATGTGGTGCACCACCTTCGCCTTCGAGCCCTGGCACAGCGCGATCGAGTTCCGTCGCTACCTGCTGCGCTTCGTGCACCTGTTCCCCGAGTTCGAGACGATGTCCGGGATCCACCGCACCCGGTACAACCAGTACGACTCGATCGTCCGCCCGCTGACCGCCTGGCTGCTGGAGCACGGGGTGCGGATCCACACCGGCCACCGGGTGACCGACCTGTCCTTCCGGGCGGGGACGGGCACCAGCGTCGAGCGGATCCACTTCGCGGGTGCCCACGCCGACCTGCCGGTTGCCCCGGAGGACCTGGTGTTCGTCACCAACGGCTCGATGACCGCGGACTCCAGCCTCGGCTCGCACACCACCCCGCCGGAAGGCCCGCGCACCTCGCGCAGCCCCTCCTCCTTCCTGCTGTGGCACCGCATCGCCCGCGGCCGCGAGAACTTCGGCCGCCCGGAGGTGTTCGACCGCAGTGTCACCGACTCCACCTGGGAGTCCTTCACCGTCACCGCAAAGGACCCGGCCTTCCTGGACTGGATGGAGACGTTCACCGGCCGTGCCACCGGCCGCGGCGGCCTGCTCACCCTCACCGAATCCCCTTGGCTGCTCACCGTCGTGGTCAACCGCCAGCCGGTCTACCAGCAGCAGCCCGAGGGCGTGTCCGTCTGGTGGGGCTACGGGCTCTTCCCTGACAAGCCCGGAACGTACGTCCAGAAGCCCATGCGGGAGTGCAGCGGGGAGGAGATCCTCCAGGAGGTTCTGCACCACCTGGCCGTGGATGCCGCCACCGCCGGGCGCGTCGCCGAGGCATCCACCGTCGTCCCCTGCCTGATGCCCTACATCACCAGCCAGTTCCTGGTCCGCAGCCACGGCGACCGCCCGCAGGTCGTCCCGAAGGGCTCCACCAACCTCGCCTTCATCGGCCAGTACGCCGAGGTCCCGGACGACGTCGTCTTCACCGTCGAGTACTCCGTGCGCACCGCCTGGACCGCGGTGGCGCAGCTCCTCGGCCTCGACAAGCAGCCGCCCGCCGTCCACAAGGGCCACCACGACCCGCACGTTCTGGCCCAGGCCCTGCACACCATGCACCGCAAGTGACGGCAGGGGGCTGAGCCGCCGCTGGGCCGCTCTCCCGGTCGTGCGTGACCACTCCTGGCTGCGCTGAGCTCCCACCACATCGCAGTGGCCGACCGCGACGCGATCGCGGCCGGCCACTGCGCTTTTGCGTTGCAGAGCTCCCGGTCGCTGCCCCGCAACCATGCTCCGGAGCCCGGAACCGCGCCGCCGCTCCATCAGGGCACGCGGCGCGAGCACGACGAAGCTCCCCGGTCGGTCAACGAGCCGTGAGGCTCGACCGTACCGGGGAGCGGGTGTGGCAGGCGCGATCAGACGGCGTGCAACCCGTGGGCGGCGAACCCCGCGCGAGCCGCGGCCACCTGGTCGCGGGTCGGCATCGGGGTGTCGTCGAGGGTGAACTCCAGGCCCAGAGCGCGCCATTTGGCGGTGCCGAGCTTGTGGAAGGGCAGCACGTCGACCCGGGCGACGTTGCCGAGGGAGGCGGCGAAGGAGGCGACGCCCTCGATGTTCCCGGGGAGGTCGGTGAGGCCCGGGACGAGGACGAAGCGGATCCAGACCTCGGTGCCGAGGCCGGCCAGGCGTCGGGCGAAGTCCAGGGTGGGAGCGAGCCGCTGCCCGGTCAGGCGCCGGTAGAGCGCGCGGTCCCAGGACTTGATGTCGAGCAGGACGAGGTCGGTGTCGGCGAGCAGCGCGTCGGTGGCGCGGGAGCCGAGGAAGCCGGAGGTGTCCAGGGCGGTGTGCAGGCCGAGTTCGTGCTTGAAGCGGTGCAACAGCTCGCCGGTGAGACTCGGCTGGAGTAGCGGCTCGCCGCCGCTGATCGTCGCACCGCCGCCGCAGGCGCGGATGAACTCGGTGTACTTGGCGGCCTCCTGGACGATCTCGTCGGCGGTGGTGCGCCGACCGTCGCGCAGGTGCCACGTGTCGGGGTTGTGGCAGTAGAGGCAGCGCAGCGGGCAGCCGGCGAGGAAGGCGACGAAGCGCGTCCCTGGGCCGTCGACGCCGGTCGACAGGTCCCAGGAGTGCAGCATGCCGGTCACCGGGCAGGGAAGGGGTGCTGCTACGCCGGCCAGAGCGGCGGCGGTTTCGGTCATCGCGGTTCTCCTTGCACAAAGGCGCGGTGCCGACGCCCGTGGTCGGGGGAGGGCGTCGGCACCGCGTGCTGGTGGGCGCTACTACAGCGCGCCGTGGAAGGTGCGGCCGATCACGTCGAGCTGCTGCTCGCGGGTGAGGCGGACGAAGTTGACCGCGTAGCCGCTCACCCGGATGGTCAACTGCGGGTACTTCTCGGGGTGTTCCATGGCCTCCAGCAGAGTGCCGCGGTCCAGGACGTTGACGTTCATGTGGAAGCCGTGGCAGGCGGTGTAGCCGTCCAGCACGCCGACCAGGTTCGCGCTCCGCTCCTCGCGGGTGCGGCCGAGTGCGTCGGGGGTGACGGTGTTGGTGAGCGAGATGCCGTCCTCGGCCTGCTCGTAGGGGAGTTTGGCCACCGAGAGGGCGCTGGCGACGTAGCCGTGGCGGTCGCGTCCGTTCATCGGGTTGGCGCCCGGGGAGAACGGTTCGCCGGCCTTGCGGCCGTCCGGGGTGGCGCCGGTCTTCCTGCCGTAGACGACGTTGGAGGTGATGGTGAGGACGGACTGGGTGTGCTCGGCGCCGCGGTAGGCGGGTTGTTTCCGGACCTTGTCCATGAACTCCTCGACCAGCCGCACCGCGATGGCGTCGGCCCGGTCGTCGTTGTTGCCGTAGGCCGGGTACTCGCCCTCGACGAGGTAGTCGACGGCGAGGCCGGTGTCGTCCCGCACCGGGTGGACGGTCGCGTGCTTGATGGCGGAGAGCGAGTCCGCCGCCACCGCGAGGCCGGCGATGCCGCAGGCCAGGGTGCGCCGGACGTCGCGGTCGTGCAGGGCCATCTCCAGGCGCTCGTAGGCGTACTTGTCGTGCATGTAGTGGATGACGTCCAGCGCGTGGACGTAGGTGGCGGCCAGCCAGTCGAGCTGCTGGTCGAGTTTGGCGAGCACCTCCTCGTAGTCGAGGACGTCACCGCTGAGCACACCGGTGGCGGGGCCGACCTGGGCGCCGGAGATCTCGTCCCGGCCGCCGTTGATCGCGTAGAGGAGGGTCTTGGCGAGGTTGACCCGGGCTCCGAAGAACTGCATCTGCTTGCCGACCGGCATCGCGGAGACGCAGCAGGCGATGGCGGTGTCGTCGCCGAAGCGCGGGCGCATCAGCTCGTCCGACTCGTACTGGATGCTGGAGGTGTCGATCGACACCTTGGCGCAGAACTCCTTGAACCCTCGCGGCAGTTGCGGGGACCAGAACACGGTCAGGTTCGGCTCGGGAGCCGGGCCGAGGTTGTAGAGGGTCTGGAGGTAGCGGAACGAGGTGCGGGTCACCAGCGGGCGACCGTCCTGGCCGATGCCGCCGATGGACTCGGTCACCCAGGTCGGGTCGCCGGAGAACAGCTCGTCGTACTCGGGTGTGCGCAGGAAGCGCACGATCCGCAGCTTGATGACGAAGTCGTCGATCAGCTCCTGCGCCTGCTCCTCGGTCAACCGCCCTGCTTCGAGGTCCCGTTGCAGGTAGATGTCGAGGAAGGTGGAGGTGCGGCCGAGCGACATCGCGGCGCCGTTCTGCTCCTTCACGGCGGCCAGGTAGGCGAAGTAGAGCCACTGGACCGCCTCGCGGGCCGTCGTGGCGGGGCCGGAGACATCATGGCCGTAGCTCGCGGCCATCTGCTTCAGCTCGCCGAGTGCCTTGATCTGCTCGGCGAGTTCCTCACGCTCCCGGATGGTCTCCTCCAGCCGCGACGGATCGTGCGGCAAGTGGTCCAGTCCGGCCTTCTCCGCCTGCTTCACCTCGATCAGCCGGTCCACGCCGTACAGCGGCACCCGCCGGTAGTCGCCGATGATCCGGCCGCGGCCGTAGGCGTCGGGCAGGCCCGTGATGACGCCTGCCTTGCGGGCGGCGAGGATCTCGGGCGTGTAGGCGTCGAAGACACCGTCGTTGTGGGTCTTGCGGTACTCGGTGAAGACCTTCTCCAACCCCGGGTCGACCGGGTAGCCGTAGGTCTTCAGCGCGCCGGCGACCATCCGCCAGCCGCCGTTGGGCATGATCGCGCGCTTGAGCGGGGCGTCGGTCTGCAGGCCGACGATCAGTTCCCGTTCCCGGTCGATGTATCCGGGGGCGTGCGCGGTGATGCCGGCGGGGATGTCGTGGGCGACGTCGTACACCCCCTTCGCCCGCTCCTCGGGGAAGCGGTCGCTGATCTGCTTCCAGACCGCGAGGGTTCGCTCGGTGGGCCCGGCCAGGAAGGAGGCATCCCCTTGGTAGGGGGTGTAGTTGTGCTGGATGAAGTCGCGCACGTCGATGGTTTCGCGCCACTGGTCGCCCTGGAATCCGTTCCAGGCGCTCGCGGTCCCGTGCTGCTGTGTGGTCATGGTCGGGGTGCCCTTCTCGCTCGGTGGTGGTCAGGACCGGTCGCCGTAGAAGGCCTGGCGCATCAGCTGTTGCATGTCGGCGAGCAGCGGCATCCGGGGGTTGGCCGGGGCGCACTGGTCCTCGTAGGCGTTCATCGCCTGCTGCGGCAGGGCCGCCAGGAAGGCCGTCTCATCGACGCCGACTTCCTTGAAGGAGCGCGGAATACCCACCCGGTCGCGCAGTTCCTCGACCGCGGCGGCCAGGGACTCGACGCCCTGCTCGGGGGTGTCGGCGGGCAGGCCGAGCATCCGGGCGATGGCCTGGTAGCGCTCGGGGGCCACGTAGCTGCGGTACTTGGGCCAGCTGGTGACCTTGGCGGGGGCCACGCCGTTGTAGCGGATGACGTGGGGCAGCAGCAGCGCGTTGGTGCGGCCGTGGGCTACGTGGAAGGTGGCGCCCAGGGTGTGCGCCATGGCGTGCACGACGCCCAGGAAGGCGGAGCCGAAGGCCATGCCGGCGATGGTGCCGGCGTTGTGCATCTTCTCCCGCGCGGCGGGGTTGGTCGGGCCGTCGGTGACGGCCGGCTCCAGGTTGTCGAAGATCAGCCGGATGCCGTGCAGGGCCAGGCCGTCGGTGAAGTCGTTGGCGTAGACGGAGACGTAGGTCTCGATGCAGTGGGTGAGGGCGTCGAAGCCGGTGTCGGCGGTGACGTCCTTGGGCAGGTGGGTGGTGAGCGCCGGGTCGACGATGGCGACGCTCGGGGTGAGCGCGTAGTCGGCGAGCGGGTACTTCTGGCCGGTGGCGGTGTCGGTGATCACCGCGAACGGGGTGACCTCGGCTCCCGTGCCGGAGGTGGTCGGGATGCACACCAGCTTCGCCTTCTCGCCGAGGTCGGGGAAGGTGAAGGCGCGCTTGCGGATGTCGAAGAACTTCTCCTTCAGGTCGGCGAAGTCGACCTCCGGGTGCTCGTACATCAGCCACATCACCTTGGCCGCGTCCATCGGCGAGCCGCCGCCGAGCGCGACGATGGTGTCGGGCCGGAAATCGCGCATCAGCTCGGCGCCCCGCCGAACGGTGTCGATGCTCGGGTTGGGCTCGACGAAGTCGACCACCCGGACCTCGACCGGCTCCCGGCGGCGGTCCAGGATGCCCCGGACCCGCTCCAGGTGGCCGATCTCGACCATGGTCCGGTCGGTCACGATGACGATCCGGTGGGCATTCGGCATGCTCGCCAGGTACTTGATGCTGTTGCGCTCGAAGTAGATCTTCGGCGGGACCTTGAACCACTGCATGTTGGTGTTGCGCCGCCCGATCCGCTTGATGTTCAGCAGGTTCAGTGCCGAGACGTTCCCGGCCACGGAGTTGTGACCGTAGGAGCCGCAGCCGAGCGTCAGCGAGGGGGTGAAGGCGTTGTAGACGTCACCGATGCCGCCCTGCGAGCTGGGCGCGTTCCAGATGATCCGGCAGGCCTTGACGGCGTGCCCGAACTCCTCGACGAACGCCGGGTCCTCGGTGTGTACGGCAGCCGAGTGCCCAAGCCCGTTGAACTCCACCATCGCCGCGGCCAGTTCGACGCCCTCGCGACGCGAGGATGCGGTCAGCACGGCCAGCACCGGGCACAGCTTCTCCCGGGTCAGCGGCTCCGACGGCCCGATCCGCTCCACATCCGCCAGGATCACCGAGGTGTCGCCCGGCACCTCGAACCCGGCCGCCGCGGCGATCTCCGGGGCACTGCGGCCCACCACCTCCGCGTTCAACCGCTCCCCCGCGCAGGAGCTCCCCTCCCCTGCGCCGAACAGGTACCGCTCCAGCAGCGCCTTCTCCTCGGCGCTCGCGTGGTGCGCCTTCAGCGTGCGGAACTCGGCGAGCGCGGCCTCGCGGATCTCCGCGTCCAGGATGACGGCCTGCTCGGAGGCGCAGATCATGCCGTTGTCGAAGGTCTTCGACAGCACGATGTCGTTGACGGCCCGCTTCAGGTCGGCGCTCCTCTCGACGTAGGCGGGGACGTTGCCGGCGCCGACGCCGAGGGCCGGCTTGCCGCAGGAGTACGCGGCCCGGACCATGGCGTTGCCGCCCGTCGCCAGGATGGTGGCCACATCCGGGTGGTTCATCAGGGCGTGGGTGGCCGCCATCGACGGCTGCTCGATCCAATGGATGCAGGACTGCGGCGCTCCGGCCGCCACCGCAGCGTCCCGTACGATCCGGGCCGCCTCGGCCGAGCAGCGCTGCGCCGCGGGGTGGAAGGCGAACACGATCGGGTTGCGGGTCTTCAGCGCCAGCAGGCATTTGAAGATGGTGGTGGAGGTGGGGTTGGTGACCGGGGTGATGCCGGCGATCACGCCGACCGGCTCGGCGATCTCCACGATCCCGTCGATCTCGTCCCGGCGCACCACCCCGACGGTCTTCGTCCGGGCCATCACGTGGGTGACGTTCTCGCAGGCGAACACGTTCTTGACGGCCTTGTCCTCGAACAGGCCGCGCCCGGTCTCCTCGACCGCCAGGGCCGCGAGCGCGGTGTGCTTGGCCAGTGCCGCCAGGGACGCCTTCTTGACGATGTGGTCGACCTGCTCCTGGGTGAAGTCGGCGTACTCCCGAAGAGCCGTCAGCGCGTGGGCGACCAAGGCGTCGACGGCGGTGGTGCTGGCTGGGGCGGGGGCGGGAGGAGTCGGTTCCTCAACCTGCGGTCGGCGGGGCATGGCGGGACCACCTTTCGGTTCTTCATCCGGGGATCGTGCGCTGGCGGGCGTCGCTCGCGCTTACACCCACAGCCTTCCCGAGCAACGCCGTACAGGGAGGCGGCCGTTGGGGTACGCCTGCGGGCCGAAGGTCCCTCGTCCACAGGCTGCCGGGGTCACCACGTCCGGGGGCCGGACACGCCGGTGGCCGTGGCAGGACCTGGTGTCGGTCCTGCCACGGCCACCACCGCGTTGCCGGTCAGTCGTGCGGCACGACCGCGACCGGGCTGTGCGTGTGGTGCAGCACCGCGTGGGCCACGGCGCCCAGTCCGGGCACGGCCGGCCGGATCCTCGGGGTCCGTCGACCCACCACCACCAGCGAAGCGCTGCGGGATGCCTCCACCAGGGCCTTCCCGGCCGGCCAGCCGGTCACCTCGGCCTCGACCCGCACCTCGGGGAACTTCTCCCGCCAGGGCGCCAGCGCGTCCTGGAGCCGGACCAGCGCAGCAGCCGCCAGCGCGCTCGTGATCTCCGGCGGGTCCACCGGAGCCGCCGTCACGTACCGTCCGGTGGGCAGATCTCGGCTCTCCAACGCCCGCAGCTTCACTCCCCGTTCGGCGGCCTGCCCGAAGGCGAAGGCGAGTACCTCGGCACCGGGCCGAGCGCTGTCCACCCCCACCACCACAGCGTGAGACATGATCACGACCTCCTTCGTTTCTGCGGTCGCGGACCGATGTGCGCGACCTCGTGTCTGACGGACAGGCTCGCGCCGGGCGACGGCCGGTCACAGAGGCCGAGCAGCCCCTGACCGGTCCCGAAGGTCCCGGTCAGGGGCTGCTCTCACGCCTCGGGCACGACCGCCACCGGGCAGTCGGCGTGGTGCAGAACAGCGTGGGCCACCGGGCCGAGCAGGCCGACCCGATCCGCCGGGCGGCGGCCAAGCACCAGCAGCCGGGCCTTGGCCGACGCCTCCACCAGCGCCGGGCCCGGTGCGGCACCCTCGGTGTCCGCGACCACCTCGACCTCGGGATGGGCCGTCCTCCAGGGCTCCAGGACCCGGGCGAGCAGCGCGGCCTCGCCGATGCGGCCCTCGCCCACCCCCGCCGGACCTGCCCCGGCATGCACGACCCGCAGCGGGAGGCCGTAGCTCTGCGCGGCCAGGAAGGCGAAGAGCAGCGCCGCCTCGGCCGGGCGGCGGGCGTCCAGCCCCAGCACCACCTGCTCGCGCGGATGCGTGCCCGGGCCGTTCGCCGGGAGCAGCACCGTGGGACTGCCGGCCCAGGCGGCGACGTGCAGGGCGGTGGAGCCGACCCGAAGCTCCGGGAAGCCGCCGCTGCCGCGCGCCCCGAGGACCAGCAGCTCGGCGTCCTCGCCCGCGGCGACCAGCGCCGAGGTGACGGCATCGTGGACCTCGTCGGTGCGGACCAGCAACTGCGGGTGGCGCACCGCGAGGACGTGCCGGACCTCGTGGAGCAGGTCACCAGTGGCCCGGGCCTGTCGGCTCCAGCTGGGGAGCAGGTGCGGCATCAGGGGCAGGGCGTGCAGCACGCGCAGCGGGCGGCCGCGCAGCAGCGCCTCCCGTGCGGCCCAGTCGGCGGCCGCCAGGCTGGCCTCGGAGCCGTCCACGCCGACAGTGACGGGCAGGTCCATGGTGATCGTCTCCTTCGGGTGGAGCGCCTTTGGGTCCGGGTCAGCTGCCCGGCTGCCAGTCGGCGATCTCGGGCAGGTCGGTGCCGTGTTCGCGGATCCAGTCGTGGTGCCGGCTGCGCTGGTCGGCCATCTGCTGGCGGACGCCGGCGGCTCGGACGGCCAGGCCGGGGACGCGGTCGATGACGTCCATGACCAGGCGGTAGCGGTCGAGGTCGTTGCGCACGACCATGTCGAAGGGCGTGGTGGTGGTGCCGGACTCCTTGTAGCCGCGTACGTGCAGGTGCGGGTGGACGGTGCGGCGATAGGCGAGGCGGTGGATCAGCCAGGGGTAGCCGTGGTAGGCGAAGACCACCGGCTTGTCGCGGGTGAACAGGGCGTCGAACTCGGCGTCGGGCATGCCGTGCGGGTGCTCCTCGGCGGGCATCAGCCGGGCCAGGTCGACCACGTTGACCACCCGGACCGCCAGGTCCGGCAGGTGACGGCGCAGCAGTTCGGCGGCGGCGATCACCTCCTGGGTGGGCACGTCGCCGGCGCAGGCGAGCACCACGTCCGGCTCGCGACTGCCGTCATCGCTGCCGGCCCACTCCCAGATCCCGGCGCCGCGGGCACAGTGGGCGCGGGCCTCCTCCAGGCTCAGCCAATCGAAGCAGGGCTGCTTGCCGGCCACCACGACGTTGACGTAGTCGCGGCTGCGCAGAACGTGGTCGGCGACCGCGAGCAGGGTGTTGGCGTCCGGCGGGAAGTAGACCCGCACGGCCTCGGGGCTCTTGTTGAGCACGTGGTCGACGAAGCCGGGGTCCTGGTGCGAGAAACCGTTGTGATCCTGGCGCCAGACGTGCGAGGTGAGCAGGTAGTTGAGCGAGGCGATCGGCGCACGCCAGGGGATCTCTCGGCTGGTGCGCAGCCACTTGATGTGCTGGTTGACCATCGAGTCGACGATGTGGACGAACGCCTCGTAGCAGGAGAAGAGGCCGTGGCGGCCAGTGAGCAGGTAGCCCTCCAGCCAGCCCTGGCAGGTGTGTTCGGAGAGGATCTCCAGCACCCGGCCGTCGCGGGCCAGGTGCTCGTCGGTGGGCAGGGTGTCGGCCTGCCATGCCTTGCCGGTGGCGGCGTAGACGGCCTGGAGGCGGTTGGAGGCGGTCTCGTCCGGTCCGACGATCCTGAAGTCGCGGCGCTCGGCGGTGTCGGCCATCACCTGTTCGAGCAGGTCGCCGAGGACGCGGGTGGGTTCGTGGAGGGTGGCTCCGGGCTTGTCGACCGGGACGGCGTAGCGCTCCAGGGCGGGCAGGGGCAGCTCGCGCAGCAGCAGGCCGCCGTTGGCGTGCGGATTGGCGCCGAGACGGCGGCGGCCCTCGGGAAGGCAGGCGAGCACCTGCGCGGTGGGCTTACCGTGCTCGTCGAAGAGCTCCTCCGGCCGGTACGAGCGCAGCCAGGCCTCCAGCTGCGCGAGGTGCTCAGGGTTGTCACGGACCTGGTCGAGCGGCACCTGGTGGGCCCGCCAGGTGCCCTCGACCGGCACACCGTCCACCTCGTGCGGGCCGGTCCAGCCCTTGGGCGTGCGCAACACGATCAGCGGCCAGTGCGGGCGCCGGGTGGAGCCGTCGGTGCGGGCCTCGTACTGGATGGCGGCGATCTTGTCGAGTGCGGTGTCCATCGCGGCGGCCATCGCGCGGTGCACGGCCATCGGGTCCGCGCCGGTGACGTACAGCGGGTCGTGGCCGTAGCCGCGCAGCAGGGCGTCGAGTTCGGCCTCGGGCAGCCGGGAGAGCACCGTCGGGTTGGCGATCTTGTAGCCGTTCAGGTGCAGGACCGGCAGCACGGCGCCGTCGTGGACCGGGTCGAGGAACTTGTTACCGTGCCATGAGGCGGCCAGCGGGCCGGTCTCGGCCTCGCCGTCGCCGATCACACAGGCGACCAGCAGGGCGGGGTTGTCGAAGGCGGCTCCGTAGGCGTGCGAGAGGGCGTAGCCGAGTTCGCCGCCCTCGTGGATGGAGCCGGGAGTCTCGGGGGCGACGTGGCTGGGAACTCCGCCGGGGAAGGAGAACTGCCGGAACAGCTTCGCCATCCCGGCCTCGTCGCGGGTGACGGACGGGTAGGTGTCGGTGTAGCTGCCGTCCAGCCAGGAGCCGGCCAGCACCGCCGGGCCGCCGTGGCCGGGGCCCCAGACGCAGACGGTGTCCACGTCACGCCGCGAGATCACCCGGTTCAGGTGGGTGTACACGAGGTTCAGGCCCGGCGAGGTGCCCCAGTGGCCCAGCAGGCGGGGCTTGATGTGCTCGGGTGCCAGCGGCTCGCGCAGCAGCGGGTTGGCCATCAGGTAGATCTGACCGGCCGCCAGGTAGTTGGCTGCCCGCCAGTGGGCATCGAGCGCCCGCAGCTCGGCCTCGTCCGGCTCTCCGGGCGTTGAAGCGGTCACGGTCATGGCGGCGGTCTCCTTGGGAATCGGTCGACTTCGCTGGCCGCCGACGGCGGGCCATGTCCATCGTCACGCCCCGCACCCGGCCGGACACAGGGCCGACCGGGTCATGGCCCAGCGGCTGGGAGAGGGACTTGCGGCCCAGCCGAACCTCCCGCACAACCCGGGCGGGGCGTGATGGGCGCAACGCCGAGGACGAACGGCCCTGGAGCGCGGGGCCCGTCGGCCCGCGCGCCTGCGCCGGCGGAGGCGCCAGCGGAGGCTGGCGGCACCCCCTGCTGACTTGTCGCAGGGCCGGCCTCAGCGAACGAACGGAACACGACATGATCGACAGTGCGCGTCAGACGAATGCCTACCTGGTCGGCGGCGGGATCGCCGCCCTGGCCGCCGCGGCCTTCCTGATCCGGGACGGCGACATCCGCTGCTGAAGCGGATCGAGGAGTTCAGCGGCAACGCCCCGGGCACGGGCGCCCTGATGACCTTCAAGGACTCGCCCTGGCTGATGTCGATCGTCGTCCCCCGCCCGCCGCACTTCGACGGGCAGCCGGACGATGTGTTCACCCTGTGGGGCTACGGCCTGTTCATCGACACCCCGGCGAGCACACCGGCAAGGCCATGGCCGAGTGCACCGGGCAGGAGATCCTCAGCGAACTCCTGGGCCAGCTCGGCTTCGAGGCCATCGCCGACGAGGTCCGCGCCACCACGACCGTGACCACGGTGATGATGCCCTACATCACCAGCCAGTTCGCCCGCCGCGCCGTTCACGACCGCCCGCGCGTGATCCCGCACGGCGCCCGCAACTTCGCCTTCCTCGGCCAGTACGTCGAGATCCCCGAGGACGTCGTCTTCACCGTCGAGTACTCCGTGCGCGGCGCCATGCACGCCGTCTACCAGCTGCTCGGCCTCAAGCCGCCCATCCCGCCGGTCCACCACGCGCTCGCCGAACCCGCCACAGCCCTGCGGGCCCTGCGGACCGCCTTCGCGTGAACACCGCAACCGGGCCGGTGCCCGCTACAGGACCTTCGGACCGCGCGCCGGGCACCGGCCGGCCCTGGTCCGACAACCCGCGCCCACGAAGACTGGCCCGACACGATCACGCGTCCCGCGTACCCCACTCCGGAAAGGATTCACCCATGGCCGACCACCTGCTCGCCGCGATCGACGGCTCGGCGCAGAGCATCGCCGCCGCCCGCTGGGCGGCCGACGAGGCCGCCCGCCAGGGCCTTCCGCTGCGCCTGGTCCACGCCCAGACCTGGCTCGACGACCTCCACGCCGACCCCGGCCAACCGGCTGATGTCCGCGCCCTGACCACACGCATGCTGTCCGACGCCAAGCAGGCGATCCGGATCACCCATTCGAGCCTGGAGATCCGCGCCGAGCTGATCGGGGGCGGCGAGCCGGTCGACGTGCTGGTCGACGCGGCCGCCGACGCTCACATGCTGGTCCTCGGCTCCCGCGGGCTCGGCGGCTTCGGCGGACTCATGGTCGGCTCCATCGGTCTGGCCGTCGCCGCCCGCAGCGAGGTCCCCACCGTGCTGGTCCGCTCCGGCGAGACCGAGCGCCCCGCCCAGCCCGACGGACCCGAGGTGGTCGTCGGTGTCGACACCCGCGAGCCCGCCGCGGACGTCCTCGACTTCGCCTTCCGCGAGGCCGTCCGGCGCGGCGCGGTGCTACGCGCCGTGCACGGCTGGACGCCGCCGCCGGTGTGGGGCTACGCCGGCTGGGTGCCCCCGCAGCCGGAGGCCGAGCAGTTCCGGACGATCGAGGACGAACTCCTCACGCTGGCGATGACCGGCTGGCAGGAGAAGTACCCCGAGGTCGTGGTGGTCCGGGACAGCCGGATCGGCAGCGGAGCGGCGGCCCTGGTCGATGCCTGCGCCGACGCGGAACTCCTCGTGGTGGGCCGCCGGCGCCGCCCGCACCACCACGCCGGCATGCGGCTCGGGCCGGTCGCTCACGCCGTACTCCACCACGCGCAGTCACCTGTAGCTGTCGTCCCGCACGACTGACCCGCCCACAACATCGAGGGTGGTGGACTCCGGCAAGCCCGGGCGTCCACCACCCTCTTCGCTGTCCCGGCCTGTACCGACCTTCCGAGGGCGTTCGCCGGACCCGGCACCTGACGGTGATCCGCCCGGATCGGCCGGGAACGTGACCTGCCACCCGTCACCGCCGCCCAGTGCCGTGGAGTCCTGGACGAGTGGACCGTGTCCGACGCGAACCGCTGCCACGCCACCGGAGCTGCGCCGCCGGCGCACGGCGCAAGCAGCGCGCCGGACCGACGAGGCAAGACCCACCGGGCAATTGCGCTGACCGGGTTCCCCGCCACCGTGCAGCGGGCACGCGAGAGCCGGGGACGGCCCCACACCGTCCCCGGCTCTGCTCTTCGTGCCCGGCCGAACCCCCACGGCCGCCGGGCCTGACCCATGCCTCTACAGCACGGGAGTGATGAGGCCGTAGTGGCCGTCGTAGCGGTGGTACAGCACATTCCCGCGGCCGGTGGCAGCGTCGGTGAAGAACACGAACGGCAGGCCGCTGAGGTCCAGGCGCGCGACCGCGTCGGCCGCATCGAGCTGCGGCACGTCGAGCGTGGTCACCGGCAGCCCGGGCACCGGTTCGGCCTGCGGGTCGGTGGTGGTCAGCCGGTACCCGTCGTCGGCCGGGTCGCGGTGGACCACGCTGTCGCAGCCGCTCGCCGCGTCGGTGAACAGGTGGAAGTCGTAGTCCATGGCTTCCAGTTCGAACACCGCCTCCCAGGCCGTCTGCCGCGCCAGGCTGTAGGACTTGTGCCGCACGATCCGCCGCTCCTGTTCACCGCGGGCGTGGCGCTGCGGGCGGTGCTCGTGTCGGGCGCCGTCCGGCAGGCCGACCGGTGCGCTCGCGTGGTGGCGGTGGTGCTCCCGGTGGTGGCGGACGCGGGCGATCCGGGCGTTCAGGCGGTCCTGGAGCAGGTCGACGGCCTCCTGCATGGTGGCGGCGGCCACGTGGGCCCGAACCGGCCTGCCGTTCAGGTCCACGATGGCTTGGGCGAGCGACGGCTTGGCCATCGCGTGGTTGGCCTCCTGGGTGAGCTTCACCCGGGCGGCGAGGACCGGCTCGTCCAGCCGCGCCAGCACGGCGAGCATCTTCGTCCGGGCGTAGTCGGGTGCGGCCAGGGTGACCTCGCCGCGGGTCTCCACCAGGACATCGGTGGTGGGCCCGGTCTGCAGACGGTTCATCACAGTTCCCTTCGTGGTGGGTTCAGGCTGCCGCGTGCGGTGCGGCGGGGCCGTGGGCCGCAGGTCCTGCCGGCAGGGCCGCAGGTCCCCGACCACCCGGCGCGGGCAGTGCGCGGACCGTGGTGCCGGTGGTGCCGAGGAGCGCGCCGAGGGCGTCGTCCAGCGGGCCGATGGCGGCGAGGTTGCCGGTCCGTTCGGCGAACGCCGCGGCGGCCTCGGCCTTGGGACGCATCGAGCCGGCGGGCAGGTCGAGCTCGTGCAGCCGGCTGGGGGTGACGGTGGTGAGCGGGCCGGGGTGGGCCGCGCCGAAGCGGGTGAACACGTGGGTGACGTCGGTGAGGATCAACAGGGCGTCGGCGTCGAGCTGTTCGGCGAGCAGGGCGGCGGTGCGGTCCTTGTCGACCACGGCCTCCACGCCCCGCACCTGGCCGGTGTCCGGGTTGCGGACGACCGGGATGCCACCGCCGCCGGCGGCGATCACGACGGCTCCGGTCGCCAGCAGAGCGCGGACGGCGGGCACCTCGGTGATCGCCTTCGGCAGGGGCGAAGGGACCGTGCGCCGCAGGTGGTCGCCGTCGCGGGCACAGGTCCAGCCGCGGTCGAGCTCCATCATCCTGGCCTGATGGTCGGTGAGTTGGCCGCCGATGAACTTGTCGGGGTGCTTGAAGGCGGGATCGTGGGGGTCGACCTCGGTGTGGGTGACCAGGGCGGTGACGGCGCGGCCGGGCAGGCGGCCGGTGAGTTCGCGGGCGAGCAGGGTGCCGATCATGCCCTGGGTCTGCGCGCCGAGGATGTCCAGCGGGTAGGGGACGGTCAGGGCCGGGTCGCTCTCGCTCTCGACGGCGAGCAGGCCGATCTGCGGCCCGTTGCCGTGGGTGATCACGAGTTCGTTTCCGGCGAGGACGAGTTCGGCCAGTGATCGGGCGGCGTCATGGATGTGGTGCTGCTGGACGGCGGCGTCGGGGTGTTCGCCCCGCTGGAGCAGGGCGTTTCCGCCGAGGGCGGCGACGATGCGCATGGTCAGTCCCTCCCGAGGGTGGCGACGAGGATCGCCTTGATGGTGTGCATGCGGTTCTCCGCCTGGGTGAAGACCAGGGAGGCGGGCGACTCGAAGACCTCGTCGGTGACCTCCAGGCCCTCCAGGCCGTGTTCGGTGGCGAGTTCGGCGCCGAGGTCGGTGCGCCGGTCGTGCAGGGCCGGCAGGCAGTGCAGAAGGGCGGTGTCCGGGTTGCCGGTGGCGGCCATGGTCTTGGCGTTGATCTGGTACGGGAGCAGCAGGTCGATGCGCTCCTTCCACCGGTCGTGGTCCTCGCCCATCGAGACCCAGACGTCGGTGTAGAGGTAGTCGGCGCCGCGCACGGCGTCCTCGGCCCGGTCGGTGAGGGTGAAGCGGGCGCCGCTCTCCTGCCCGAGCAGCAGGCACTCGGAGACCAGCAGCGGGTCGGGCCACAGCTCGCGCGGGGCGGCGATCCGCACGTCCATGCCGAGCAGACTGCCCATCACCATGAGCGAGTTGGCGGTGTTGTTGCGGGCGTCGCCCAGGTAGCAGAAGGAGATCTGCTCCAGCGGCTTGCGGCTGTGCTCGCGCATGGTGAACACGTCGCACAGGCTCTGGGTGGGGTGGCACTCGTCGGTGAGGCCGTTGTAGACCGGCACGCCGGCGTGGTGGGCGAGTTCGGTGACGGTGTCCTGGGCGAAGCCGCGGTACTCGATGCCGTCGTACATCCGCCCGAGCACCCGGGCGGTGTCGGCCACCGACTCCTTGTGGCCGATGTGGGAGCTGTCGGGGCCGAGGTAGGTGGTGGTGGCGCCCTGGTCGGCGGCGGCGACTTCGAAGGCGCAGCGGGTGCGGGTGGAGTTCTTCTCGAAGATCAGCGCGAGGCGCCTGCCGGTGAGGTGCCGGCGCTCGGTGCCGGCCGCGCGAGCGGCCTTGAGGTCGGCGGCGAGGTCGAGCAGCTGGTGGATCTCGGCCGCGGTGAAGTCGAGTTCGCGCAGGTAGTGGCGGCCGTGCAGGTTGGCGGTCATGACGGATTCCTCCTGGGGGACAGTTAGTTGGCGGGGTCGCGCTGGACGGGACAGCTCATGCAGCGCGGGCCGCCGCGGCCGCGGCCCAGCTCGGATCCGGCGATGGTGACGATCTCGATGCCCTGCTTGCGCAGGTGGGTGTTGGTGGTGGTGTTGCGCTCGTAGCCGACGACCACACCGGGTTCGAGGGCGAGGAAGTTGCTGCCGTCGTCCCACTGCTCGCGCTCGGCGGCCCGCACGTCCTGCTCTGCGGACAGGAGGCTGACCTTGTCCAGGCCGAGCGCCTCGGCGAGGGAGGCGGCCAGGTCGGTGTCGGGGGTGGCGTCGAAGCCTGCGGGGCGCTCGGGGGCGGGGGTGAGGGTCCAGGAGTGCAGCCGGTCGGCCAGGCCCGGATAGACGGCGAAGGTGTCGCGGGCGATCATCGTCATGACGGTGTCCAGGTGCATGAACGCGCGGCTTTCCGGGAGCCGCACCGCGATCAGCCGGTGCGCGGTGTTGGTCAGGAACAGCTGCTGGGCCAGGGCTTCGACGGCCTGGGCGGTGGTGCGCTCTCCCATCCCGACCATGACCACACCCGGTGCGAGCACGTGCACGTCGCCGCCCTCCAGGCTCAGGCCGGGAGCCGTGGTGGTGCCGTCGAGCAGCGGGGGCGGGGCTTGCGCGAACAGCGGGTGGAAGCGGTAGATCGCGGCGGTGTGCAGGGTCTCCCGGCGGCGGGCGGGCCTGGCCATCGGGTTGAGGCTGTAACGGCCGCCGATCCAGCAGGAGTTGTCGCGCGGGAAGAGGTGGTTGGGCAGTGGCGGCAGCGCGAAGTCCTGCTCGCCGAGCGTGCGCCAGACCAGGCTGTGCGGGTTGCGCAGCGGCAGATCGGTCTTGAGGACGCCGCCGATCAGGTACTCGGCCAGGGTCTGGCCGTCGAGTTGCCGGCACAGCTCGTGGACCGGCTCCACCAGGGCGGGGCCGACGGTGGCCGGGGTGACGACCTGGCCGAGCAACCAGGCTCTGGCCGGAGCGAGGTCGAGCGTCTCGGCGAACAGGTCGGCGTAGTGGTGGACGCGCACGCCGTGGTCGCGCAGCACCTGGGCGAAGGCGTCGTGCTCCTCGCGGGCCCGCTTGGCCCACAGGATGTCATCGAAGAGCAGCTCGTCGACGTTGCGCGGGGTCAGCCGGGACAGTTCCAGTCCCGGGCGGTGCAGGATCACCTGGCGCAGGCGGCCCGCCTCGGAATCGACACGCATGGTGGACATGGGTGGTGCTCCTTCGGGGTTCAGTGCTGATGACGTGCGGTCAGCGCACGGCGCAGGATGGTCGGCAGGCCCACCGGGTGGGCGGCGCGGGCCGCCTTCGGCAGGGGCGCAGCGGTGGGGCCTGCGGGCTCGGCCTCGGTGGGTCCGGTCAAGGCTGCGGTCTGGGCCGCGGTCTTCGGGCGCTTCAGCCAGATGTAGACGGGGATGCCGAGCAGGATGGTGAACAGGCCGTAGTAGACGGTCTGGTAGCCGCTGCCCTGGATCGACCAGTACGAGAAGGCGAGGGCGAGCAGCGCAACGGTGACGTCGCGGGCGAAGCGCCGCCGCTCCAGTTGCTGACGGCCGCGCACCACCAGCCAGGACAGCTGGGCGGCGGCCGAGACCAGGTACGGGATGACGGCGGTGAGCACGCTCAGCAGCACGATCTCGGTGAAGACCTTGGTGAAGCGGGTGTAGCTGACCACGGTCAGCACCGAGGCCAGGACGGTGGCCGAGACGATGCCGAAGGCCGGCACCGCGCCGGGCCCGCGGGTGCCGGCGAAGGCGGCCGGGAAGAGCCCGTCGCGGGCCGCCGCCAGCGGCATCTCGGCGCAGATCAGGGTCCAGCCGTTCAGTGCGCCGAGGCCGGAGATGATCGCCGCGGCGGCGACCAGGTTGCCGGCCCAGTGGCCGCCCGCGATGTTGTTCATGGCGTCGGTGAACGGCGCGGTGGAGGAGCCGAGTCGGGTGTGCGACACGGTACCGAAGACCGCCAGGGTGCCGAGGAGGTAGATCGCGGCGCAGGCCAGCGTGCCGTACACGGTGGCCCGCGGCACGTTCCGCTTCGGCTCCCGGACCCGGCCGGCCGCCACCGAGGCGGTCTCCAGGCCGATGTAGCTGAACAGCGCGATCGCTCCGGCGGCCGACACGGCGCCCAGCGCCGAGCCGCCGCTCGCGTTGAACGCGCCGAAGTTCCCCGCCTTGATGAAGAGCAGGCCGGCCGTTGCCATGAACGCCAGCGGCAGGAACTTCAGCGCCGTGGTCACCACCTGGAAGGCGCCGATGTTGCGCACACCGGTCAGGTTGACGATCGCCGGAAGCCACAGGCCCGCCAGCGCGATCCCGGCCGAACCCCAGGTGTGGTGGCCCTTGTTGACGAACACCTCGACGTAGCCGACCCAGGCCACCGCGATGGCCGCGTTCCCGGCCCAGGCCGTGATCCAGTACGACCAGGCGGTCAGGAACCCGGCGAACTCGCCGAACGCCTCCCGGGCGTAGACGTACGGTCCGCCACTTCCCGGCACCCGCTCCGACAACCGCCCGAAGACCATCGCCAGTGCCAGCGCGCCGATCGTCACCAGCACGAACGCCACCAGCGCGATCGGCCCGTACGGTGCCAGCGCGGACGGCAGCGCGAACACCCCGGTACCGATGACGCTGCCGACCACCAGCGCGGTCGCGGCGGGAAGCCCGAAGCCGCCGCCTGCTCCTGCGGTTCCGTCAACCGGCTTGCCCTGCTGTGTTCTTCCGCGACCGTGTGCGGACATCGAGTACTCCTTTGCGATGTGCTCCGGGGAGACGGACACCGGTGCGTCCGTCGCTCACGGTGAAGATCCTGAGGTCCCGACCGACGGTCACCCCAGGGACCATCGGGCCCTGTTCACGGCGCCACCGGTCCCCTCCCCACGCCCCACTGGTCCCGGGGCCCCACCAGCCCGGGATCCGCTGCGGCCAGGGACCACTGGCCCACCCCTCGGTCCGGTCGGTCCCTGGGCCCGACCGGATCCCCACCGAGAGAGTTCTCTCAGCGAAGGACCGAGCAGACGTCCTGACCGCAGGGTCAGCCGACGACCTGGAGGAGAGCACTGATGACCCGCCATGTCCTGACCGGGATCGACGGATCCCCGAGCAGCCAGAGCGCGGCCTCCTGGGCCGCCGGGGAAGCGCAACGCCGTGGCGCTCCGCTGCGGCTGCTGCACGCCTGGCCCTGGCTCAGCCCACAGGACGCCGAGGACACCGGCGACTTCCGGCCCGGCGACCTGCGCCCGGCCGCGCTCCGGGCGCTGTCCGAGTGCGCCGAGCGCATCCGCCTTGACCACCCCGGGCTCGTCATCGAGACCGCCGTGATCGGAGACGATCCGGTCGACGCGCTGGTCAAGGCGGCTGAAGGCCAGGAACTCCTCGTACTCGGCTCACGCGGCCTCGGCGGCTTCGCCGGCCTGCTGACCGGCTCGGTCGCACTGGCGGTGGCGGCTCGCGTCAACGCCCCGGCGGTCCTGGTCCGGGCCGACCGGCCCGCCTCGGCCCACAACGGCGCGGTGTCCCGGGGCGAGGTCGTCGTCGGGGTCGACACCCGTCAATCCGCCGGCGCCGTAGTCGACTTCGCCTTCGCCGAGGCCGCCCGGCGCGGCGTGCGCCTGCGGGCCGTCCACGGCTGGGATCCGGTGCCGCTGTGGGCCGCCACCAGCTGGGTTCCGCCGCGCTCGGAGATCGCCGCGCGGGAGGCCGCCGTGAAACGCCTGCTCACCGAATCGCTCGCCGCGGGGCGAGCTGCTCACCCGGACGTCCCGCTCGTCGTCGAGGTCCGGCACGGCAGCGCGGCCCGCGCCGTCGTCACAGCCGGTGAAGGCGCCGACCTGGTCATCGTCGGCCGCCACGACCGCCACCACCCCCTGGGCATGCGGCTCGGTCCCGTCACCCACGCCGTGCTCCACCACGCCGCCGCCCCGGTCGCGGTGATCCCGCACGCCTGAGCCCGCCTCGCCCGTTCCCAGCCGCTCACCCACCGCCGAAGGGCAGTCCGACCATGACCCGCACTCCCCGCACCCCTCCCATCCGCCCGTGGCGCCGCGGCCTGTGCCGGGCACTCGGCGCCGAACGCAACGAGCTGGCCCGGCCCGAGGACCGGGCCCGCAGCCGAGCCGGGCTCCTCGCCGCCGTGGCCACCGCCCTGGCCCTCATGCTCGGTGCTACCGCCGCGTGGACCGATTTCGACTCGGCCGAGCATCGCGTCGCTGCGGCGGCGACCCGCCTGCACCACCTGAACGCCGTCCTGCTCACCTCGACCAGCACCACGACCGACACAACCGACACCGCGGCCCCCCGCTACCAGGCCACGGCCGCCTGGACGTACCCCGCCGGGCAACAGCAGTCCGGCACCGTGGGCGTCAGCCGACAGGCCCAGGCGGGCTCCACCGTCGGCGTCTGGGTCGCCGACACTGGCAGGCTGACCACCGCCCCGGCCGGCACCGCCGACCTCGTCTCCGACGCCGTCATCGTGGGCCTGCTCGCCGTGGGCCTCCTGTTCGTCCTCATCGCCGCCGGCCTGGGCCTGCGCCTTCGATCGCTGGACCACCGTGCCGACACTGCCTGGCAGCGCGCCTGGGCCGAGCTGGAACCCGTTTGGACCGGACGGGCCGCCCGCCGGCCCGGCACCGACGGTCCTCGGCGCAGCTGAACCCGGCGTACCTCCGACACCGGACCTGCGTGCGCGGATGGCTGACCCGGAACACGGCCGCTGCGCCCCGCAGATGCTGCTGCGCATCGGCTATGGACCGGCCGG